>NC_021184.1:633750-950625 GCF_000233715.2 Desulfoscipio gibsoniae DSM 7213
CCTGATACGATCGGCTATTTTGCAGGCGGCTTTTTTAGCGACTCCTATCAACAACACTGCAAATTCTTCTCCACCATAACGTGCTATGATATCTTCATCCCTGGTGCATGATCTTAATATACCGGCAATAATCTTCAACAGTTTATCTCCGGCAACGTGCCCATAGGTATCATTATAATTTTTAAAATTATCGATATCGATCATGAGCAGGGAAACAGGCATTTCATGATGTATGGACCAATCAAGTTCTCTCCTAAAACGTTCATAGAAATAGCGGTGATTGAAAACGCCGGTTAAACCGTCGGTGATAGCCGTCTTTTTCACATATTCATAATCAGTGGCATTCTTAATAGCTATGGCCACGTGGGAAGCCACTATAGAAAGCATTTTGAGCAATTCATCAATGATTTCCTTTTTTTGATCGGTAGTTACGCTTAATATGCCGAGAATCCGGCTCTCCACCAGCATGGGCACAGCCAATAGCATACCTGTTCCGGAAAAAGCAGAGTCCCAAGCCTGGGTTTTCAAGTCAATCACCTGGTTTTCCTTCTTGTTTAATACCAGTTGGTTAACTTGCTGTAGAATGTTGCGCTTGGCTTCTACCTGACCGATAATACTTTCGTAGTGTTTAATTAATACCAAATCGGTGGATTGATTATCCATCAAATAAATATAACAATCCTCGTAGTCGATAATTTCCCTGACACAGATCAAAATTTGATCCAATAAATTATTAAAGTTTAGATCAGAGTTTATGATTTTGCTTATTTTATGTAACGTTCCCAGCTCCAATACTTTTCTGTCCAGCTCTTCGTTTATTGAAGCCAGCCTTTGGGTGATAAATTCAATTTCATCCACATAAACCTGCAGCCGCTTATAGGCTACTTGCATAGACATGGCCTGCAGCAAATTATCCTTAAGGTCCAGGTATTCTTTATAGGCATTACCGTAAAAGGTCATAATTTCAATCAATAAATTAAAAGATTTATAGATTTTTGGTACCCATTCACTATAGGGATAGGATTGCAGCACTTCCTTAAAAGATTTTAAATGTGTCTCTATAATTTCCTCAGGCCTGATACCATTATTTACTAATTTTTTACTGAATAGAGAGGCCTGGTACAAACAAGACTCGCTTTCGTCCTCCAAAAAATTTTTAAGGATTTTAACGTATTGCTCATCGAAGTCTTTATGCAAAAGAACCCCCTCCCTTTTTTGTATTGTTATTCTATTTTAATAACCATAATTGTCCGGTCGTCATTTTTCATATATTCTTTTTCAATTTTATGGGCCATATCCCCGGGGTCTTGCAGCAACAAACTGTTTTGTTTTAAAAAGTTACGTGATATACCATCAGAAAAGATATAAATATAATTAACACTTTGAACCGTTCCTTTATTAACATAAGGTAAATGGGGTATGGCACGGCCGAGCGTGCCGTTATTGTTAACTAAACCTACGGGCTTGTCCCCCTGTATATAACCTTCGACATTGCCGATGCCGATATATTCAAATGCGCCTGAAACAAGGTTCAACCGCAATACACTTGCCGCAGCACCGCGTTCGCCTTTAACATAAAGGTGACAATTTAACAACAAATCTTTGACATTTAAATGAGTATGTTCTTTAAAAAAGCCAGTTATCCTGTCAACAGCTCGAAAGGCATCTGCTCCACTGCCCAAACCGTCCATAACGGCAAACAATGCATAATCATTCTTGACAAAGGCCAGGTAAGCGTCACCGTTCAAATCACCCTGATGCTTGGGCAGCGAGACCACCCCATAATCTATCTTAACCATTTACGCACAATCACCTGTGTCCCTTCGCCGAGGCTCGACTTGATACTAAATTCATCCATTAACCTTTTGGTGCCGGGAAGCCCGGTACCCAGACCCCGGGAAGTGGTATAGCCATCTTGCATGGCCAGTTTAATATCAACAATCCCGGGTCCATCATCCGAAGCCAATATTTCAATACCTTTTCGTAAACCATTGTTAATTACCCTAAGATATATAGAGCCTTCCCCTGCATAGAGAACAATATTACGGGCCAGTTCAGAGATAGCGGTGGTGATCCTGGTTTGGTCCACTAGCCCAAAGCCCATCGATTTGGAGACATTTCGCACTGCCTGCCTGGCTGCGACGATATCAAAATCATTTTTAAGATATACATTTATTTCTTGCATGCTTTCCATATTTTACACTCCTTACTTACACGAAGCACGAAGAAGATCAATACCTTTTTGTAAATTCAGTATACCACCCAGGGTAATGCCCAATTCTATCAAGGTAATTGCCACACCAGGCTGTATGCCGGTTACCACCACATCAACACCCATCAGCTTGGACATGGAAGAAATATCCCCTAGTACTTTTGCCACAAAGCTGTCTACAATTTCCACCGCTGTCAGGTCTACCAGTACTCCCACGGGTTCCTGCTGTGATATGTCCCTGGCCAGGCTTTCCTGAAGATCAAGGGCTGCTGTGTCGGATAAGCTGCCCTGTATGGATACTACCAAGCAGTTGTCTATTTTTAAAATAGGAATTTCCATGGATTATATACACCTACCTTTTTGCATGGCGTTTATTTCCAAGCCAATCATACCAAGTGCTGTTTCCAAACCTTTTTTCAAGTTTGTATTGGTGATGATTTCATTAAATAAATTTACATCCAGCTTAATAATGGTTTGGGCCATATCAGGGCTGATACCCACTAAAATACAAGTGCTGCCCAATAACCTGGATGCCTTGGCGGCATTAAGCAAGTTTTGGGCGACGGCTGTATCGATTATCGGCACCCCGGTGACATCAATGATTACAATTTCCGCCTGCTGGGAAACTATGGCGTTTAATAAATGCTCTATTATTTGCTTTGCTCGAAAGGTATCGACAGTACCAACCAGAGGTACCACCACAATTTTATCGAAAAGCGGTATTATTGGAGTTGACAACTCGTTGAGAGCCTGCTGCTGCTTGATTATTGTATTCTCCCGTACCTCCATGTACACCTTGGCCATGCGAACCCTGGATTCGCCGATAATATTGGTTAATATCTTCAAGTACTTGATTATCTTGTCCGGTTGGTCATAAAATTCACGCTCAAGTACGTCTATTAACTTATCACGTAATATCGTCATTACTTTTTGAATATCATTAATGCTGTAGCCTTCGCTGACTTTATGACAGATTAAATCGTAAAAAAAATTAATAAAGTCCTCATCTACACCTGATTTAATTGCTAATACCAATTGGTGGACCAATTCGCGCATTTGATGCCTCAAGTCAGAGTATTCAATCTCATTAATTAAAGGAATATCTAAATTCTTTAATACCGTCGCTGTTTCATGTGCAATTTCTTCAACATTATTAGTTAAGGTTTGGGTCAATCCCATTTGCCTACCTCCTGGATATCATTATATGGAATGTTTAGCCTATGCCGCCAGTTTGTTGATTTTGTATATAGCACTAAATGTTGACCCTATTATAATCCAAGATTTGGCTAAATTCGTCTTTTCGGAAGCATTGAAAAAAGAGGGTGAACCAAAAAGCAAAGGAAGCCAAGGCCTGCGGGCTTAATTTTTTTGTCAAGTTTTTGCGAATATGTGTTGTGTAAATATGTGCAATGAGATAGAATAGCAGAATAAAGGGGCTACGCATATGTATCTACGAAAAACCTACTCGAAGCAGACAGGCAGGACATATTTGTCCATAGTGCAGGGGTACCGGAACAAGGAAGGAAAGTCAAAACAAAAAACGGTTCAAAAGGTTGGTTATCTTGATGAATTAAAAAAGGAATATGACGACCCCGTTGCCCACTTCACAGCAGTTGCGGCAGCAATGGATAAGGAGCGCCAGGCAGCAAAGAGCGTGACCATCACCATTGACATGACCGGCCAAATTGACCGCAATAACGCAAACCGCAAAAACTACGGGTATATCATTTTCAGCGAGATATATCACGAGCTAGAAATAGATATATTCCTAAAAAATGCACGCAGGCACGAAAACTTCATTTTCAACACAGACGCAATTATGCGCCTGCTTGTATACACAAGACTTTTATACCCCGGCTCAAAAAGGGCGTCGGTACTAAACAAAAAACGTTTCTTTGACAATTTCAAGTTCTCGCTTGACGATGTCTATGACGCGCTTACGCACTTCGACAAGATGTCTGGCGCATTGCAGCAGCATCTTCACGAAATAGTTACAGCGCACTATGGGCGGGATACTGACCTTGTCTACTATGATGTCACAAACTATTACTTCGAAATAGACAGGCAGGACGATCTGCGAAAGAAAGGGCCATCGAAGGAACATAGGAAAGACCCTATTGTCCAAATGGGCCTGCTGCTTGACAAGCTCGGTCTGCCTATATCATATAAACTGTTCCCCGGAAACACGCACGATTCACAAACGCTTATGCCAGTCCTGACAGAAGTGAAGAAAAAATTCGGCGTACGGCGGATAATAACAGTCGCGGACAAAGGGCTTAACAGCGGGGACAATATAGCTTACAGCACTGTACTTGGGGATGGGTATATTTACAGCAAAAGCGTCAGGGGCGCAAGCGAAGATTTCAAGCAGTGGGTGCTTGACGAAACAGGGTACCGGCAACTCACGGACAGTTATAAGTTAAAGTCCAAGCTTGTCCCTGATGCAGAAATCAATGTGACGGTGAAGCAAATCGGGAAGAAAAAAATCAAAAAGAAAGAAACCGTAGAACAGAAATGGATTGTATTCTACAGTGAAAAATATGCCGCTAGGGCAAAGCATAAACGGGAAGAAGCGATTGCCAAGGCAGTCAGGATGATAGAAAACCCTGCAAAATACCGGCGTACATTTGACTACGGTGCCGCCGGATATATTGAAAACCTCAAAATCGACAAAGAAACCGGGGAAATAATGAACACAGAAGACACCCTTGTGCTTGACACCAGGAAGATTGAGGACGAGGAAAAATATGACGGATATTATGCCATTGTGACCAGCGAGCTTGACGATGCAGATGAACATATCATTGAAATGTACAGGGGGCTATGGCGCATAGAAGAATCGTTCAAAGTAACTAAGAGCGTCCTCGGTACAAGGCCGGTATATCTTCGTACCAATGAACATATTAATGCGCATTTCCTCATCTGTTTTATCGCCCTTTTGATTGCAAGAATCGTTGAAATGAGACTCGGCGGCAAATATACCATATCCAAAATAACAGAAACTCTGCAGAATGTAGCATGCAGTCACCTGGATCAAAATTTATGGTTGTTTGATTTTGCCGACGAGGTCACGGATGAGTGCAATGCTGTTTTCGGTACGGATTTTGGCAGAAAAGCCATGACACTTCAAGAAATCAAAAAAAATTTCGGGAAAACCAAAAAACACTAAAATTACACTACAACTCCTCGCAAAATAACAAGTCCGCAAGTCCTTGTAATTACATGGCTTGCGGACTATTTGGTTATTTTTGGCTTCCGAAAATAAGTATAGCACTAAATGTTGACCCTATTATAATCCAAGATTTGGCTAAATTCTATCATAATACACTTAAAATAGCTACTTATTGTTTTTTAAAAGCGGATCTAAGCTAAATAAGTCATAAAATATCATAAAAGCTCTAATTAAGTTTAAAAGATTATTAATGGATTTTTTCAATGTTTATGTAATTTTTTTGGGTAAGAATAAAGAGGAGAATAACAGCTCATAAAGAATATTACGGTATTTGAATTAGGAGGTGAATTAGGAGGGAGGGTTAGACCAAATAGCGCGTTTGTAGCTGTATAAAATAATTTAAGGGAGGTAAGGAAATGTTTCAGAGTAAATGGATTTTATGCATAACCTTTGTTGCTCTTTTCTGTCTGCTGCTGGCCGTGCCGGCGTTTGCCGCCCAGAGCAATGCTGTAATCTCAGCCGGGGAACTTAACGGTTTTGTAGATAGTGAAGGCGTGGTTATTATTGATGTCAGGGCTGCTGATGCATATGGTGCGGGGCATATCCCGGGGGCTGTGTCGGTACAAACATCCGAGTTTTTCGAAGAGCTGGCCGGGGTTAAGCAAATGGCTGCCGGACCGGAAAAGTTTTCGGCGTTACTGAGCAAAACCGGCGTGGCTGAAGAAAGCCAGGTGGTTATATACAGCGCAGGTAATGACTTTAAGCATGCCGCGCGCTTATGGTGGACGTTTCACATATACGGCCACCAAAACGCCCAATTGCTGGACGGTGGTTTTGATACCTGGGTAGCGGCGGGTTATGATGTTTCCACCGACCCGGTAACACCTGCTGCTTCGGTATACACCTTGACAGCGGAAGATGTAAATCAGGATGCTGTGGCAACTACTGATGAAGTAAAATCTGCGCTTGGTACCGATACGGTAATTATCGACTGCAGGGATGAAAATTACTATCAAGGTAAAAAATATAAGGCCGCGCGCAGCGGGCACATAGCCGGAACATCTTTACTCAGTGAAAGTGATAACTATAATAGTGACGGAACATTAAAATCCGCCCAGGAACTAGCGGAAATTTATGCCGCCAAGGGTATTACGGCCGATACCCCGGTAATAACCTATTGCAACACAGGGACAACTGCAACTGTTCAGTATTTTGTGTTGACACAAATCCTTGGTTATACCAATGTGCAAAATTATGATGCCTCATTGACAGGTTGGGCCGCTGACCCGGCTCTGCCGATGGAAAGTAGCTATGATTACTATGCAATAGGTTCCACTACCGCCGAAGTAAATGCATCGCTGGTTGACTTGCCCGTGGCTCCCTTTATTGAAGAAGGTCGTGCTTACCTGCCGGCGGATGTGCTGGCCCAAGGCTTGGGGGCTGAATTAACAGAAATACTGATGCAGGATATATTGGTCATTGCCGATGGTGCCGATTGCGTGCCCGTTCGTTATGTAGCTGAAACTTACGGCGCCGAGGTAGACTGGGATAGTGAGAGTAAGAAGATTTCCGTTTACTTAGAGTAATCAGTTGTTAGGTTAAGCAACAAGCGCCTCGGTTTGAGGCGCTTTTATGTTGCAAGCCTACTCCGGTTCCAGCTTTGCGGTAACCCCGCCGCTCACTTTCTCCGTGCATTCATATATTCTTTTAATTAACCAAAGCCTCATGTAATGTATTAAAATTAATTTAGCACAGAACAGACTTGTGTTGCTAAAGAACAATTCATAACGGCATTTTGCACGGAGGAGAACAAGGTAGATGAAGAAGCTATTTAACTTTATTTTCAACAGGATGACCATGGTAGTTATAGCCATCATTGCACAAATATCTTTTTTAGTGGTTTTTGTCTGGAAATTAAATGATTATTTCATCTATATGCAGGGCTTGTTTTGGGTGCTTAGTACCCTGCTGGTACTAAAAATTATTAACAGCCGCAGCAACCCGATTTATAAGATTGCCATCATTATACCTATATTGATTCTGCCTATTTTGGGCACCCTGCTGTATTTTGTGCTTGGGAATAACAAACCCATGAAGAGATTTAAGGAAAGGATCATGAAGGAATTCATGAAGATCAGCGGTTTGCTGGCTCAGGACCGGAAAATTATCGATGAATTGGAAGGCCTGGATAAGAACATAGCCAACCAATCCAAATACATTTTGAACACTTCATTATTTCCAATATACAAAAATACCACCACCCAATATTTGTCTCCCGGTGAAGTTATGTTTGAAAAATTAAAAGAAGAATTGGGCAAAGCAAAGCATTATATATTTATGGAATTTTTTATTCTGGAAGAAGGCCTGATGTGGGACAGCATCCTGGATATTTTGGTGCAAAAGGTGGGGGAGGGAGTGGAAGTACGAGTTATGTATGATGATGTGGGCTCCATTTATCTCCTGCCATCCGGGTTCAACCAAAAACTAACCGGTTTGGGTATTCAATGTGTAGCCTTTAATCCTGTTTCACCGGTTTTATCGCTGCGCATGAACAATCGCGACCATAGAAAAATAGTTGTTATTGACGGGCGGGTTGCTTTTACCGGGGGCATTAATTTGGCGGATGAATATATTAATGCTTATCGCAAATACGGCCATTGGAAAGATTCCGCCATTATGATCAAAGGTGATGCGGCCTGGAGTTTTACCGTTATGTTCCTGCACCTTTGGAATGCAACAAGGCCAATGGATACTGACTATACAAAATACATGGTGTTTAACCGTGACAGGCTTTCGTGTGCGTCCGATGGATATGTTCAGCCCTATGCCGATATGCCCCTCGATGAGCACCTGGTGGCTGAAAATATTTATCTCAACATCATTAATAAAGCTAAAGATTATGTGTATATCAATACACCATATCTTATTGCGGACAATGAAATAGTTACCGCCCTTTGCCTGGCTGCCCAAAATGGGGTGGATGTAAGGATTATTACACCCTATTACCCGGATAAATGGTATATACACCCGGTTACCCGGTCATATTACCCGCAGCTTATTGAGGCGGGAGTGAAAATATACGAATACACACCCGGCTTCATGCATGCCAAAACCTTTGTGGCTGACGATGAATTGGCTACGGTAGGTTCGCCCAACCTTGATTTCAGAAGTTTGTATTTGCATTTTGAATGCGGCGTATGGCTGTACAAATCTAAAGCAGTCAGCCAACTTAAAGAAGATTTTCTGAGCACGTTAAAAGTCTGTATCCAAATCCAGGCTGAAAATTGTGTGGCCGTTAAATGGTCTACCAGGTTTTTGCAGATCATTCTTCGAATATTTAGTCCTTTATTATAATGAGTGTTCGAAATTATATAACCTACATTAGTCAAAAAATTATCACAATCTTTCGCCTATTTAAGGTATATTCAGTCCAACTTCAATATGTTATATTGTTATCAGAAAATATGAAACATACTAAAAATTCATAATAGAGATTATATAAATAAAATTGGTATTAAATAGTAGGGGGTATTGCTTGTGATTTCCGGTCCGGTATTTACCGACCTCCTAACTGTAAATAAAGATGAAGGACTCATCAGGTTTAACCAAAACCGCCTGTTATTGATGGAGTCCGAGACCATTTTCCAGCTACGGGAGGAACTAATCCAAAACCTTGGCTATGATATTGCCCGCAACGTCCTGACACGCTTTGGTTATAGATCCGGCATGAAGGATGTAGTAGCATTTAAGAATCTTTATTATTTTGAAAGCGATGCGGATTGGTTGCTGGCCGGACCCAAAATGCACACCCTGGAAGGTATAGTACATTCTACTTGCGAGTCACTGGAATATGACCGCAGCCGGGGCACTTTTCATATGACCGCAATATGGCGCAACTCCTACGAGGCTGAACAACATTTGCAAAAGCATGGCCGGGCAAACGAGCCTGTTTGCTGGAGCTTAACCGGATATGCCAGTGGCTATGCGTCGGGTTTTATGGGCAGTCAAGTAGTTGGTATCGAGACCATGTGTCAGGGTATGGGGGATCCTTATTGCAAGCTGGAATTACGATCCCTGGAGGAGTGGAATGGACAGGAAAACCGGGTTATTGATGACTTAAAGCAAAATATGATCATGAAAAGCTTGCAGACTATGCTGGAGGAAGAGAGGGAACGGGTAAGCCTACTGAAGCATTTAAACAGTGCCATCATTGATATAGGAATGAGCCTTGAATCATCCAACATGCCTATAAAAACCGTTACCTACGCCCAAAGGTTGTTTAATGCTAAAAAGGTCATCCTGGCCATTGTAAATGTGCAATCCGGAAAGGCAGTACTATATGAAACTATCAACCGAAGTGAAGTAGCCACGAAAGTTTTTGCCGGCGATAGCGATATTGCAGCATTCATACTAAAGAATCGCCAGCCCATGGTTTGGGAAAACAGTGAAAAAGTTCTTGATTTGGGATCCGGCAGCATAAGGGTAAGAAATCTTATCTATATACCTTTGGATTCAAAAGAGCTATTCGGCGCCATTATCGTTATCAACAAAGTAAACGGTAAACAATTTACCCAGAACGACCAGGAACTGTTAACCTTACTGGCTACACAATCATCTATCGCACTGGGCAATGCAAGAGCGTATGAGCAAACCAATCGTGATCTGAAGGAAAAGGTAGATGAATTATACAGGGTAAACAAGCTTCTTTATGCTGAACATGATGCTTTGCAGAAGGCTACTAATATTCACAGCCAACTTACTTCTGTAGTGTTGGAGGGCCACGGGTTGGAAATGATAGCTCGCAATTTAGGTTCGATTGTGAATAAGTCCGTAATTATTACAGACCAGTTTTATAATATTATGTCTGTTTACGGTCAGGAAGACGATTTTGATTTAAAAGAGTTCTGGCATACTGCCGTGCAGGACCCGACACTAAAGCAGGAATTATCGCTTTTTAAAGAAAAACAGCTCAATGTTGATGATAAACGCGCACACATTTTTTACAAATACGGCCATTTCGAAATGTTTATAGTACCGGTGACGGCCAGCAAAGAAAGCCTTGGATTTGTAATTACCCTGGAAAAAAACAAGACCCATAACCAGTTGGAATCCATAGCCATGGAGCAGGTAGCCACTGTAATAGCGCTGGAGATATTGAAGCAAAAGGCTGCTTTTGAAACCGAGCGCAGGATTAAAAAAGACTTTCTGGAAGAACTTTTGAAAAATAGCCACGAAAATGAAGACGGCACCATGACTAGAGCCAAAGAATTGGGGATGGATTTATCACAATTGTATAGGGTGTTTGCTGTTGAGCTTATTGATGAGGACTCCAACGGGCAGACGGAACTGCAGGGCGACACCGTAAACAGGCTGGGAAACCTTTGCCAGGCCTTGGAACGCGTGATTAAACAGGTTTCTGACAGTATGGTGCTCATTGGAAAGAAAAATTATTTTATCGGTACATTATCGTTAATCGGCAAATCACGCAAGAATACCGACCGCTACCTGCAAGAAGTAATTGAGAATTTGGAAAAACTCTTCAAAATCACCTTCCCAAATTACAGGTGGTACATAGGAATCGGCTCACCGTGCACCGGGGTGGCTAATTTTAACTCCTCTTATCATGACGCCTGTACTACCATTGAAACAATAAAGTCTTTGAGATTCGAAAACAAGTGCAGCTCCTATGAGCGAATTGCGGTTTTGGGGTTATTGAACATCAACATTGAGCAGCTGAGAAGGTTTGTTGATAAAACAATCGGCTGTCTTTTGGAATATGACCAAAAGCATAATTCCAATCTAATATTTACACTGGATTTGTACTATAAAAATAACTGTAACGTGGAAAAGTCAGCCCGCAAGGGATTTATGAGTTCCTCCACTATTAAGTACAGGCTAAGGCGTATTACCGAAATTGCCAATATTGACCTGAGTGACCAGGAAACAAACCTGGCTATCCAGTTGGCACTAAAAATTATTCAAGGTTTATAAAGATTTAACTTTTGGGGTTAAATGTTTAATTAAATATTTAAAAAGAGGGGGTATTCCTTTGGAAGAGCAGGTCATTTATCATCCAGATTTTTTTGTAATACCAGAAGGAGGAGAGAAGCCATATTTGATAGCATTCCGCTGCGAGGAATGCGGTAAAACGTGGTTTCCCATACTACCGTACTGTCCCAATTGCTGGTCAGAAAAATTCGACAAAAGGGAGCTGCGGAAAGGCAAACTTTATACCTATACGATCATGTACACTCCGCAAAAGGGCATCAAACCACCCCTGGCTTTTGGATATATTGATTTCCCGGAGGAAGGCGTAAGGGTTGGCGCGCAAATTGAAGTAGGTGCTGATGTTGAGAAAATAAAGGAACAGATAAAAATAGGCATGGAAATGGAGGTAAAGGCCGGAGTAATTAGGGAAGACGCCAGCGGCAAAGACGTTATTAGTTATAAATTCACACCTGCAGTGTAAAAATTGTTTTCAAACAGCAATGTTAATAGATATATGGGGTAGATCCTTTTTGATGGGCATTTAAGCCATATACTTTGTGATAACTTTCACATAGGAGGTGCAACTAAATAGTGAATTATAGAGATGTTTATATTATCGGTGTAGGTATGACCAAGATATATAAAAAGGCACCCGTAACCGCTGATGAATTAGGAAGACAAGCAATCCATACAGCAGTCAAAGATGCCGGTATTTCACCTAAAGAAATTCAATCCATATTTATCGGTGAAATGGGAGGTCTGTCCGGCAGCGTATGTTTCGGCCAGCGTGTTTGCGGAACCCTCGGGCTGGGCGGCGTTCCCATGGCCAACGTGGAAAGCGCTTGTTCCAGTGGGGCTATAGCCGTCCACCTGGCGTATAAAGATGTGGCGACGGGCAAAAGTGATGTAGCCATGGGCATAGGCGTGCAACACCTTTCCAGTTCAAGAGCAGCCGGCACCGGACTGGCACCGGACCCCAGAGACCCCGAAGGGATCCAGGGGGCGACAATGGCAGGTATATATGCCATGCGGGCCCAGCGTTACCTGCACGAGTTTGATGCCACACCAACTGATTTAGCCCTGGTTTCGGTTAAAAACCGCAGGCATGCAGCGATGAACCCGTATTCTTCTTACCAGCAGCCAATTACCGTTGAGGAAGTGTTAAGCGCCAGGACGATTGCCGATCCCCTCACCATGCTGATGTGCTGTCCAAACGCCGACGGTGGCGCGGCAGTAATCGTCGCCACCAAAGAAAAAGCGCTGCAGCTGGGCAGCAAGCTGGTCCGTATAGCAGCGAGCTCACTGACTTCCGGCATATTCAGAAACGACTTCAGAGACATGACAGAGATGGAAATTACCATTAGATGTACCAAAAAAGCCTATGATATGGCAGGCGTGGGTCCCGATGATATCAACATGGTCGAGTGTCACGACGCCTTTGCCATTGGAGAATTCTTATATTATGAAGCCATGGGCTTTTGTAAACATGGTGAAGCGGGCCACTTTATCAGAAGCGGCGGTCCCGATTACGGTGGCAAGGTAGTATTCAGCCCCCGGGGAGGCCTGTTATCATGCGGTCACCCAACCGGTTGTACCGGAGCCGCTCAGATTGTAGAGGCAACCTGGCAATTACGGGGCGATGCCGGAGCCCGTCAGGTGCCGGACTGTAAAGCCGCCATAACCCATGTGACGGGCGGCGGGGTATACGGTTTGGATAATGCAGCCTGCACAATGCATATACTTACACGTTAATCAACCAGCATGAAACATTAATTGAATTTACCGGGAGGAGGATAACGCAATGAGTGTGCAAGATAGAGTTGCTCTGGTTACCGGTTCCGGGGGCGGAATCGGGGAAGTGGTAGCCAAAACCCTTGCGCAAAACGGGGCCAGGGTGGTTATCAACGATATTAATGAAGAAAATGTGATGAGAGTTGCAGAAGATATAAAAAACGCGGGCGGAGAAGCATTGGGCTTTGTTGCGGACATCTCACAAAGACAACAGGTCCAAATGATGATTAATAGAACCGTGGAGCGTTTCGGCAGTATTGACATCCTGGTCAACAATGCGGGGATTGCCAAAGACAAGGGCTTTCTTAAAATGACTGAGGAAGATTGGGACAGTGTACTTAATGTAAACCTTAAAGGAATGTTTAATACCTGCCAGGCAGCCATAGCCCACATGAGGGAAAGGAAATACGGGCGGATTATCAATATTTCGTCCCGGGCCTGGCTGGGCTGGCCGGGGCAGGCCAACTATTCAGCATCCAAGGGTGGCGTGGTAAGTCTTAGCAGAACACTGGCACTGGAAATGGCCAAACATAAAATCACGGTTAACTGTATAGCGCCTGGGATTATCAGAACTCCTTTATTCGATATGTTAAAGGAAGAAGTGCAAAAAAATCTGCTGGCACTCCAGCCCGTGGGCAGAATCGGGGAGCCGGAGGAAATTGCTTATGGCGTTCTGTTTTTTGCTTCTGACGAATCCAATTACGTTACCGGGCAAACCATATTTATCTGCGGCGGCAAGAGTATCTACAGTTCACTATCCGTTTAATGCTTTAATTGGAAGGAGGTTAAAAGGATATGCAAGTTAAAGATAGAGTAGCTCTAATCACAGGTTCGGGAGGCGGCATAGGGGAAGGAATAGCCAAGAAACTGGCCAAGTGCGGGGCCAAAGTAGTAGTTAACGACGTTGACAACACCAAGGTTGACCGTGTTGTGGGAGAAATCCTTGAAGCCGGTGGCACAGCCATGGGTATAGTTGCAGATATAACCAAACTGGCTGAAGTCGAGTCAATGTTCAATAAAACAGTTGAACAATATGGTCAAATTGACATTCTGGTCAACAACGCCGGGGTAGCCAGGGACAAATCAATCAGAAAGTTAACCGAAGAAGACTGGGACATCGTATTAAACGTCAACCTGAAAGGCGCGTTCTTCTGTGCTAAAGTAGCCTCTGAATATATGAGAAATCAAGGTTACGGTAGAATCATCAATATCTCCTCAAGGGCCTGGCTGGGCGGCCCGGGGCAAGCCAACTACTCGGCATCCAAAGGCGGTATAGTCAGCCTCACCAGGACACTGGCCCTGGAGCTGGGCAGGAAAGGTGTTACCGTAAACTGTATCGCACCCGGTTTAATCGACACACCACTATGGCAAATTCTTACGCCCGAGATCCAAGAACGGCTCAGGAATAAACAACCCGGTAAAGAAATCGGCACCGTTGATGACATCGCCAATGGAGTGCTGTTCTTTGCCGGTGAGGGAGCAGGTTACATTACCGGGCAAACTATCTTTATCTGCGGTGGCCGGAGCTTATTTGCGGGTTGATGTAAACTGGTTTAATTTTGAAGGGGTTTTATCCCCTTCCCCTCGGAAGGGGATACTGGAGTATTGGCAGCTCACACTGGGCTGCCGGTAAGCAGGAACTCTTGGCTTGCCGCGATATAACCAAATGCGGCAGGTGAGAGAGGAGGTAAAGACACAGAATGGAATCAAAAACAAGTCCACTCGCGGATGTGCGGGTGTTGGAATTGGCCGGTGAGGTTGGCAGTTGTGCCGGAAAGATGTTTGCCGATCTTGGCGCCGATGTAATTCATATCGAACCGCCTCAAGGTGACCCGGCTAGAAGGTATCAACCTTTTTACAAAGATGTGCCCAGTACCGAAGGAAGTCTTGAATATCAGTACTTTAACACCAACAAAAGAGGTATGGTCCTGGATATAACCACCGAGGAAGGTAAGGAAATATTTCTTAAACTGGTAAAAACAGCCGACATCCTTATCGAGAACGAACGCCCCGGTTACCTTGACCAACTGGGACTGGGCTACAGTCAATTAAGCGCTGTAAACCCAAAGCTTGTTCATGTAGCCATAACCCCCTTTGGGCAGGATGGCCCGTATAAAGATTTTCCGCAGTCGGATCTGGTATGCATGGCTATGGGTGGCTTTTT
The DNA here is from genome assembly GCF_000233715.2 of Desulfoscipio gibsoniae DSM 7213. Classification (GTDB taxonomy): domain Bacteria; phylum Bacillota; class Desulfotomaculia; order Desulfotomaculales; family Desulfallaceae; genus Sporotomaculum; species Sporotomaculum gibsoniae. The sequence continues at coordinate 649,078 of NC_021184.1, forward strand.
ATACCTGGCCGGCAAAGATGATGAAAAACCCTCCCGGGCATACGGCGATCAAGCATATATGATGGGTTCACTGTATGCGGCAATGGGAAGTATCATCGCCCTGTATCATGCTGAAGCAACCGGAGAAGGACAGTTTCTGGATGTTTCCATGCAGGAGAGCGTATCCACCGCCCTGGAAAACGCGGTGCAATACTATGACCTGGAAGGTATAATCCGCAGGAGCTTAATCGGTGCGGAAGCCGGATATGGTACATATCCCTGCCGGGACGGGTATATCTTTGTAATGGCGGCCATGGGTAAAAACCGCTACCTGTGGGATCCCTTCGTTGATTGGCTGATCGAAGATAAAATTGAAGGCGCTGAAGTTCTAAGGGGCGATGAATGGTTGGACCCGCTGTATCGCCGCAAAGAGGAATCGGTAGAAACATTCAAGAAAATCGTTGAACCTTTCCTAATGAATAAAGATAAGCTGTTTTTATATGAGGAAAGCCAGCGCCGCAAATGCTGTGTTTTCCCCGTGAGCAGCCCCAAGGATGTTTACAACAATCCCCAACTGCAATACCGGAAATTTTTCAAAACAATGTACCATGAAGCACTGGGGGGCGAGATCCATTATCCCGGTCCTGCTTATGATATGACTGAGATGAAGTGGGAGCTGAGTAAACCGGCTCCGGTTTTCGGGCAGCACACCAGTGAGATTCTGCAGGAATTGGGGTATACACCTGATCAAATAGCAGTGCTGGTGAAAGGGGGTGTAGTGGTTGTCAAAGAAGATGCCGCTTGATGGAATTATTGTAGCCGACTTTACCTGGGTAGGAGCCGGTCCCATAGCCACCCGGTTCTTGAGCGAATATGGTGCCAAGGTGATTAAGATTGAAACAAAAAGCAAGCCTGAAATACTGCGGATGACGGGACCATTTAAAGACGGCATACCCGGGGTAGATCGAAGCGGCTATTTCAGCAACCGCAACCCCAATAAACAAAGTATCTCTTTAAATATGAAACACCCTAAAGCCCGTGATGTCGCAGCCCGGATAATTGAAAAGAGCGATCTGGTAATTAATAACTTCAGACCAGGGGTTATGGAAAAATGGAAGTTGGGCTACGAAGACGTTAAAAAGATTAAGCCAGATATCATATTTGTCACCATGTCAATGCAAGGATCATCCGGTCCGCACAGCTCTTACATGGGATTCGGGGCCACGCTTAACGCCCTGGTCGGTTTCAACCACCTGAGCGGTTTTCCCGACCAGCCTCCTTTCGGTACGGGAACAAACTACTCCGACCACGTTGCAGTGCCGACCCATACAATTTTTGCCCTTATGGCGGCGTTCAGACACCGCAATAAAACCGGTAAAGGGCAATTTATTGAAATCCCGCAGTCGGAAGCAGCGATTTGCATGAAACCGGTTGCGGTCATGGATTATGCCGTCAACGGCCGTGAACAAAGCCGCATCGGCAACAGGCATCTCAATGCGGCACCCCACGGGGTTTACCGGACATCGGGCGATAAAAGGTGGATCGGCATAGCCGTATACAATGACAGCGAATGGGAGTCCCTGAAAAATGTAATGGGTAATCCGGCGTGGGCCAATGACCCCAAATTCGCCACCAAAGAAGGGCGGATGGCCAACCAGGATCAGCTGGACAGCATGATTGAAAAATGGACCAGTGGGCAAGACGGCCATGAACTGATGCAAAAATTGGCCGGCAGCGGAGTGCGGGCCGGCATGGTGCTAAATGCCAAGGATATGTTGGAAGACCCGCAGATGCAAGCAAGGGGCCACTGGGTTTACCTGGACCACCCGGAAATAGGGGTAAGCGCGTATAACGGTTGTCCAGTCCACATGTCCAAAACGCCTGCCCAGTACAAAACAGCCGCGCCTTTACTGGGCCAGCATACTGAGGAAGTAATGAAGGAATTTTTAAATATGGACGACCGGGAGTATAAGCAATTAGAAGCTGATCAAGTGTTTGCATAACACTACAGCGATGGTGCCAGGTGTTGAAAGGTTGAAAGTTGAAAATGAAGACGATCAGGGGTAATGGCTCAATAAGTAATTTTCGCTGTAATAATAATAAAAAACCATATTTACCGGGTTACTTTTAACATAAGGGGGAGCACCTATGGATTTTTCCTTACCTGAAGAGTATGTAATGCTAAAACAGATGGTGCGCAAGTTTACCGAAAAAGAAATGTTTCCACTGGAACAAACCATTATCAACCGGGAAGCGGAAAGAGGTCTGTCGGACACGCCCGTCATTCCCCCCGAAGATGAAAAGAGGCTGCTGGAAAAAACAAATGAATTAGGCCTATGGGGTATCGACGTCCCGGAGAAATTCGGGGGGCAGGAACTGGGCTACCTGGCCAAGGTCATTGTGGTGGAGGAGATGAACCGTTCCATTGTTCCTTTGACGCTTCCTCCCGATGCACCGAACCTGAATTATTTACTGTCCTGCTGCAATGAGCAGCAATATGAAAAATACCTCTTGCCCTATGCTCGGGGAGAAAAAATATCCGCCCTGGCTATGACCGAGCCCAACGCGGGCACCGACGCCGGCGGTATCCAATTGCGCGCCGACCGCCGGGGAGATAAGTGGGTATTAAACGGCAGCAAAATGTTCATCAGTTTTGCCCATAAGGCCGATTTCTTCATCACCATTGCGGTATCGGATAGGGAAAAGGGCAAAAGGGGCGGTTTTACCGCCTTCCTGGTGGATAAGAACACACCCGGCCTGACTGTTGTCCGCAATATTCCGGTTATCGGAGAAATGGTATCCTATGAGCTTGTTTACGATAATGTGGAACTGGATGAAAGTCAAGTACTGGGTGAGGTTGGGCAGGCTTTTATCCCACTGCAGAACCGCTTTGGCGTGCGCCGTATGGAGCTGGGGGCCCGCTGCTGCGGACTGGCGGACAGACTGATTAAATTAATGATTGAACAAGCCAATATTCGAACCACTTTCGGCAAGCCCCTGGCGGATCGCCAGGCTGTGCAGTGGTGGATCACCAATTCAATGATGGACCTGCATGCCGCGCGGCTGATGGTTTATCATGCCGCCTGGAAAGCGGACCAGGGGATTAAAGATTTGCGTTTGGAAGCAGCCATGGTCAAGGTATTTTGTACCGAGATGCTTACCCGCATAGCGGACCGGGCAATTCAAGTGCATGGCGGACTGGGCCTAAGTAAGGAAATGCCCATTGAATACATCTACAGACTGGTACGTATTTTCCGCATTGTAGAAGGCCCGTCCGAGATACACCGCTGGCTGGTGGCCAGGGAATTAACCAGGAATAACAAAGTTTATGATACATTTGCACTGGAGCGCTAACACTGCAGAGAATTGGTACCGGGTGTTGAAAGTTGAAAGTTGAAAGTTGAAATATAATCGCCGGGGAAAAGGAAAATACCTGCGGGCAGTTGTTTAATAGGTAATTTTCGCTGTGCTGCTAATTTAAATTTAAATTTTAAAAGTATTAAAAATATAAGATAAATATGAGGAAGGGGAATGAAGAGTGGGCGTACTTTTTGAAAAAGATGGTCATGTGGCCGTTGTCACCTTAAACCGGCCGGAAGCTTTAAACGCTTTGGATCCTGAATCCTGGGAAGAGTTAAAGCAAATTTGGTACGAGATAAAAACCGATCCGGAAATTAGAGTGACTGTTTTAACCGGGGCCGGGGAAAAATCATTCTGCACAGGCTCGGACATGAAGAAAACCATGCCCCCCAAGGAGAATTTTGCTTCCACTTATTTTGAAACCGAAAGCTTAATTGCGCCAATGGAAATGTGGAAACCAATCATCTGTGCCATCAACGGCTACGCCATCGGTGGCGGCCTGGAAATGGCCCTTGCCTGCGATATCCGCATAGCATCCTCAAAAGCCTCTTTTGGCTTATCGGAAGTTAAAGTGGGCAGCCTGCCCGGCCTTGGTGGCACACAGCGCCTGCTCCGTGCCATACCACCGGCCATTGCTATGAAGATGCTTTTAACGGCTGAGCGTATTAATGCTGAGGAGGCATACCGGATCGGCCTGATCAGTGATGTTGTGGAGCCCGATCAGCTTTTAGACTACGCCAAACAAATGGCCAAGAAAATCGCCGGCAATGCCCCGTTATCGGTAAAAGCAGCCAAGCAGGCAGTTGTTATCGGCGCCGACCTGCCCCTCAGGCAAGGTATGGCCTATGAAAACCTGCTCTGGGGAATACTCCGGGACACCGAGGATAGGATTGAAGGCCGCGTAGCATTTGCTGAGAAGAGACCTCCAGAATACAAGGGCAGGTAATTAATCAATAAATAAATAGTATGAGCTTAAATATAGATTCAATCTAACTTAAGTTTCACTGCGACGGTGAGGTGGTGCCAGGTGTTGAAAGTTGAAAATCTAAAGATTTTAAACTTTCAACACCTGGCACCAACCAAGGCGTTTTAAGCCGTCGCATATGATAAAAGCCCGTAGAATCACTGACAGAATGCATTATAAAGTCAGAATATTCTAAATAGTGGACTATTCTAAAAAGTAGAGTCAAAGTAAGCAAACGAGTTTCAGCAAGTATTTCCGTTGAAACGGAATTTATAAAAAAAGGAAAGGGTGGTATTGTGGCTACTTGTGCAGAGTGCAAATCATTTTTTGCAATCCCTGAAAACGCGGATGATTTTAAACCGGGGAAAGGTGATTGCGTGCGTGAGGAAAAGGACCAAAAGGGTAAGTACTGGTTGTCAAAGCCCGTCATGGGCAACGTGGCAGCGGATAACTGCAAATACTTTATGAAAAAGCTGACCAATTAACGGCAAATCTATTAACAGGCAAATCAACTAAGGGGCAAATCAATTAGCGGTTAAACCAATTAGAATTCCATTGCTGGCGAATAAGAACCAATAAAAATAAGGGGGTTAATTATTAAATGCCGATTACGGAAAGAACCAAAAGGCTTAAGGCCAGGTGCCGCTGGAAGCATACCTCTGCAGGTGAATTTGTAGATGAAAGCATCAGGACCGGACTTGAACGGGCCAGATTAATCACCGAGTCTCACAAACAAACCACAGGCGAGCCAAGGGTTATCAGAAGAGCAAAAGGGTTCGCCAACATCCTAAACAATATCACTGTAATCATCCAGGAAGATGAGCTGATCGTTGGGGATCACGTGGAGCACCCGGAGGCTATCCCCCTGTATCCTGAATTAAGTTATTTTGTTACCCTTGACTTGGTTAGGAGCAAATACTGCCCGGAAGAACTAAAAGAAGAAGCCATGGAAATTGCAAAATACTGGGAACCCTACACTATGCAGCGTAAAGGTGAAGCCTATTATACGCCGGATGAGCTGGAGCGGGCTTATCAATTCAGTACGGTTGAAGCCCCTGCTTTTGTAACAGGGTTCAACAGTATTGTGCCGCCATACGAAACCGTCCAGGAAGACGGCCTGCTTAAAAGAATTGAAATAATCCAGGGCAAAATAGATGAGGCGATGGCGCAATTAAAGAAAACCCCCTGGAACGCCACGGAAAACCTGCCATTAATGGACAAAATCAATAACTGGCGGGCCATGATTATTGCCGATGAGGCTGTGATTGCCTGGGCCAGAAGGCATGCCAGGCTGGCCAGGATAATTGCGGAAAACTTTGAAACCGACCCGGTCAGGAAAAAAGAACTTATGGAAATCTCGGATATCTGCCACAGGATACCCGCGGAACCCGCAAAAGGCTTAAGGGACGCCGTGCAGTGCAAGTGGTTTGTATTCCTAATTGCCCACGGTCTGGAGCGTTACGCCAGCGGTTATGCGCAGCAGGAAGATAAGCTGCTTTATCCCTATTACAAGATTAGTGTCATAGATAAGTCATTCCAGCCTATGACCCGGGATGAAGCCCAGGAGCTTGTAGAATGTGAAAGACTTAAAATCTCTGAACACGGCAGTTGTAAAGACAGGGGACACCGGGAAGCTTTTCCGGGATCGAATGACCTGTTCATCCTTACCATAGGCGGCATTAAGCCGGATGGAAGCGATGCCTGCAATGATATGACGGATATCATACTTGACGCGGCACTGAGCGTTAGGACCACCGAACCTTCAATCGCCTTCCGGTGGCACCCCAAGGGAAGATTGGAGACCAAAAAGCGTGTGTTTGATTGCATCGCGGCCGGACTTGGCTATCCCTCAATTAAGCATGAAGATATTAACTACTCCCAGTTGATCAAGTGGGGCGCCACCCCTGAGCAAGCCCGGGATTGGCTCCTGGTGCTGTGTATGTCGCCCGGTGTGGCCGGTAGAAGGGCGACCCAGAAATGCAGGACAGAGGGCGGCGGCTGCGTATTTGTCGCCAAGTGTTTTGAAATCGCACTGTATAACGGTTATGATGCTACGTTTGCCAACATCCAGCAAGGTCCGGAAACAGGCAATGCCGAGGAATTCGAAACTTTTGATCAGCTTTTTGAGGCGTTCCGCAAACAAATTCAATATGCCATCAGCCTGGCGATCAAGGGCAAAGATATATCCAGAATGATAGAGCAGCACTACCTGCAAATACCGTTTATATCCAGCATTGACGACGGCTGTGTGGAAGCTGGCCAGGACGCATCGGGATACGTCGAGCTGCCCAACCCCTGGCACAATATCATATTGAATACAGTTGCCTCCGACTCCCTGGTAGCCATGAAGAAGTTAATATTTGACGAAAAGAAATATACCATGCAGGAACTGATCACGGCCTTAAAAGCAAACTGGCAGGGATACGAAGAAATGCGGCGTGATTTCTGGAATGTAACCAAGTGGGGCAATGACGATCCCTACGCGGATGAGATTACCGTCAAGTTCTATGACATGCTGGCTGAAGAATTCTCCAAAGTTATCATGTATTCCGGCGTTGCCCCGATGCCTCTGGGCCAATCCGTGGGCCATTATGTCACTGTCGGGTCGAAAGTAGGGCCCACTCCCAATGGCCGGCTGCACGGTGAGGCAGCGGACGACGGCGGTATCTCACCCTACATGGGTGCGGATAAGAAAGGCCCCACCGCTGTGCTTAAGTCTGTCTCCAAAGTTAATGCCAGAAAATTCAAGGGTATGCTGCTGAACCAGCGTCTGTCTGCAGAGCAAATGAGAAGTGAAAGAGGATTCGACCTCTGGATGGATTACATGGATACCTGGTACGACCTGGAAATAGACCATGTCCAGTTTAACGTTGCCAGTACCAAGGAACTACGGGCTGCTCAAGAAGAACCCGAAAAATATCCCGACCTGATTGTCAGGGTTGCCGGATTTAGCGCCCGTTTCGTTGATCTATCCAGGTACGCTCAAGATACCATTATCGCTCGAACCGAGCAATCATTTGGCGTTGCCCAATAAAGGTTTAAATCCGGGGTTTGGCGTGGTGCTGCCAAGCTAAACCCCGGTCTCAGTCGCTCTTCCATATAGTTCGATAATAGGAGGAGTCTACATTGAAGTGCACTAAATGTGGGTACGAAGATGATATGGTAAAGTTTAAGCGTGCAAGTATGTCCCTTGGTTGTTGTTCGGGGCAGCACTTGAGAACTTGTCCCAAGTGCGGGACCAATAATGCATGCAACCCTCTCATGGAAGAATTGTGGGAGGAACAGCAAAAACAAAAAGCTGATAACGAGAGTTAGTAATAAAAGCATGGCAAAATAACTTAACATAGGAGGAAAAATTATGCCAAAATGTGCAGACTGCAAATGGGTTATGGTCCATACAGTGGACCCCATGAAAGGTATATGCACCAACAAAAGGATTAAACTTGCCGAAACCCAGGCAAATCAGATGGCCATAGCCAAACACGTGGTAAACATGGATGATGAAGCTTGCGATAAATTTGAAGCAGGGAAAATGACCTTTAGAGAAATGGTTTAAGCTGGTCCCATGCTGTTTGTTTACAGGCATTAGTTAAAATGTAATTGTTTGCTTTAAATATAATCCTTTGAAATTGATGCTCAATTAACTTTTTAAATAAATGGGGGTTATCCCCCTTTTTTTTAATTAACAATAAATGGGGTGGGGTGAAAAGTTATGGATCCTCAAATAAAAATACCTTTAATAACTAATATACAACGGTATTCCCTGGATGACGGTCCCGGCATTAGAACGGTGATTTTTATGAAAGGATGTCCTTTGCACTGTCCATGGTGCCATAACCCTGAGAACATATCGCCGAAAATGGGATTGTACTTTCATGAGGATAAATGTGAGCGGTGTGAAAGATGCGCTGCGGTTTGCCCGGAAAAGGCAATTACATTGCCCGGGGCCGATGGAAGCCCGCCCATAAGGGACCGGGATAAATGTACACAGTGTATGCAATGTGCTTTAGCATGTCCCGCCGGTGCATTGGAACAAGTTGGCGAGGTTTTGACCATCGAAGAAATAATCAGAGAAGCTATCAGTGATATGCCTTTTTACAGGAAATCAGGTGGAGGGGTAACCATAAGCGGGGGAGAGCCGCTGTTATTTCCGGAATTCACTTTGGAACTGGCACAGGAACTGAAAAAGAAAGTAATCCATGTGGCCGTGGAAACCAGCGGATTTGGAAGTTGGGAACATTTAAGCCAGATAGCGACCTATGCGGATATGTTTTTATATGACATAAAACACATGAATTCGCTAAAGCACCAGGCCTTTGTGGGCGTTCCCAATAATATTATTCATGATAATCTACGGAAGCTGGTTAAGCTGGGTAAAAAAGTGATTGTCCGCGTTCCGGTGATTCCCGGCTTTAATAATGAAAAGCATAATTTTGAAATGATGGCTGAATTCCTAAGGACCCTGGACGGTCCTGTGCAGGCAGTTGATTTGCTCCCCTTTCATAACTTTGGAGAGGCAAAATATAAACAATTAGATAAAGACTACAATTATAAAGGCCGGCCCAATATGGAAAAGGAAGAGGTAGTGCAATTTTCTGAGATATTGCAAAATGTTATTCGGACTACCATCGGAGGAGTAACCATTCAGTGACGCACTCAGCAAAAAACAGGGTGTAGAGTTATTGCTAATTAATTGGCCAAAAGGAGTGCATACTTAATGAACATCAATGATAACATTTTAATTCCCGAGCAAGATCCGTTTTTCTATGTTAGCAGGGAAACCCGGGATATGTTGAATAAAATAAAAATAATCTCCGATAAACACCCTGTTAATGTGTTGGTTACGGGAAAGCAAGGTTGCGGCAAGTCTTCTCTGGTTCGCCAGTTCGCCGCGGTTTATAACCGCCCCCTGGCTAGTTTTCAAATCGGTATTTTAGCCGAACCGGGTCAGCTGTTCGGTGAATATGTACTTAAAGAGGGTGAAACAAGCTATCGCCCTTATTTATTTGCCGAAGCCATTCAGACTCCCTATTGTGTAATTCACCTTGAAGAAATCAATAGGCCCGAACACCCCAAAGCATTGAATATGCTGTTTTCATTGCTTGCTGAAGACAGGCAGGTTTGGATGGACGAATTGGGGATGCTGAAAGTTGCCCGGGGGGTTACCTTCTTTGCCACCATGAACGAAGGTGAAGAATTCATTGGTACCGAAATGCTGGACCCCGCCCTAAGGGACCGCTTCTATACCGTTTTAATGGATTATATACCGGAAGAAGTGGAAGTTGAGGTTTTGACCAAAAAAACAGGTATCAGCAGGGAACAATCCCGTGAAATTATAGAGATAGTGAATAAACTGAGGGGACATTCAGAAATGCCCATGGATGTTTCAACCAGAACCAGCTTGATGATTGCAGAACTGGTGGCTGCCGGGGCCACGATAAGGGAAGCCATCATCTTCAGCATGCAAACAAACAAGGAGTACCTGGAATCCATTCTGCTAACCCTACACCTTGAGAAAAGATACACCGAAGCTGAAAACACCGGTGCATACGTACTTTTTACCAGCGATTGACGGCCGGTTATTGGAAATGCAGGTAAATGTGGCGCGTGGGTATGTGAAAGGAGTGCAAACAATGCTGGCCGGCCAAAACGATCAACCGGAAAATGTGATCAAGACTTTTTTAATACCAGGTGAAGAGGGGTATTCCGAGTTCTGGAGACGGAATAAATCCCCTGTGGAATCTTTGGAACTGGCCCACCTTTTAGATGCCATCATTAAAATAGCCAGCTTTATAGGCCGAAATGTGGGTAATCTGATCTGGTCGGGAATGAATAATACTATTGCATCAAATGATATTGTTCTGGATTCCTCGTTGGTATTGGGAAAGTACCCCGTCCCCGGGAATAAAACCGACATAGTCGTTGGCATGGCAGTCCATGAGGCCTACCAGCGGGTGGAGTGGTGTGAATGGGTAAGAACCCTGGCTTTGGAGAAAATGGGAAAAGTAGCGCCGCTTCTTTTAAATAAATTTAAACTATTTGTGGAAATGGCTGAGCGAATATACGTGGATTTGGTGGCCAACCGGTCGGTTTTGGGCTTATATGCGGAAAAACACCGTGATTATAGATTCAAAGACGCAGCCATGTCCTTTGATCTACCTCCTTCATTTGATGAATTGCTGTATTTCTGGTGGCTGATGGCTGCCAATAACAGCGGCTGTAAATATAAAGAAAATTTTACCGATGAAATGTATGGGCGTTACAGCGATAACCTGGCACAGTACTATGCAAAACCGCTGTGTCTGCTGAATTCAATTATCCCTTTTTTAATTGAAGAATGCCCTAAAATACACAGTGTTGTTGACCGCTGCGCCTACAGAACCGATCTTTACTTCAGCATTTGGGAAGAGCTGTATAATTACACCCGGACCTGGGTGGCCAGCGAGTGGGACCTGCTCTTTGTGATCAAAAAATCGGATATCATTGAAGCGGCCGGTGTCGCTGAAAAGTCGGAAAAACCAATGCTAGCCCCCATGGGGCAAGAAATAAGAGCTCATTTAAAAAAGAAAGAAATGGATTATACAGATGCCGTCAAGGTAATCTGTGATGATGATGGGGTAGTACCCATAGCAGTTAACGATATCGTTCTGCCGCTTAAGTGCAATCTTGATAACCAGCTCCTATATAGATTGCAGGCTGTTTTAAGATCGCATACTGAAAAAAGAAAAATCACCAGCCGCGGTATGAAAAGCGGCAAGATTGATACAAGGCGTTTATACAGGGCACCCGTGAAGGGAAATATATTTATGCATCATAAGACCAATTACGAAATGACCAATGACATTATCCTTGTCGTTGACGCTTCGGGCTCAATGGGTGAACTAAAGTGGGAAACTATCCAAATGGTTTATGCCACGCTGTATAAAGTTTTAATTAGCTACAATAAAAATACCAGGGTATTTGCCTATAACGATTCCAAAGGAAAATGCGAATTAACCGATCTCTCCCCCCAAAAAGGCGAACTGTATACCGTTCGCCCCCAGGGTAAGACGGCTTCAGGCGAGGCGATTATCGCCACGGCAATGATGCTCAAAAGAAACAAAAACAAATACCCATATATTATCCACATCACAGACGGTGCCTCCAACTGGGGAAGTGATGTGAAATATGCCATCGATTATTGCCGCAAGAAAAAAATAAGCTTGATGACGTTGGGTTTTGGATGCAAGCCGGAAAGCAAAGAGGCATTGAAGAAGGAATACGGCAACCAGGTACAGTTTATTGACAACCTGAATGAAATGCCCAGAAAATTCGGCAGCCTACTGGCTTACGGTAAAGTCATTTAATAGACTGTACGTTGGTGCCGGTAAACTGGTGCCGGGTGTTGAAAGGTTGAAAGTTGTCTTTGCTGGTGCCGGGTGTTAAAGTTAAAAGTTAAAAGTTGGGCCCGCTAGTGCCGGTTGTTGAAGTTAAAAGTTAAAAGTTGGGCCCGCTAGTGCCGGTTGTTGAAGTTTGAAAGTTGAGAACGATCCCAGGAGAAATGGAGAAAGTAATTCGGGTGATGGCAAAATATTTTTCACAATAGCAGTAAGCTATTATCACAATAATAGGGGTAAATGGGAGAGATAAAATGGAAGAATTAATCAAGAAAATTATTAATCTTGAGTGGAATGCTTTTACAAATGTACAGAATATCGGAGGAAAAGCCAGCTGCCAGGAAGATGCACAAACTTTTAAAACCATGCGCACAGGCCAGTTTATTAGCTGGTCGAATAACGCCCTGGAAAGCTATTTAATCGACCTTCTACAAGCCAAGGCCAATGGAAGGGATCTAATATCAGAAAAATATGCCCGGATGATGAAATCAACCTCACCGGACGATTATGCCCGGATAGAACACTTGCTGCCGGGTTTGGACCCGGAGGTCACCCAGTTGATGGATAAAATCATGGAAATTGAACTGGCCTGGCAGGAAGAGGTTATCAAAGCATACCCTTATGTCACCAAACAAGGAAGGCCACTCTATAGCCGGGAGGATAACAAATTTTTCACATCCTTTGAAACATATTTGCGCAGTGAACTGGCTACTTATTCAAGCAAAACTCTTAAATTGTATTATGAAAACCGGGTTGATCAAAAGAACAAAGATATTAACGGCGCCAAAATAACCCTGGAGTATACGGTCAAGCAGTATGGCTATAAATCCTTGGAAGATGCGAATAAAAAAATAGCCCTGGTAAGTAGGCAGTAGCAAGTGAGGGGCGGTTAAGCAGGAAAATCAATTATGCAGGATAATAATTAAGCAGGTTCGGTTTAAGCAAGTTAAAGTTAAAGCAGGTGTACCAATGCACCTGCTTTAACTTTAACCGGACTTTTTTATAAAGGAATGGGATACCAGGTAATGCTTTATTGTGAAAACCGTAATAATTAAAATTACTAAAATATAAACGGTGCTAAAATAACCCTGGAGTATAAGGTTAATCAATTGGTTATCAATCGATGACAGAGGCAAATGTAATAACAGGTTTATCAAGATCCGTAATTGAAGATAGCTTTGCTATATAAAACAAAAAACTATCAATTAGATATTAGGGGCGTATTTATCAAACCGAATGATTAAAATTTTTCCGGTAAAGCTTTTTTCATTTTCCTCCATAACGTGGCTTGGCTTATGTTTAACATTTGGGCCATTTTTTTCCTGTTCCAATTAACTTTTTCTCCTACCTTAAGCAAAAGATCACGTTCCGAAGCAAACCTAGCCTCAGATAAAGTTTGTTTATTGATATGAACAGTGTCAAGGGGCTCTGATTTTGCATGGCTGAGTGTAAGTCCGCATCTTATTTCCTCAAAGAGTTCTTCCAATGGGAAAGGGGAGGGTTGATGATAAGTTGTAAGGGCAACATATCTTTCAGCAAAGTTTTCCAATTCGCGAACATTTCCGGGCCAGGGATAATTAGCTAATAATGATAAATCTTTAAGAGTATTGATATTAGTATGTGATTTTATCGCAAACTTTTTTACAAAGTAATTAAATAATAAGGGTATATCTTCCGGGCGTTCCCGCAGTGGAGGGATACGCAAAAGAAGGACATTTAAGCGAAAATATAAATCCTGACGAAATACCCCTTCTTGTATAGCCGTCTCAAGGTTGTTGTTGGTCGCGGCGATAATTCGGACATTAATAGGTATTATTCTTGTTCCTCCCAATCTTGAGATTTCCTTCTCCTGAATAACCCGTAATAATTTTGCTTGCAATTCAAGGGGCATGGTACCTATTTCGTCAAGAAAAAGTGTCCCTTCATGCGCTAGTTCAAAAATCCCTTGTTTGCCAGCCTTTTTGGCGCCTGTAAAAGCGCCTTCTTCATAACCAAAAAGTTCACTTTCAGCTAGCTCTTTAGGTAAGGCAGAACAGTTAACAGAAACAAATGGACCCTTAGCTCGTGAGCTTAGTTTATGGATACTATGGGCAAATATTTCTTTTCCCGTACCTGTTTCGCCATAAAGAAGAACTGTTGAATCGGTATTAGCAAAGGCGGACGCTTTTTCTTTAGCCAGTCTTATGGTTTTGCTGCTACCAATAATATCATTAAGGGAAAACTTGGCAACCAAACCCTTGTTAGACAATTGCTTACGTATTTTATATTCGATTGATTGTAACTGTGAAGTTTCTGTAAAGGTGATAATAGTTTTGTTTTGGGGATCTTTTAAGGAAGAACGAACTATATTGGCTACGATGCTTCCTTCTTTGCGTGGAAGCAATAGCCCAAGATGGGGGGTATTTATTTGATCATCAACTGCCGTTTGTAAAGAAGCAACACCATCAGGAGAAATAATGTCATGTAATACATTAAATAAATCTTTGTTCAACAGATTAGCCTTATCAGCTTTAAAAATCTGACAAGCACAGTTGTTAATATAGGTAATATTGTGGTCTTTATCAAGGAAAATAAACCCTTCGTGCAATAAATCCAGTAATAATTGGAATTCTCTAATGTACTCTTTTTCCTTTTGAATAGCTCTGAACACATCAAGTGCCTTCCAAATGGACCGAATAATTGTATCCTTTTTCATTTGTATTATTTCGTAGGAAAGCGATAAGTCCGAAGCATGGCTGGCAATCAATACGCCACCTACAACAACATCGGGATTAAACCTTTTGACTTCATGAATGGTATCGAGCGCATCTTGTCTGGAATGATAATAAAATTTAGCAACCTCAATACCAAGAACACGCGGCCAATCGCTTAGTTCATATTCCTGTGTATGGTGAGTAACTAGGGCAATTCTTCGACCTTTATTACGAGCGGTTTTTAAAGCATCTAAAACGTTGGAAAAGGTAACGGAGCGAGCTATAACAGGTATATTAAGGTGTTCAGATAAAAGTTCTACTGTATCAACGCGACTAATAAGAATATCACACTTTTTTTCGAGCTTTTTTGCGGCGGCCAATATTTCTTTTTCATCCAGTGGGTCAGGTTGAGCAATCTCCATGCTCCCTATATCGTTCTTAAAATCTTGATAAGCTTCTGAACAAATATCGATTAAATGAGAATGGAAAATAATATGACCAATTCTTGGAATCATTCAGGTAGCCTCCTCAGATATCTCAAAACTTATGGCAGTAGTTTCAATATATTTTATCGACGGTGGCTCTATAGCACCGAAATATTCAGGCTGATAGAAAACATAAAATAAAACATTTATAGTTTCAATTATGAAAGAAGTGGTTTAGTAATGAATGCAAGTCTTTCATTATTAAAATATTTACCAAAAAGCAATAAACCCAACTTTTGTATAATAATTGCATGTTCCTAGGCGTTTTCTTTAAAATTTTTCATACTATTCAAAAGGTGGTATAATATTTGCAATATTCAGTAAAGTATAGTTTAATAAGTTGATATGCTGGCTGATAGATTTTATATATCCAATGTATTTGTTATTTCTAACAGTGATATTCTAATGTTTAAATTGTGACTTGTTCTATCTTTTGCTAAATATTGCTTCTATATCCCAGGTCGTTAATCCTGCTATTGGGGTTTGCACTACAACCATAGTATAAAGGGACAATCTATGTGTATAAAAGATTGAAAATTAAGATAATTTGGGGTATTTGTAAATATGCTTAATGATAACATAATAAGCTGTCAAATAATGCTAAATAATTTAATTAAAAAAACAAAAAAATAAACACGAAAGGAGGTGGTATTGTGGCTAATTGTGCAGAATGTAAGTCGTTCTTTCCAATTCCAGAAAGCGAGGATGATTTTGAACAGGGTAAAGGTGATTGTATACGTGAAGAAAAGGACCCAAAAGGCAAGTTTTGGTTGTCTAAACCGGTAATGAGTGATATGCCAGCAGATAATTGCAAATATTTCACTAAAAAACTTGCTAATTAACCTTTTAATTTATATAAGGAGGGTTATTTGTTTATGGCAAATAGGCATCATCCAATTGAGTTTAATGGCAAAATTATCGATTTTCCTTATGAAAACCCGGCAGAGGAAAATATACCGGAAGAAGAACTTCACCAGAATCTGGCGCGCCCGATTACTGAAAGAACAAAAAGACTTAAATCCAGGTGCCGTTGGAAGCATGCAACAGCTGGAGAATTTGTGGATGAAGGCGTAAGAGCGGGAATAGAGCGGATGCGTTTAATTACCGAGGCACATAAACAATCCGAGGGGAAGCCGCAGGTAATCAGAAGGGCTTTAGGCCTGGCAAATATTCTAAACAAGTGTACCGTAATCTTGCAGGAA
The DNA here is from genome assembly GCF_000233715.2 of Desulfoscipio gibsoniae DSM 7213. Taxonomy (GTDB): domain Bacteria; phylum Bacillota; class Desulfotomaculia; order Desulfotomaculales; family Desulfallaceae; genus Sporotomaculum; species Sporotomaculum gibsoniae. The sequence goes on from NC_021184.1 coordinate 665,137, forward strand.
GACGAACTTATCATTGGATATCATGCGGAACACCCCAGCTATGTTCCACTGTATCCAGAGCTGGCTTACATGGCTGTGCAGGACTACATTCAAAGCCCGAAGTATGCCCCGTTGCCCGTGGAAGAGGCTATGGAAATAAATGAGTACTGGAAAAAATATTCCTTGCAGTCTCAGTGTGAAGCTTATTTTACAGAGGAAGAATTGTTTCAGATGTACCAGGTAAGCACAATAGAAGCGCCTGAATTTGCCACAGGATATAACAGTATTATACCCCCGTATGAAACAGTGTTGGAGGATGGCGTGCTGAAAAGGATTGAGTTGGCCGAACAGCACATCAAGGAAGCAATGGAAAAAATGGCCGAGCCGTATTGGAATGCCCCGGAAAGATTGCAGTGGATATCAAAAATTGATGAATGGAAAGCAATGATCATTGCCGGCAAGGCTGTTATTGCCTGGGCCAGGCGCCATGCCCGGCTGTGCAAGATCGTCGCGGAACATTTTGAAACTAATCCCAAGAGAAAAGATGAATTATTAATGATCGCCGATATTTGCCAGAGAGTGCCGGCTGAGCCTTCTACAGGCCTCAGGGATGCAATGCAGTCCAAATGGTTTACTTATCTTATTTGTCATGCCATTGATCGGTATGCTAGTGGGTACGCCCAAAAGGAAGACAAATTGTGCTGGCCGTATTACAAAGCCAGTGTAATTGAAAAAACGTTCCAGCCAATGACTCATGAGGACGCGGTTGAACTCTTTGAGTGCGAGCGGTTAAAAATTTCTGAACATGGTGCCGGTAAATCAAGAGGATATCGGGAAATCTTTCCGGGATCCAATGACTTGTTTATTCTTACAATTGGCGGTCTGAACCGGGACGGCAGTGATGGTTGCAACGACTGTACCGATGCCATTCTTGAGGCGGCGAGAAATATCAGAACTACGGAGCCTTCTATCGTATTCAGGTGGCACCCTAAAGGTCGTGAAAAGACAAAACGCCGTGTTTTTGAATGCATAAGGGATGGATTGGGCTATCCCTCGATTAAGCATGACGGCGTTAATACAGCGCAAATGCTTTATTATGGTCAGTTCAGCATGAATAATAACGGTGCCACCCCGGAGGAAGCTCATGACTGGGTCAACGTCCTCTGCATGTCCCCCGGTCTTTGCGGCAGAAGAAAGAGCCAAAAGACCAGGACGGAGGGTGGGGGCGCCATCTTCCCGGCCAAAATTTTTGAAGTCACACTAAATGACGGGTTTGACTGGAGTTACGCAAATGCGCAGCTTGGACCGCACACGGGTGATCCCAGAAATTTTAAAACCTTTGAGGATCTATGGGAAGCATTCAGGATACAGTACAGGTATGCTTGTGACCTTGGTGTCAGATCGAAAGACGTGTCGCGGTATTTTGAGATCAGGCAACTTCAAATGCCCTTTGTTTCCATGCTTGACGATGGCTGTATGGAATTAGGTATGGATGCCATGGAATTGTCTGAGCAACCAAATGGTTGGAAGAATCCCATAACATCTGTTGTGGCGGGGAATTCACTGGTTGCCATTAAAAAGTTCATTTACGACGAAAAAAAATATGCAATGGATGAGTTGCTGACGGCACTACATTGCAATTGGGAAGGCTACGAAGAAATGAGGCGTGATTTTTTGAATGCGCCCAAGTGGGGAAATGACAATGAATATGCCGATGCGGTAATTAAGCGTTACTATGAAGACATTCTTGCCGGAGAAATGAGGAAAATAACAAATTATTCGGCCGGTCCTGTGATGCCGGTAGGACAGGCGGTGGGACTCTATATGGAAGTCGGTGCCCGGACCGGCCCGACACCTGATGGTAGATATGGCGGTGAGGCTGCCGACGACGGCGGTATCTCCCCGTACATGGGAACCGATAAAAAAGGCCCGACTGCAGTATTGAGGTCCGTTTCCAGAGTTGATTCCAGTTCGCAAAAAGCTAACTTGTTGAACCAGCGCCTGTCGGTTCCGATCATGAGGAGCAAACATGGCTTTAAAATCTGGAAGGCTTACATGAGTACTTGGTATGATTTGAATATTGACCATGTCCAGTTCAATGTAGTCAGCACGGCTGAAATGAGAGCCGCCCAAAAAGAACCGGAAAAACATCAGGATTTAATTGTACGTGTGGCTGGATTCAGTGCGCGTTTTGTGGATATTTCCAAGTATGGTCAGGAGACGATTATCGCAAGGACTGAACAGGATTTTGGGCCTGAAGACCTTGAGTTTTTGAATGTTGGCGAACTGGGTTAAGAAACAGCTTGTAGGGACTTCATGCTTTTGTGCAAGAATCTTATGACTATGCTTAAAAGGAGGAAGTGTTATATATGGCTGAAACATTAAAACTTACACATAGATCAGCCGACATCAGGCTTGAGCCGGGGACATCAAAACCTTGCTTAAAATGTAAATGGGGAATTGAGGATCCGACGGACCCCTCTAAAGGTCAATGCATTGGATCCCGTACCAAAATGGGCAGCATCTGGAAAAGGCTAATCAAAGATTATTATAATATGACCTGTGATAAATTTGAAGAAGGCGAAGTTTATTTCAGAGACCACGTATAAAAAAAAGAATGACAACGTGTACCTGTTTTAACAGAATGCACGTTGTCTTAAATTATTAATTGGTCCAAAGGAGTGCATACGTAATGACCATAAATAATAACATTTTGATTCCAGAGCAAGATCCGTTTTTCTATGTTAGTAGGGAAACCCGGGATATGTTAAACAAAATAAAAATAATTTCCGATAAACACCCTGTTAATGTACTGGTTACGGGAAAGCAGGGTTGCGGCAAATCTTCTCTGGTTCGTCAATTCGCCGCTGTTTATAACCGCCCCTTGGCCAGTTTCCAAATTGGCATTTTAGCCGAACCAGGTCAGCTGTTTGGTGAATATGTACTCAAAGAGGGTGAAACAAGCTATCGCCCTTATTTATTTCCCGAAGCTATACAGACTCCCTCTTGCGTAATACACCTTGAAGAAATCAACCGGCCCGAACATCCCAAGGCCTTAAATATGCTGTTTTCACTGCTCGCTGAAGATAGGCAGGTTTGGATGGATGAATTGGGGATGCTGAAAGTTGCTGATGGAGTAACCTTCTTTGCCACAATGAACGAAGGTGAGGAATTCATCGGTACTGAAATGCTGGACCCCGCCTTAAGGGATCGCTTCTACACTGTTTTAATGGACTATATACCTGAAGATGTTGAAGTTGAGGTCTTGGCACAAAAAACAGGTATCAGCAGGGAGCAATCCCGTGAAATTATAGAGATAGTAAACAAACTGAGAGGACATTCAGAACTACCTATGGATGTTTCAACCAGAACCAGTTTAATGATTGCGGAACTGGTTGCAGTCGGGGCTACGACTAGAGAAGCTATTATATTCAGTATGCAAACAAATAAGGAGTACTTGGAATCTATTCTTTTAACCCTACATCTTGAAAAAAAATATACTGAAGCTGAAAACACCAGTGCATACGTACTTTTTACCAGAGATTAACGGCGGGTTGTATGAAACACGAGATAAAAAATGATGCGTAAGTATGTGAAAGGAGTGCGGACAATGCCTGCCGGCAAAAATAAACAATCGGGTAATGTGATTAAGACCTTCTTAATACCGGGTGAAGAGGGGTATTCCGAGTTCTGGAGACGGAATAAATCCCCTGTGGAATTTCTGGAACTGGCTAACCTTTTAGGTGCTATTCTGAAAATATCTGGTTTTATGGGACGCAATGTGGGTAACATTATCTGGTCGGGAATGAAAACATCTTCGGAAGAAAATGATATTATTTTGGATCCTTCTCTTGTCTTGGGAAAGTACCCCATCCCCGGGAATAAAACCGATATAGTCGTTGGCATGGCAGTCCATGAAGCGTATAAACGCATGGAGTGGTATGAACGGATAAAAACCTTATCTTTACGAAAAATAGGAAAAGCGTCTGCAGTTAATATTAGAAAATATATGCTATATGTGGATATGGCTGAGCGGATTTATGTGGACCTGGTAGCTAACCGGTCCATTTTGGGCTTATACGCAGAGAAAAACCGGAATTATAGATTCGAAGAAGCAAGAAAAGCGTTTTATCAGCCACCTACATTTGATGAATTGCTTTATCTCTGGTGGCTCATTGATGCTGATATAAGGGGTTACAAATACAAGGAAGGTTTTACAAATGATATACAAGGTTACTTTGGCTATAATCTTGAACAATTATACCAAAAACCAATGCGCATGCTTAATTCAATAACTGTAGCTTTAATTGAAGAATGCCTGAAGATCCATAGTATTGTCGACCGCTGTGAGTTCAGGGCGAATCTTTATATCAGTAAGTGGAAGGAACTTTTAAATCATACCCAATTCTGGATTGCCAGTATTCAAGATTCAACCTACCTGCCAAAAACATCGGATGCCAGTGAAGCGGTCAGTGACGGAGAAAAACCACTTAAACCAATTACAGCCTTCATGGCGAAGGAAATCGAAGCTCAATTAAACAGAAAAAACATGGATTTAACAGAAGACATTAGAGTTTTATGCCAGGATGATGACGTAGTGCCGATAGAGATCAATGATATCGTCCTACCGCTTAAAGATAATTATGACAGACATCTTCTGTACAGATTGCAGGCTATAGTAAGGTCGCATACAGAAAAAAGAAATTCCATCAGCCGTGGCATGAAAAGTGGGAAGATTGATGCCAGGCGTTTATATAGAGCACCACTTACAGGAAACATATTTATGCATAAAAAAGTAGAATACGAAATGACCAATAATATTATTCTTGTCGTTGATGCTTCGGGATCTATGGGTGGTCCTAAATGGAAAGCTATACAGATTATTTTTTCCATGCTTTATAAAGCTTTAAGCAATTATAACAAAAACACCAGGGTATTTGCCTATAGCGAGGCTAAGGGAACGTGTAATTTAACTGAACTATCCAAAAAGAGAGGCGAATTATATACGGTTCTTCCCCAGGGCAAGACGGCTTCAGGCGAGGCGATTATTGCCACGGCAATGATGCTGAAAAGAAAGAATAAATACCCGTTCATTATTCACATTACAGACGGCGCCTCTAATTGGGGTAGTGATGTAAAGTATGCTATCAATCACTGCAAAAAAAATAAAATAAGTTTAATGACCTTGGGTTTTGGCTGTGAAAAAAACAATAAGGTGGCATTAAAGAAGGAGTATGGCAACCAGGTGCAGTTTATTGACAATCTGGAAGAGTTCCCGCGCAAATTTGGTGATTTATTAGCCCACAGTAAAATTATGTAATTATACGTGCATTAGTAATAGAAAGAAGGTGAAAAGTTATGTCAGTCCTAGAAAAGCATAATGACCTTTCATTAATCAATAAAATGCCTTTATTTACCAATATACAGCATTTTTCTCTCCAGGATGGTCCCGGTATCAGAACGACGGTATTTGTAAAAGGATGTCCACTGAGGTGCCCGTGGTGCCATAACCCTGAAACTCAAAGCCCCAAGGTTGAAATTAACTATTTTATTGATAAGTGTATTGGTTGTGCCAGGTGTGTAGAAATATGTCCAACCGGTGCTACACACGTTGAGTATCATAATGAAGATGCTTTTATTCGGTTTGATAGAAATAAATGCAGCGGGTGTGGTAGGTGTGTGGATGTTTGTCTTGAAGGAGCCAGGGAGCGCGTTGGGAACAATTTAACATTAGATGAAGTTGTTAGGGAGGCTACTGCGGATATTTTGTTTTTCATAAAATCTGGTGGCGGGGTGACTATCAGTGGCGGAGAGCCTCTTTTTTTCCCGGAATTTACAATTGAACTTGCAAAGAAGCTCAAGCAGGAATATATACATGTGGCTGTTGAAACCTCTGCGTTTTGCCAATGGCATTATTTTGATGAATTGAGGGAATTCGTTGACCTCTTTCTGGTTGACATTAAGACCATGGATCCCGGAAAATATCGGGATGTTATTAAATGTGACAGTGAAGTTGTATTTACCAATATTAAAAAACTAGTTGACTCTAGCTCAGCGGTAAGAATTAGACTGCCAATTGTACCCGGATTTAACAACACGAAAAAGGACTACGAGGCTTATGTAAAGTATCTCAGTACGTTTAAAACAAGAATTGATGTGGATATACTCCCCTTTCATAGCTATGGAGAAAATAAGTACCAATTATTGGGGAGATTAGATAGCTATAAGTACCGCGGTGTTAATTCAATGTCCAATAACGACGTTATTGATCTGGTAAAAATGCTGGCAAGTGCGGGATTGCAACCAGGACTTAATATAACAGTCGGTGGTGTGATTGGAGTTGGCGGATCTTAATTATGAAATATATAACATTTCAATACTGAATGCCAAAGCTTTCAATATTGAAATGTTTTTTGGTGCCAGGTGTTGAAAGGTTAAAAGTTGAAAATGAAGACGATCAGGGGTAATGGCTTAATAAGTAATTTTTGCTGTAGTAGTAGTGCTTAGAGTGAATTTACTTTTTTGAAAAACTGGCATAGTAATTGCAATATTCAAAATATATGAAACATTTACCCAACTTGGTGCCAGACATAGTTAAATCAAAAAAGGGGGAATTTTTATGGAAGAGCAGGTAATCTATCATCCTGATTTTTTTGTAGTATCAGAAGGAGGAGAGAAACCATATTTAATAGCATTCCGCTGCAAAGAATGTGGTAAAACGTGGTTTCCTATACTACCGTATTGTCCCAATTGTTGGTCAAACGAATTCGACAAAAGGGAGCTGCGCAAAGGTAAACTTTATACCTATACGATCATGTACACTCCGCAAAAAGGTATTAAACCACCCCTGGCTTTTGGGTTTGTTGACTTTCCGGAAGAAGGCGTAAGGGTTGGCGCGCAAATTGAAATGGATGCTGATGTTGAGAAAATAAAGGAACATATAAAAATAGGTATGGAAATGGAGGTAAGGGCTGGTGTAATTCGGGAGGACGCCAGCGGGAAAGATACTATAAGTTACAAGTTTATTCCTGTAGGATAAAATTTTACTCGGGATACTCTATTAAATTTATAAAAATACATGTCCTTTTAAAATATTAAAGCATACACTTTTTGACAATTTTCATATGGGAGGTGCAACAAAATAAATGAATTATAGAGATGTTTATATTATCGGTGTAGGTATGACCAAGATATATAAAAAGGCACCCGTAACCGCTGATGAATTAGGAAGACAAGCAATCCATACAGCAGTCAAAGATGCCGGTATTTCACCTAAAGAAATTCAATCCATATTTATCGGTGAAATGGGAGGTCTGTCCGGCAGCGTATGTTTCGGCCAGCGTGTTTGCGGAACCCTCGGGCTGGGCGGCGTTCCCATGGCCAACGTGGAAAGCGCTTGTTCCAGTGGGGCTATAGCTGTCCACCTGGCGTATAAAGATGTGGCGACGGGCAAAAGTGATGTAGCCATGGGCATAGGCGTGCAACACCTTTCCAGTTCAAGAGCAGCCGGCACCGGACTGGCACCGGACCCCAGAGACCCCGAAGGGATCCAGGGGGCGACAATGGCAGGTATATATGCCATGCGGGCCCAGCGTTACCTGCACGAGTTTGATGCCACACCAACTGATTTAGCCCTGGTTTCGGTTAAAAACCGCAGGCATGCAGCGATGAACCCGTATTCTTCTTACCAGCAGCCAATTACCGTTGAGGAAGTGTTAAGCGCCAGGACGATTGCCGATCCCCTCACCATGCTGATGTGCTGTCCAAACGCCGACGGTGGCGCGGCAGTAATCGTCGCCACCAAAGAAAAAGCGCTGCAGCTGGGCAGCAAGCTGGTCCGTATAGCAGCGAGCTCACTGACTTCCGGCATATTCAGAAACGACTTCAGAGACATGACAGAGATGGAAATTACCATTAGATGTACCAAAAAAGCCTATGATATGGCAGGCGTGGGTCCCGATGATATCAACATGGTCGAGTGTCACGACGCCTTTGCCATTGGAGAATTCTTATATTATGAAGCCATGGGCTTTTGTAAACATGGTGAAGCGGGCCACTTTATCAGAAGCGGCGGTCCCGATTACGGTGGCAAGGTAGTATTCAGCCCCCGGGGAGGCCTGTTATCATGCGGTCACCCAACCGGTTGTACCGGAGCCGCTCAGATTGTAGAGGCAACCTGGCAATTACGGGGCGATGCCGGAGCCCGTCAGGTGCCGGACTGTAAAGCCGCCATAACCCATGTGACGGGCGGCGGGGTATACGGTTTGGATAATGCAGCCTGCACAATGCATATACTTACACGTTAATCAACCAGCATGAAACATTAATTGAATTTACCGGGAGGAGGATAACGCAATGAGTGTGCAAGATAGAGTTGCTCTGGTTACCGGTTCCGGGGGCGGAATCGGGGAAGTGGTAGCCAAAACCCTTGCGCAAAACGGGGCCAGGGTGGTTATCAACGATATTAATGAAGAAAATGTGATGAGAGTTGCAGAAGATATAAAAAACGCGGGCGGAGAAGCACTGGGCTTTGTTGCGGACATCTCACAAAGACAACAGGTCCAAATGATGATTAATAGAACCGTGGAGCGTTTCGGCAGTATTGACATCCTGGTCAACAATGCGGGGATCGCCAAAGACAAGGGCTTTCTTGAAATGACTGAGGAAGATTGGGACAGTGTACTTAATGTAAACCTTAAAGGGATGTTTAATACCTGCCAGGCAGCCATAGCCCACATGAGGGAAAGGAAATACGGGCGGATTATCAATATTTCGTCCCGGGCCTGGCTGGGCTGGCCGGGGCAGGCCAACTATTCAGCATCCAAGGGTGGCGTGGTAAGTCTTAGCAGAACACTGGCACTGGAAATGGCTAAACATAAAATCACGGTTAACTGTATAGCGCCTGGGATTATCAGAACTCCTTTATTCGATATGTTAAAGGAAGAAGTACAAAAAAATCTGCTGGCACTCCAGCCCGTGGGCAGAATCGGAGAGCCGGAGGAAATTGCTTATGGCGTTCTGTTTTTCGCTTCTGACGAATCCAATTACGTTACCGGGCAAACCATATTTATTTGCGGCGGCAAGAGTATCTACAGTTCACTATCCGTTTAATGCTTTAATTGGAAGGAGGTTAAAAGGATATGCAAGTTAAAGATAGAGTAGCTCTTATCACAGGTTCGGGAGGCGGCATAGGGGAAGGAATAGCCAAGAAACTGGCCAAGTGCGGGGCCAAAGTAGTAGTTAACGACGTTGACAACACCAAGGTTGACCGTGTTGTGGGAGAAATCCTCGAAGCCGGTGGCACAGCCATGGGTATAGTTGCAGATATAACCAAACTGGCTGAAGTCGAGTCAATGTTCAATAAAACAGTTGAACAATATGGTCAAATTGACATTCTGGTCAACAACGCCGGGGTAGCCAGGGACAAATCAATCAGAAAGTTAACCGAAGAAGACTGGGACATCGTATTAAACGTCAACCTGAAAGGCGCGTTCTTCTGTGCTAAAGTAGCCTCTGAATATATGAGAAATCAAGGTTACGGTAGAATCATCAATATCTCCTCAAGGGCCTGGCTGGGCGGCCCGGGGCAAGCCAACTATTCCGCGTCCAAAGGCGGTATAGTCAGCCTCACCAGGACACTGGCCCTGGAGCTGGGCAGGAAAGGTGTTACCGTAAACTGTATCGCACCCGGTTTAATCGACACACCACTATGGCAAATTCTTACGCCCGAGATCCAAGAACGGCTCAGGAATAAACAACCCGGTAAAGACATCGGCAATGTTGATGACATCGCCAATGGAGTGCTGTTCTTTGCCGGTGAGGGGGCAGGTTACATTACCGGGCAAACTATCTTTATCTGCGGTGGCCGGAGCTTATTCGCGGGTTGATGTTAACTGGTTAATTAAAAGAATACCGGCAGCTGGTTTTGAGCTGCCGGTAAGCAGGAACTCTTGGCCTGCCGCGATAGAACCACCCGGCAGGTGAGAGAGGAGGTAAAGATACAGTATGGAATCAAAAACAAGTCCACTCGGATTTACCGTGGTGCCAGGTGTTGAAAGGTTGAAAGGTTGAAAGTTGAAAATGAAGACGATCAGGGGTAATGGCTCAATAAGTAATTTTCGCTGTAGTATTAACTGCGGGTTGATATTGACCGGTTAAATAAATGGGCTTTATCCCCTTCCCCTGCGGGAGGGGATAAAAGGATACCGGCAGCTGCTCTAAGTTACCGGTAAGCAGGAACTCTTGGCCTGCCGCGATAGAACCACCCGGCAGGTGAGAGAGGAGGTAAAGAAACAGTATGGAATCAAAAACAAGTCCACTCGCGGATGTACGGGTACTGGAATTGGCCGGAGAAGTTGGCAGCTGTGCCGGAAAAATGTTTGCAGATCTAGGCGCCGATGTGATTCATATCGAACCGCCTCAAGGTGATCCGGCCAGAGCATATCAACCTTTTTACAAAGATGTGCCCAGTACCGAAGGAAGTCTTGAATATCAGTACTTTAACACCAACAAAAGAGGTATGGTCCTGGATATAACCACCGAGGAAGGTAAGGAAATATTTCTTAAACTGGTAAAAACAGCCGACATCCTTATCGAGAACGAACGCCCCGGTTGCCTTGATCAACTGGGGCTGGGCTACAGTCAATTAAGCGCTGTAAACCCAAAGCTTGTTCATGTAGCCATAACCCCCTTTGGGCAGGATGGCCCGTATAAAGATTTTCCGCAGTCGGATCTGGTATGCATGGCTATGGGTGGCTTTTTATACCTGGCCGGCAAAGATGATGAAAAACCCTCCCGGGCATACGGCGATCAAGCATATATGATGGGTTCACTGTATGCGGCAATGGGAAGTATCATCGCCCTGTATCATGCTGAAGCAACCGGAGAAGGACAGTTTCTGGATGTTTCCATGCAGGAGAGCGTATCCACCGCCCTGGAAAACGCGGTGCAATACTATGACCTGGAAGGTATAATCCGCAGGAGCTTAATCGGTGCGGAAGCCGGATATGGTACATATCCCTGTTGGGACGGGTATGTCTTTGTAATGGCGGCCATGGGTAAAAACCGCTACCTGTGGGATCCCTTCGTTGATTGGCTGATCGAAGATAAAATTGAAGGCGCTGAAGTTCTAAGGGGCGATGAATGGTTGGACCCGCTGTATCGCCGCAAAGAGGAATCGGTAGAAACATTCAAGAAAATCGTTGAACCTTTCCTAATGAATAAAGATAAGCTGTTTTTATATGAGGAAAGCCAGCGCCGCAAATGCTGTGTTTTCCCCGTGAGCAGCCCCAAGGATGTTTACAACAATCCCCAACTGCAATACCGGAAATTTTTCAAAACAATGTACCATGAAGCACTGGGGGGCGAGATCCATTATCCCGGTCCTGCTTATGATATGACTGAGATGAAGTGGGAGCTGAGTAAACCGGCTCCGGTTTTCGGGCAGCACACCAGTGAGATTCTGCAGGAATTGGGGTATACACCTGATCAAATAGCAGTGCTGGTGAAAGGGGGTGTAGTGGTTGTCAAAGAAGATGCCGCTTGATGGAATTATTGTAGCCGACTTTACCTGGGTAGGAGCCGGTCCCATAGCCACCCGGTTCTTGAGCGAATATGGTGCCAAGGTGATTAAGATTGAAACAAAAAGCAAGCCTGAAATACTGCGGATGACGGGACCATTTAAAGACGGCATACCCGGGGTAGATCGAAGCGGCTATTTCAGCAACCGCAACCCCAATAAACAAAGTATCTCTTTAAATATGAAACACCCTAAAGCCCGTGATGTCGCAGCCCGGATAATTGAAAAGAGCGATCTGGTAATTAATAACTTCAGACCAGGGGTTATGGAAAAATGGAAGTTGGGCTACGAAGACGTTAAAAAGATTAAGCCAGATATCATATTTGTCACCATGTCAATGCAAGGATCATCCGGTCCGCACAGCTCTTACATGGGATTCGGGGCCACGCTTAACGCCCTGGTCGGTTTCAACCACCTGAGCGGTTTTCCCGACCAGCCTCCTTTCGGTACGGGAACAAACTACTCCGACCACGTTGCAGTGCCGACCCATACAATTTTTGCCCTTATGGCGGCGTTCAGACACCGCAATAAAACCGGTAAAGGGCAATTTATTGAAATCCCGCAGTCGGAAGCAGCGATTTGCATGAAACCGGTTGCGGTCATGGATTATGCCGTCAACGGCCGTGAACAAAGCCGCATCGGCAACAGGCATCTCAATGCGGCACCCCACGGGGTTTACCGGACATCGGGCGATAAAAGGTGGATCGGCATAGCCGTATACAATGACAGCGAATGGGAGTCCCTGAAAAATGTAATGGGTAATCCGGCGTGGGCCAATGACCCCAAATTCGCCACCAAAGAAGGGCGGATGGCCAACCAGGATCAGCTGGACAGCATGATTGAAAAATGGACCAGTGGGCAAGACGGCCATGAACTGATGCAAAAATTGGCCGGCAGCGGAGTGCGGGCCGGCATGGTGCTAAATGCCAAGGATATGTTGGAAGACCCGCAGATGCAAGCAAGGGGCCACTGGGTTTACCTGGACCACCCGGAAATAGGGGTAAGCGCGTATAACGGTTGTCCAGTCCACATGTCCAAAACGCCTGCCCAGTACAAAACAGCCGCGCCTTTACTGGGCCAGCATACTGAGGAAGTAATGAAGGAATTTTTAAATATGGACGACCGGGAGTATAAGCAATTAGAAGCTGATCAAGTGTTTGCATAACACTACAGCGATGGTGCCAGGTGTTGAAAGGTTGAAAGTTGAAAATGAAGACGATCAGGGGTAATGGCTCAATAAGTAATTTTCGCTGTAATAATAATAAAAAACCATATTTACCGGGTTACTTTTAACATAAGGGGGAGCACCTATGGATTTTTCCTTACCTGAAGAGTATGTAATGCTAAAACAGATGGTGCGCAAGTTTACCGAAAAAGAAATGTTTCCACTGGAACAAACCATTATCAACCGGGAAGCGGAAAGAGGTCTGTCGGACACGCCCGTCATTCCCCCCGAAGATGAAAAGAGGCTGCTGGAAAAAACAAATGAATTAGGCCTATGGGGTATCGACGTCCCGGAGAAATTCGGGGGGCAGGAACTGGGCTACCTGGCCAAGGTCATTGTGGTGGAGGAGATGAACCGTTCCATTGTTCCTTTGACGCTTCCTCCCGATGCACCGAACCTGAATTATTTACTGTCCTGCTGCAATGAGCAGCAATATGAAAAATACCTCTTGCCCTATGCTCGGGGAGAAAAAATATCCGCCCTGGCTATGACCGAGCCCAACGCGGGCACCGACGCCGGCGGTATCCAATTGCGCGCCGACCGCCGGGGAGATAAGTGGGTATTAAACGGCAGCAAAATGTTCATCAGTTTTGCCCATAAGGCCGATTTCTTCATCACCATTGCGGTATCGGATAGGGAAAAGGGCAAAAGGGGCGGTTTTACAGCCTTCCTGGTGGATAAGGACACACCCGGCCTGACTGTTGTCCGCAATATTCCGGTTATCGGAGAAATGGTATCCTATGAGCTTGTTTACGATAATGTGGAACTGGATGAAAGCCAGGTACTGGGTGAGGTTGGGCAGGCTTTTATCCCACTGCAGAACCGCTTTGGCGTGCGCCGTATGGAGCTGGGGGCCCGCTGCTGCGGAATGGCGGATAGACTAATTAAGCTAATGATTGAACAGGCCAATATTAGGACAACATTCGGCAAGCCCCTGGCTGATCGCCAGGCTGTGCAATGGTGGATAACTAATTCAACGATGGATCTGCATGCCGCGCGGTTGATGGTTTATCATGCTGCCTGGAAAGCGGACCAGGGGATTAAAGATTTGCGTTTGGAAGCAGCCATGGTCAAGGTATTTTGTACCGAGATGCTTACCCGTATAGCGGACCGGGCAATTCAAGTGCATGGCGGACTAGGCCTTAGCAAGGAAATGCCCATTGAATACATTTACAGACTGGTACGTATTCTTCGTATAGTAGAAGGTCCGTCCGAGATACACCGCTGGCTGGTGGCTAGGGAATTAACCAAGAAAAACAAGGTCTATGATACATTTGCACTCGAGAGGTAGTCTAATTTTAAAATTAGTTAATAAATCTAAAGGAAGGGGAATGAAGAGTGGGCGTACTTTTTGAAAAAGAAGGTCATGTGGCCATTGTTACCTTAAACCGGCCGGAGGCATTAAACGCCTTGGATCCTGAATCCTGGGATGAACTACAACAAATTTGGCACGATATAAAAACCGATCCGGAAATCCGTGTAACGGTTTTAACCGGGGCCGGGGAAAAATCCTTCTGTACAGGCTCGGATATGAAGAAAACCATGCCCCCCAAGGAGAATTATGCTTCCACATATTTTGAATCTGAAAGTTTAATTGCATCAATGGAAATGTGGAAACCAATCATCTGTGCCATCAACGGCTATGCCATCGGCGGCGGTCTGGAAATGGCCCTTGCCTGCGATATCCGCATAGCATCCTCAAAGGCTTCCTTTGGCTTATCGGAAGTTAAAGTAGGCAGCCTTCCCGGCCTAGGCGGCACACAACGCCTGCTCCGTGCCATATCATCGGCCATTGCCATGAAGATGCTTTTAACAGCCGAACGTATTAGTGCTGAGGAAGCATACCGGATCGGCCTGATTAGTGATGTTGTAGAACCCGATCAGCTTTTAGACTACGCCAAACAAATGGCCAACAAAATTGCCAATAATGCTCCACTATCAGTAAAAGCGGCCAAGCAGGCAGTTGTTATTGGCGCCGATCTGCCCCTCAGACAAGGTATGGCCTATGAAAACCTGCTCTGGGGAATACTCCGGGACACCGAGGACAGGATTGAAGGCCGCGTAGCATTTGCCGAGAAGAGACCTCCGCAATATAAGGGCAGGTAAGTTATAAAAGACAGTTTTGACTTTAACACTACAGTTTCATTTCGACGGTGAGGTGGTGCCAGGTGTTGAAAGTCAATTTTCAGCTTTCAACACCTGGCACCTGCCAAGACGACAAAAGCTTTGAACAATGGAGCCTTTACAAATACATTGCGACAACGAGAAACGAGGCTATCAAGTTTGAAAAAATCCCGGTTTTAAGCCGTAGCATATGGTATTGTTCTATAAAAGTACTAACAATTCGTTATATATATTCAATGCCAGAAAATTTATATCGGTCTTTTTATATACAAGGATGGGGTACCCACCAGGTAATACTTTTAGGTTAGCCCATAATTCCACCTTTAGTTAATTAAATTAAGCACTGACATATGTAAAATCTAATTATACAATAAATTAACATCAACAACAATAATTTGCCGCAACATAATCCAACGTTTAATAAGTGTTTAGCCAGTGCCTCAAATACTAGAAAAAGGTGGAAATATCAGTGAATTTACAGGATTATGTCACTGCCAGCCCGGTCCATGGCCACACTGAAGAAATACTGGATTGCGTCCACAATGGCATACTGGCCATTGATACCGGTGGTGTAATTACAGTATGCAATAAAGCAGCCGGACACCTGCTAAGTATAAATCCGGAGGATGTTATCGGCAAAAAATTGCTGAAAGTAATCGACGTGGGCCAGTGTACCCTATCCCGGGTAATTGCTACCGGCCAACCGGAATACAGTCTTAAAATTAAAGTTAACGGGCGAACTATGGTCTCCAATCATACGCCTCTCCTCACGGAAAACAAGCTGGTGGGAGCAGTTGCGGTGTTTCAGGACATTACTGAACTGGAGCGTGTGTCCTCGGAACTGGAAAGCGTGCGCCAGCTTTGCAATCGACTGGATACCGTCTTTGGTTCTTCCTTTGACGGCATTATGGTAACGGATGCCACGAGCAAAGTGGTTAGAATAAATAAGGCACTGGCCCGCCTGACTGGTTTGGACGACTCTTATTTTGTGGGTAAGCCTATAGAGGACTTGGTTAGAAATGGGATTTTCAAGTTTGAGTCGGTAACCGCCAAGGCCCTCCGGGAGGGCCGTACGGTAACCGCTTTTCAATATATCAACCCCAGTAAAAAAGAAGTATTGGTGACCGCCAGCCCGGTTTACAACGATGACGGCAGCGTTGCCTGGATGATAACCAATTTGCGGGATATCACCGAATTGAATCAGTTCAAGGAAAAGTTAAGAGAGTCCCAGATGAAGACCGCTCTTTACCATGCGGAGTTATCCCAGCTGCTCAAAGAAAAAATACGGCATGAAACAGTTATTGCCGAAAGTAAAGAAATGCTGAAAGTTTTAGACACCTCCATCAGGGTTGCCCAAACAGACAGCACAATACTTATTACGGGCGAGTCCGGAGCGGGGAAAGAAGTTGTGGCCCAGATAATTCACAACGTTAGTGCAAGATCAAAGGGTAACTTTATTCAAGTCAATTGCGGCGCCATACCTGAAAATCTACTGGAGGCCGAGCTTTTTGGCTATGAGGCGGGCGCTTTTACAGATGCAAGAAAACAGGGGAAAACAGGCTTGCTTGAACTGGCCAATAAAGGATCCATCATGCTGGATGAAATTGCCGAGATGCCCGTCAATCTACAGGTGAAACTGCTCCGGGTACTGCAGGAGCAAGAATTTTACCGCTTGGGCGGCACCAAAACCATCAAGCTTAATGTCAGGGTAATAGCGGCAACCAATAAAGATTTATGGGAATGTGTATGCCGGGGAACTTTCCGTGAGGATCTTTTTTATCGGATCAACGTGGTTCCCATCAATGTGCCTTCCCTGAGGCAGCGCCGGGAGGATATTATTCCGCTGGTGATGCATTTTTTAAACTCCATTAAAGAGAAATACCAGGTTGAGAAGCGTCTTGAGCCGGGGGCGCTGGACATGCTGGAAGAATACCGGTGGCCGGGCAATGTCAGGGAATTGAAAAATGTTATTGAGCGGCTGGTTATATTGTGCGAAGGTAATACAATTTCCGTTCAACAAGTGGCCGAGCAGCTTAACCGCAGCCCTAAACGACCGCTGAAGCCTGTGGTTGTAAACGGTTTACTTCCTCTTAAAGATGCCCAGGAGATGCTGGAAAAGGATCTTCTGGAGATGGCTATGAACAGGCACAAGACCACCAGGAAGGCAGCCCGGGCCCTGGGTATCGCCCAGTCAAGTGTAGTGCGCAAACTAGCCCGCTATAATATAAAATCGGTGCAGCAATGGACCACAAGTTTAGATATTTAATCGAAATTTCTTAATCTTTGTTGATATGGCACAACTTTATAGCACGAGCCAATTTTAATGAAACCGATGCCTCCAGGCATCGGTTTTTTTGTCCCTTAAACGGTTAAATGCGCCGGCTAATAAAAATGTTTACCGTTCAACATGTATATCTGACCATTCGGGCCATAAAAACGGCCATTCGCAGAGCAAGGACTGTACATAGGACCACCTTTTGCACTTTTTTGAATATTTATTAAAGCGTTAAAAGGATGAATGTTGCGGTATGTAAGGCTGCTCGATGCGGTATTGCCGGTGCTTGCAAAGGCGTGGCCGGAGAAGTTTGTTGTTGATGAGAGGGGTAAGCTGTGGGTAATTGTAAGGACCATGGCAATATAAAGGTTAAATTCTGGGAGGTAGAGTATGTTGAATGTAAATGAAATGTATGATCAGAAACTGGTTTCCCCGGCAGAAGCAGTTAAGGTAATTAAATCTGGTGACCTGATTTATACACCATCGGAGGGTAATGAGCCTTGTATCCTCTGGGAGGCTTTAGCCGATCGTAAAGAAGAGCTGGAAAATGTGGTTGTCAGGCAATTCTTGACCAGGCGCAAGCACCGTTATGTAGAACCATCCTTTGCACCTCATATTTTTATAGAGTCACTTTTTGTTACAGATGCTATAAGAAATTTAGTTCACGATGGATATGCAAGCTATGTTCCGTCAAATTTCAGTGACATACCCCGTATGATCAGGCAAACTAACCATGTGGATGTACTGATGCTCAGCGCGACTCCAATAGACGAATATGGATATATGTGCTATGGTCTGGGTTGCGACTATACTCTCGCTGCTATTGAAGTGGCCAAGAAAATTATTGTAGAAGTTAACCCCAATATGCCCTGGACCGGTGGTTATAACAAAATCCATGTCTCCCAGGTGGATCTTATTGTAGAGAGCAATGCGGAGTTGTATGAGCTGCAACCTCCACAGGTAACTGAATTGGATGAAAAGATCGGTTCCTATATAGTTGATCTCATTGACGAAGGTTCTACTCTTCAAATCGGTATAGGCGGCATTCCCGCTGCGGTATGCAAGTTCCTGGAACATAAGAAGGATCTTGGTATACATACTGAACTTATTTCTGACTACCTTGTGGGTTTACTGGAGAGCGGGGCGGTAAACGGGAGCAAAAAAACAATTCATAAGGGCAAGGTTGTTTGCACTATAGTCGAAGGCACCAAGAGATTTTTTAAATATATTAATAATCATCCATCTATTGAACTCCTTCCGGTGGACTATACTAATGACCAGCACATTATTGCCCAGAATCGTAAAATGGTCAGTATTAACGCTACTATTGAAGTTGATATATTTGGACAATGCTGCTCTGAAAGCATCGGAACCAAAATCTGGGGGGGAAGTGGAGGTCAGTCGGATTTTGCCAGGGGTGTTACCAAATGCCCGGACGGTAAAGGGTTTATCGTCATGAAATCTACGGCAAAAGGCGGTACTATATCCAAGATTGTTCCCAGATTGACTCCTGGAGCCATTGTGACTACCGGTATGAACTATGTTGATCATGTGGTGACTGAGTACGGAGTTGCCGAACTTCGTTATAAGTCCATGCGGGGAAGGGCCTTGGCGCTGATTAACATTGCTCATCCTGATTTCCGAGATGAGTTGCGCTTCGAGGCAAAGAAAATGAATGTCATTTGATAGCTAACCTAACCTAACGATTAACCAACTGAAAGCGCCATGTTTTAAGGCGCTTTTCTTTGTCAGATAATTAACTGTTGACAAAACAATCATAAATGATAGTATATATATAAATACACATGTATATACGTGTAGAGATCAGTTTCCAGTCAAACTTTAGGAGGGGAGTTCTCAAATTGATTATCATCGGGGAAAAAATCAACGGAACCATCCCGGGCGTAAAAAAGGCCATCGAAAATAAGGATGAGCAATTTATTCGCGACTTGGCTGTCAAGCAAGTTGAGGCAGGTGCGGACTATATTGACGTGTGTGCCAGCACAGCGCCGGAGTTTGAAGTTCAAACTTTAAAATGGCTGATGGATATTGTACAGGATGCCGTTGATACACCGCTGTGTATTGACAGCCCCAACCCCAGGGCAATAGAGCAGGTTTTTAAGTACGCCAAAGCACCCGGTATTATTAATTCTGTGTCTGAAGAAGGAGATAAGTGCGAGGTCATCTACCCCATGATCCAGGGTACCCGGTGGCAAGTGATTGCCTTGACCTGTGATCAAAAAGGTATCCCTTCCGACGTGCAAACCAGAGTTGAAATAACTAAAATAATGGTGCAAAAGGCCCAACAGTATGACATAACTCCCGACAGAATCCATATCGACCCGCTGGTAATGGCTATATCGGCTGATAACCAGTCCCTTTTAAACTTCATCGAGACATTAAAAGCAGTTAAAGAACTGTATCCTGCCATTAAAGTAACTTCAGGTTTAAGCAATATTTCTTTTGGTATGCCCCTTAGAAAAATCGTCAACCAGCATTTTTTAACCATTGCCACTTATGCGGGCATGGATTCAGCTATCTTGGACCCCTGCAACAGGGATATTTTAACCACCCTTTTAGCCACTGAGGCATTACTGGGTCGTGATCGGTACTGCCGGAACTTCTCCAATGCCTACCGAAAGAATAAAATCGGCCCGGACAGAGGCGGCCAAAACTAAACCAATTGATTTAGGACAAGCTTTTACCGGAAGGTTGGCGGAGTCATGAGCTGTTATCGCGAGGAGCGATAGCTTCTCGAACAAACATTAAAAGGAGGACACATTTTATGCTGGACGTGCAAGTATTAACCAAAGCGGTAGGAGATTTGGACGAGCCCAAGGTATTAGACATGTTAAAGGAATTTGTCGCTACTAATCCCGGCAGCGAAGAAACTGAAGCTGTGGTTAGCGCCTGCCAAAAAGGCATGGCTGTTGTAGGCGACTTGTTTGACGCCAAAGAATATTTCGTGGGTGATTTAATATTTGCCGGGGAATTATTAAACTCTGCTCTCGAAATCTTAAAAACGGTCATGGGTGGAGAAAGCAACGGTAAAGCAGGTAAAATTGTCCTGGCTACAGTGGAGGGCGATTTGCATGACATTGGTAAAAATATTTTCAAGAGCATGTCGGAAGCAGCCGGCTTTGAAGTATATGACCTGGGCATTGATGTGCCGGCCAGCACATTTGTAGAAAAAGTTAAAGAAATTAAGCCGGAAATACTGGGTATGAGCGGTGTGCTTACACTGGCCTTGGATTCCATGAAAAACACGGTGGACGCGCTTAAAGAAGCGGGACTTCGCGATCAAGTAAAAGTAATTATAGGCGGTAACCCTGTTACGGAACAAGCATGTCAAATGATTGGCGCAGACGCATTTACAACCAACGCTGCCGAAGGAGTTAAAATGTGTCAAGGGTGGGTGAGTTAGCATGATCGATACCAAGGCGCTGGCCCGGGAAAGGACACAATTGTTTTCGGATGTACTGGAAGGTAAAGTGCCTAAAAGAGTACCCATCTACGCCTTTATTCAACAAGAATTTGCCATACAATATGCGGGTAGGGATTTAGCGGAAGCGCAGTGGGATTCTGGCGCCTTTGAGGAAGTAGTCGATAAGGTGTGTCAGGACTTTGTGACAGATAATGTACCGGTGCATGCGGTCAGGTATCCATCAATTTATAGAATGCTGGGGTCTAAAAACTGGATAATGGGTTCAGGTGGTTTTATTCAGCATCCTGAAATTGAAGGTTTATCAGCGGAAGAGTATGATGATCTTATTGCCTCACCTTACAATTGTATTGTAGAAAAAGTTCTTCCCAGGTTATACAGTGAACTTGCTTTAGATTCACCTACCAAGGCTTTTGCACTGGCCAAAGCGTTTAAAGTTTATAATGATGAATTCGGTACACAAGCCATGCAAACGGCCAGATTAAAAGAAAAATACGGCTATGCCGATGTTAATTTATTCGGCACGATTTGTGAGGCACCGCTTGATTTCCTAGCGGATCAATTAAGGGGATTTAAAGGCATTTCTCTTGATATCAGAAGGGTTCCCGATAAAGTGGAAGCGGCCGTTAATGCGCTAACCCCTTTAGTAACTAAAATGGGCATGCAGTCTTTCCACGCAAAAAACACATGTACTTTTATTCCCTTGCATATGGCACCGTTCATGCGCGAGAAGGACTTTGCCAGGTTTTATTGGCCGGGATTTAAGAAACAGGTTGAAGAATTGGCGGAAGCTGGTTTTCAAGCATTCATTTATTGTGAACAAAACTGGATGCGTTATATTGACTATTTGGCTGAACTTCCGGAAAGAACTGTGATGTTCTTTGAAGATGGAGACCCCCGGCTTGCTAAAGAAAAACTTGGGGGAAAACATATTGTCACTGGTTTTTATCCGCAAACTTTACTAAAAACAGGGAATAAACAACAGTGTATTGATAAAGCCAAAGAGCTAGTGGATATTCTAGCACCAGGGGGCGGGTATATTTTTGGCTTCGATAAAGTGCTGATTACCCTGGATAGTATCAAGCCCGAAAACTTGCAGGCGGTGTATGAATATGTAGCCGCAAACACCGATTATTAAGGAGTGAATAACTGTGAAGACCAAATATTATAAAACCTGGGGGGAGTACAAGGCGGAGCATCCCGAGATAGATGAAAAACAGGAGCAAGCTATGGCCGCTAAAATGCAGGACTATGAGGAAAACTTGTTCAAATTTATTATGTTTTTATGTGTTTAAAAAAACCTTTGGGGCTTAAGATGGCCACTTAAGGTATATAGAGTATGGGTGCATGGTTAATCTTTAATGGACTTTAGTAAAGAATAATACAGGGAGGGCTTATTCTCTCTCTGTATTATTCTAATATGCCCCAGCATGGGTGGCAGTAGATGATTTTTAGTAACACTGGTGTTGAATAATTCCATCAGCCCGGCGCATACAAAGACAAAAAATATTCTAAATAAAGGGATAATTAAACATGTCGGGTGATTGGCCAAAAACGTAAAAAATTATTAAAGGTGGGTGAACTAATATGACCGATACCAATGCGCTGGCCCGGGAGAGAACTGAATTATTTCATGATTTGATAGATGGGAAAATCCCCAAAAGAGTACCTGTAGCCATGGGTTTTCCTATTGAGTTTGCCATTAAATATGCAGAAAAAGATTTGACCGAAGCTCAGTGGGATACCTCTCACCTGGAGGAAACATTTGATAAAGTATGCCAGGACTTTTTCTCGGATTTGCTGCCGGTCAACGCCTTTAGATTCCCTTCCTTCTATAAGCTGTTGGGTGCAAGGAACTTTGTCATGGGTTCCAGCGGCTTTTTGCAGCACCCGGAGATTGAAGGTATGACCCGGGAAGATTACGATGATTTTATTGCCAACCCTTATGATTGCATAGTGGAAAAGATACTACCCCGTATATATACAGAGCTGAATACCGATGCCAATACCAGGGCAATGACCATGGCCAAGGCTTTTAAGGCTTTCTTTGATGAAATGGGCAATGCTCAGGCAACTTACGGAAGGTTGATTGAAAAGTACGGTTACGGCAGAGTGAACTTTTTTGCCGGGTTTACCGAGGCTCCCCTGGATTTTGTGGCTGACCAGCTGAGGGGTTTTAAAGGAATTTCCACTGATATCAGAAGGATGCCGGATAAAGTGGAAGCAGCCGCTGAGGCCGCCACCCCCATTATGATTAAAAAAGGCCTACCGCCGGTTCCGCCATCCAAATATAACGCTGTCTTTATACCACTGCACATGGCACCGTTCATGCGCACTTCGGATTTTGAAAGGTTCTACTGGCCAACCTTTAAGAAATTGGTTGAGGCACTGGCCGAAGCGGGCTACCCGTCAAACCTTTTTGTTGAGCAGGACTGGATGCGTTATCTTGATCATCTGTATGAACTGCCGGAGAATACCATCATGAGGTTTGAGTACGGTGATCCCAAACTGGTTAAGGAAAAGCTCGGTAAAAAACATATTATATCGGGCTTCTACCCCACATCACTTTTAAAAACCGGGACCAAACAGCAGTGTATTGATAAAGCTAAGGATCTTATCGATATACTGGCACCGGGCGGCAAGTATTTCTTTGACTTTGATAAAGTTCCGGTTACGCTGGACAGCATTAACGTGGAAAACGCCCGGGCAGTGCTGGATTACGTGGCTGCTAATGCTAATTATTAGGGGGGGGATATTCGATGAGTGTTAAATTAAATACCAAGTATTGCAAATCATGGGAAGAATATAAAGCCCAGCACCCGGAAATAGATGCCAAGCAAGCAGAGGCAATGGCTCCTAAAATGCAAAGCTACGAAGATATGATGTTTGAATTTGTAATATATCTGCTGCTGTAATCTTGCTTAGGTGCCGGGTGTTGAAAGGTTGAAAGTTGAAAACGATTGCAGGAGATATGAAAATTGTCTTCGGGTAGTGGCACATCAACTTTTAACACCTGGCACCCATCAAGGCGGCGAAAGCTTCATGCGCTGGAAGTGACATGGGTGACATGGGGACGTTTCCTTTGTCTTACTTTTCGTTTGGTACCTTTCGTTCGGGACGCTTCTATCGCCTTTCCTACTGCCCTTCGCAGCGCTCAGGGCATACCACAGTGGCCACGGATACTGTCCCACCGCATTACTTTCAGCCTTTAGCTGCGTCGCGGATTCGTCCGGAGTAGTACAGGTAAAAACAGTTCGTTAACTGTCCAAATAAATAATGAATAGGGTTGAACAAAAACTATGAGTGAATGCGCAAAACTTTCGTCATTGCCATACCGCTGGGTAATTTTGCTTATCATGTGGTCTACCATGTGTGTCGCGCTTATTGCCCAGTTTCAAGTGGCAGCACTGGCCTACCAAATCATTCCTGACTTTAAGCTAACCTCCGGGCAGTATGGAATGGTTCTTACAGCTCCCATGCTGGCCGGCTTATTCTTCAGCTTTCCGGCAGGCGCCCTGGCGGACCGGTGGGGCGTTAAAAGAGTAGTTGCCGTAGGATTTGTTTTCTCCATAGTCGGGACGTTTTTTCGCTTTTCAGCGGAAAACTTTCTTCAATTATTCATCCTGATGTTTTTGGCCGGTATTTGTCCCGGCTTTTTAAATGCCAATGCACCCAAGCTGCTGGGGGCATGGTTTTCCAAAGCACAGATGGGCATGGCCATGGGCATCTATTTCTCAGCCACCGGTGTGGGTATGGGAATTGCTTTAGCCACCACAGCGTTGTTTCCCAGCACCAAAAGCGCATTTATTGCTGCAGGGATAGCCATGCTGGTAATCTGGCTGCTGTGGATGCTGTTTATTAAAGCCAAACCCGAGGGGGCCCCCGATCTGCCCGTTATGCCGGTGACTAAATATATTGGTGTAGCTGCCGGGAGTAAAAACGTCTGGCTGGTGGGCGTGGCGTTGATGTTCTTTATGGGCTCCTCCATGGCCTTTTCCGGGTTCCTGCCCAATGCGCTGCACAGTGAACAAGGCCTTAGGCCGGCCGCAGCCGGCTTTATGGCTTCCATAGTCACCTTCGGCACAGTTGTGGGCAGTATTTTGGGGCCGGTTATCTCCCGGCGCACGGGCAAATTAAGGCCTTTTTTAGCACTGGTGGCGGTTCTGGGGGCGGCGGCCGGAATTCTGGCGTGGCTGGCACCCCAGGGGATAGTCATGCCGGCGCTGTTTGCTTTGCTCGGTATCATGTTGGGCATGTGCGCGCCCATCTTAATGTCCTTCCCCATGCTGCTGCCGGAAATAGGACCTGTTTATGCCGGGAGTGCCGGGGGGATTATCGGTACCCTGCAGGTGGTTGGCGGAGTCTGCATACCATCATTTATAATTACACCGCTAGCGGGTCAAAATTACACCCTGTTCTTCGCCCTGGGCAGTTTATGCTTTTTCCTGGTGAGTGTGGTGGTATTGCTGTTACCCGAGTTGGGCGCCAAATCACAGGCCAAGGTTGGTGCTGATTTAGCCGAAGCCATGTGACATGGGTGTGACATGGGGACGTTTCAGTTGTCTTACCCTGAAGACAACTGAACCTTTCGATGACCATAAAACCTTAGATATGGCTGGATAACTTTAATTAAACCTTGATTTACATTGTAGTGTTAGCTCTTTAGCCCCAGGGCTGCTTGGCAGCAGGCTCTTTTCAACTCAGGGTAGCGGTCATTCATATGAGTGGAACTACCCCCGTAGCATTAGGCTACCGTGGCGTAGCGAACGTGGCATAAGCCAAATTATACTGTAGTACTAACGAACATCCCTGTTGACAAAAAACCATCCTAATTCTAAGATACACTTAGTATATGGTTGTATATACCTATCTATAAAAGGCGTCGGGTACGCCGTTCTATACTGGGAGAACCGCCTTCCTTATTAAAACTACAGTGATACAGTGTAAGGGGAGCGGTGTTAGAGGAGCCATGGGAATAGTTCAATCCCGCGAAACGCATGAAAGGTCGCACAATAAGACGATGAAAACCTCCTCGTATCACCCCGTGTCACCCGTTTTAGATCGTTTTACCCGTTTCATAGTGAACGGCCGTAGAGTAAGACAACCGAAACGTCCCTGTGTCGCAAACGTACGCGGAGTGAGTCAAACGAAACGTCCCCATGTCACCCATGTCACGTCCTAAAAGGCGCAGGGTACGCTGTCCTAGTCCCCATGTCATACGCGAGGATGATTTTATGAGCGATGTAATTATTGCCTGCCAAACATTAAGTGATGAATTGAATCTGGCCATGCAGCAAACCGGGGTTCGGTATCCGGTGATCTGGGTGGAATCTGATTATCATAACGACCCCAACCAGTTAAGGGCTAAATTGCAGCGGGAGATAGATGGGCTGGACGGGGTACACAACGTATTATTTGCCTATGGCTGCTGTGGTTCCGGGTTGGTGGGTTTAAAGGCTACTAGTGCCAATTTGATTATTCCCAAAACAGAAGACTGTATTTCTATGGTGCTCAGCAGGCCCGGTGAAGCATTTATACGTCCCAAAGAGACCTATTTTCTGACCAAGGGTTGGATGGAAGGTTCTAAAAGCATCTTTGTGGAGTATGAGCACGCCTTAAAGCGTTATGGTGAAACAAGGGCCCGCAGGCTATTTGATGTAATGCTTAAACACTATCGTTATTTTATGCTTATCGATACCGGAGCTTATCATGTGCGGGGCTGCCTGGACAAAGTGCAGGAACTGGCCCAAAACACCGGACTGCAAACCGTGGTGGCCGAAGGCGGCCTCTGGTTTTTGAAGCAACTACTCACAGGACCGTATGAGCAGGACTTTTGCGTGATCCCCAAAGGGGGGACAGTGGATATCAGCCATTTTGGCTTGGCGCAGGCTGTGCCGGTTCGCCAGGCTATACAGGGCGGGGTATAAACCACCGGGCTAATATCTCCTGGGCTAATACCCACTGGCACATAGCGGGCTAACAATATTTGCCCTTTTAATGCCGGACAACTTGCCGGGTAGATACCGGACATCTCATAGCCGAGCGTCAGGCATCTGAAGCGGGTCTATACAGTTTTTACGATAATACCGGGTATAGAGATAACCTGAGGGGTTTGAGGTCGCAATTATTTTTCCGAAGTCAGACCGAAGTTAAAGGTACAGAGATATCGTGGTTTCGGGGGGCGAAGTAAATGGAAGGCTCGGGTAAAAAAGAGCAGTTATTGATTAAACTGGTGGAGCAGCTGGACGAAGAAAAAGTGCTGGCCCTAGCCGGCGAAATGCTCAATGGCGGCATGGACCCGCTGTACCTGCTGGACCTGGTCAACGAAGGTATGAACCGGGTGGGTAAACTTTACGAAAGCAAAGAATATTATATCGCCGATTTAATTATGGCCGGCCTTATTTTCAGGCAGGTGCTGGAACTGGATCAAATGACTGCTCATTTCCATGCCAGGCATTTAAACAAAAAAGGCAAAGTTGTTTTGGGCACCGTCAAGGGAGACATCCATGATATCGGCAAAGATATTTTCAGGGGTATGTTGGAAGCCAATGGCTTCGAGGTTATCGACCTGGGGGTGGATGTCCCCAAGGAAGTGTTTGTCAAAAAAGTCGATGAATACAAGCCGGATATCCTGGGGCTGAGCGGTGTATTAACTTATACCGTAGAAACAATGAAAGAAGTAGTGGCTGCCTTTGAAGAAGCCGGGCTCAGGGATCGGGTGAAGATCATTGTGGGCGGCCACCACCTCACCCGGGAAGCCTGCCGGTATATCGGAGCGGATGACTTTGCCGGCGATGCCTCGGTGGGGGTAAAGATATGCCAGGCCTGGATGGGGGAATCAGCCAATGGTTAGCCCGGTTTATTTAAGGATAGTTGAAGATATTAAAGATAAGATCAGCAATGGCGTGCTGAAACCGGGCGATGCCATCCCATCGGAAAAGGCCTTGGGTGAAGAATACGGGGCCAGCCGCATGACCGTAAGAAAGGGACTGGCCATTTTAGTCAACGAGGGGTACATTTATTCCATTCCGGGCAAGGGTAACTTTGTCCAACAACCTGAACTCAACAAATACACGATATGTTACGACGAAATGAACAACTCCATAAACAGCGTGGATAAAACCAAACTGCTTGAAGTCAGCATAATTATGCCCGATGAAAAACTGGCCGGCGAGCTGCAGATTACCAGGAATAAAAATGTGATCCTGATCCGCAGGCTTTTTTATACCGACGGCACCCCCGTGGCCTATGACGTAAAATACCTGCTTTATCAAAAAGGGATGCCCATCGTGGAAAAGGAAATCGCCCATGCCACATTCCCCGAAATGCTGTCCAGCAGTGTCCCCTTGCTGGCGCTGCGCAAAGAGCTGTCCATATATGCTGCGGTACCGGATGAGGATATCAAAAAGCATTTAAATATTTACCATGAGCTGGCCTTGCTGGTGGTGGAGCAGAAACTTTACAACAGTGAAAACAAACCCATGGGACTGGGGATCACTTACTACCGGGGAGACTATATCAAGCTGCAAGGAGCCAGTCAATAAACGTTACCAAGCTGCATCAACAGGTGCAGTTTAGTTTTTTAGTTTACAGCTTGTTTCATTTGACCTTGTAACCATCGAAAACTTTTAACGCGGAAAATATATAAAATAGAACGGTAAAACAGAAGACGATATACAGAAGACGTATAAGTGGAGGACGTATAAAAATGGGGGAATTAACTTGAAAAGTTATCAAGTGATTTTTCAACCGGGGGATCAGGCCATGGAAGTGCAGGAAGGCAGCACCATTATGGAAGCCATGGACCAGGCCGGCATTAACTTTGATTTCCCCTGCGGCGGCCAGGGCAAGTGCGGCAAATGCCGGGTGCGGGTGCCGGCGGGGGCCGGTGATCCCACCGCCACCGAAAAGGAAATACTGGAACCTATGGAACTGGATAGGGGCATCCGCCTGGCTTGTGCAGCCAGAGTACACGGCCATATGACCGTGGAGCTGCCCGAACGGCTGCAGCACAATATTTTAATGGCCTCAGGGGAAAGGACATGCCGGATTGAGCCGCACTTGAAAAAAATATTTGTCCAGGTGGCTGAACCTTCATTGGAGGCCCAGCGTTCGGACTGGCATCGCCTCAAAGACAGCCTGGCCGGTCAGGGCTACAACTCCGCCCGTTTAGAAATACCGGTCGCCCTGCTGCGCCGGCTGCCGGAAACCATTCGCAGGGCGGGCCACGGCGTTACTGTGGTAATGTACGGCTCCAAAATCGAGGGTCTTGAGGAACACGACACCACACCGGCCATGCTGGGCATGGCCTTTGATATCGGCACCACCACCATAGTGGGGTACCTGCTGGACCTGTATTCCGGCCGGGAGCTTTGTGCTGTATCCACCCTCAACCCGCAAACCAGGTTTGGCGCTGACGTAATCTCCCGCATCACCTTTGCCAACCGGGAGGAGGGCGGGCTGGAAAAACTGCATGCCGCTGTGCTGGGAGCCATCAATAAACTGATTGGGGAAGCGTTAGAAAAAGCCGGTGCCGGCAAAGAGCAGATTTATGGGGTATCCGTCGCGGCCAACACCTGCATGCACCATCTATTTCTTGGCATCAACCCCGGTAATATTGCCGTAGCACCCTATGTCGCGGCCGTCAGCGAGCCCGTGGTGGCCGGCGCCGCTGAGCTGGGTATCGACATTAACCCGGCGGGTAAAATTTTTGTGCTGCCTAATATCGCGGGCTTTGTGGGGGCGGACACCACAGCGGTGCTCCTGGCCGCCGAAACGGACCGGAGCACCGGTATCAAGCTGGTGATAGATATCGGCACCAACGGGGAGATTGCCCTGGGCTCCGGGGAAAGGATGGTGGCCTGCTCCGCCGCGGCCGGGCCTGCCTTTGAGGGGGCCCAGATAAGCAGCGGCATGCGGGGTGCCGCCGGGGCCATTGACCATGTGCAATTTGAGGACAACCTGGCCTATACGGTGATTGGCGGGGGCCGACCCCTGGGCATCTGCGGTTCCGCTCTGCTGGATACAGTGGCCGGGCTGCTGGAGCTGGGTATGATTAACAAGCGGGGTAAACTATTGCCCCCGGGGCAGTTAACCGCTGAAGCGGCCAGATTTAAAGATTGTATTGTAGAGCACGAGGGCCAGCCGGCATTTGTGCTGGCGGGTGCGGATAAAACCGGCCACGGCAGGCCGGTGACGGTTACCCAGGGTGATATCAGGGAACTGCAGCTGGCCAAGGGGGCCATAGCGGCGGGTATCAGGGTATTAATGCAAACCCTGGGCGTTGAGCTGGACGATATTCAAGAAGTGCTGCTGGCCGGAGCCTTCGGAAACTATTTAAATCCCCACAGCGCCTGTGCAATCGGGCTGATCCCATCGGAACTGGAAGGCAAAATCACCATGATCGGCAACGCCGCCGGTACCGGGGCCAAATTAGCCCTGCTTTCCAGCAGTGAATTTCGCAGAGCGGCTCAAGTAGCCGAGTCTGTTGAATTTGTGGAGCTGGGCAGCTACCCCGGCTTTAACAGCATCTTTGCAGCCAACACTTATTTTAACCCAAAAACTCAACAAAAAGGCAAAAAGGTGGCAGTAAAGCAATGACAGAGCTGAAGATTTGGGAGATGAACCCGCCTGGTGTCAGGGTGGAGGACCTTTTTCAGGCCCAGGGGGCCGATTACAGAAAACGTCCTCCTCGCCCGGCCACAGTGGCACTATACCGGCAGATACTGGAGGAGGCCGCCCTGCTGGTCCGCCCCGTCATTATCTGGCGGGAGGTGGATATACTGGGGGCCGGGGAGCGGGAGCTTTATTTGGAGGATGGCCGGAAGTTAACCAGTCCTCTTTTGGTCACCGTGGCGGGAAAGGCTGATAAGCTGATCCTTTTTGCCATGACCATGGGAAGCGAATTGGATCATCGTGAGCTTTACTACAGCAAAACCGGAAAAATGCTGGAAGCCTTTGCCCTGGATGCGGCCGGAACGGCTTTAATAGTTAAAAGCAGCCTGGCGGTACTGCCCGAAATCGAGGAGCATTACCGCCAAGCGGGTTTTAAGATCAGCTTTCCCCTGGGTCCCGGTCACTCGTACTGGCCATCCCTGAAGGATATGCAGACTATTTTTTACTTTTTGCCGGCGGAGCAAATCGGCCTGCACTTAACGGAATCAAATCTGATGCTGCCCCGCAAATCCATGGCCATGGTGCTGGCGGCCGGGCACAACCTGCCCGATTTTAAGGGCAAGACCCACTGTGATTTTTGCAGCCTGCAGAAGAAATGCCAGCTGAGCCACTTTGAACAAAAATGCTAGACATTTGATGTACTCGCCCTGCTGAGAGAAATTTTCGCCTATTCCGTCTCGGCTAACTGCTCATCTGAAACCAGGGTACCGTATTTACTATACTCCATTCCTAGAAACGGCTAAGTATGATAATATGCACAGGCGGTAATATTTTCAAGACAAGAGAATTAGCTGTTCATAAAGGTAACCCGGCACCTGGCATTTACCGGGTGCTAGGGGAATCAATACCGGTTCAAATAATGGTGCTAAAAGAGCTGCAAGATCCAGAAACAGCCTATATGTTTGCGGTTTTTTTAACTGGTAGAGAAAAAATAAGACTTGACGCTATGATGACATTAATAAAAAAGCACCTGGCAGACCCGACCAGTCTCTATCGGCGCGATCTTTTGGAATTTAAAATAAAAAACCAGCTGATCTCCACTGAAGAAATGGAGGTGTTGTTAAAAATGCTAAATCAGGCAAACGAACAAGAAAAGGCAAAAATAAAGGAATTGTTGCAAAGTCATCCTTTTAGCCAGGAGGTTAAAAAAGAAGGTAAATTAGAAGGTAAATTAGAAGAAAAAAGGAAAATCGCAATAAAATTGCTACTTCTTAAAATGGATGTTGATACTATTGCTAAAGTAACTGGCTTAACGCAAACCCAGATTGAGGAATTGAAAAAGCAAATGCTTGATGGGAAGCCGTAAGCTAAAGGGGGTCAGTCCGTGCGCCAAGCTAAGGGCGTATCATATAGTGGGTGGGAACCAATGAACATAATATCAGCGCCAGGATGCAATATTCAAAAGCTAGTATTTAAGGAAAAATTATTATCCTCTAACACATCACAAACAGGTATTTACTTATAAACTCAACTTTCGCACCTTAAAAATAAGCTCAAGCTCTTAATATGCAAGCGTTTTGGAATTATTAATATCAAGCAACTGCTCTTTTCTGAAGCGAACTTTTCAGAAAGGCAGGTAATTGCTCGAAAAACGTATCCAAAAAATGTTGAATTTGTTCTTCAGAAAGAAGAAATTCCTTGCTAAATGATGAGGCGAAAAGATCTATGATTAAAAGAACAGCTTCGGTAAAGCGAATATCCTCAATTTCATCGCAACACAGATAAAAGAGCTCGCCAAGGGTCTTGGGGTCTTTCTCCTCTCTGGCACTTAAAGCCAGCATGATATATCGCACAAAGACAATGGTGGTATGAGCAGTAAGCGCATCATAACTACGGCACTGGAATTCCTTTGCCAAATGCAAATGGGACTTTGTGACTTTGAAGAAACACTCGATTTCCCAGCGTTTGCCATAAATACGGATAACTTCTTCATCAGATAGCTCAAGGTTTGTTGTTAAGATTGCCAACCATTTTTTTGAGCGGTTACGGTCTCGAACGAAGATGATTTTTACCAGAACGTCATTTCCGTTTTGGGCCTTACCAAGCCCGACAACGACGGATGATAGAATCTTGGCCCGCCCGCGTTTTTTGCGAAGAACTTTGTAAAGTTGACCCAATGTATATTCGCTTCCATTATAGGTGTAATAAACGCGGTGCATATTCTTGAGCATACAAACAACATGCAAATGGTATTCTGTCAGCACCCGCTTGATTACGACTGGAAAGGCAAACCAGCTATCAAAAAGCAGGGTACTCGCACAAAGTTGAAAAGGGTTCACTTGGTCGAGAAGCGAGAACATAGTTTCTGTGGATTTTTGAATAGCTTCTTTGCGACGGCGGTATCCAACTGTCCGTTTGTCAATCCTTTGATTTAGCCCCTGGTAACGATTTTTCTCTTTATCAGAGCTAAGCAGAGAGAACGCAAGGGGCAGAAAGGTTCCACCATCAGACCAACCCAAGGTCAGCATCCGAAACCCTTTCAGATACCGATTTGTTGAATGATCGTGAACCCGGGACAATAATTCAACCGATTTACTACGGTTTCTGGAATAAGTAGAGTCGTCTAAAATCAATACACGAGCCCGGCCCTCTGATGTCAGGGGTAAAAGTCTTGTTTTGATGAGAAATGAGCTGATTGTAACAAGAAATTTCCGCCAATTGAATGTAGGCCTGTTTAGAAAACGATATATCGCATCTTTGGAAGGAGCGTTATCTATACGACCTGACTCCAATGTTCGATAAAGATTTTTCCCTTGAAATACAAGGGAAAAGATAAATTGGAAAAGGAACAATGGCGATAGACCGGATTCTTTTCGGATATTCGCCTGGTGCAAAAAGGTTCCTATTTTTGCCTGCTTTATAAACCGATCAGAATAAGATTTAGCCTGTTCATTGTTATCATTTTTTGGTAAAATTATAGCCACAGAAAACATCCTTTCTTGGTGTGTTGTTGTGGTGACTACATTTTACCAAAAAAGGCGTGTTTTCTGTTTGTTTTTGCTTAAAAAAGTTGGCCTAAATTCTTATTTTGTAAGGGGTTAGACTGATTTTTGAACTGCGAAAGTTGAGTTATAAATAGTTAGGTTATTTGTATCCCATATATATAAAACCGTCCTTGTGGATGGCTAAACAAAATACTTTAATAACTTAAAATATTAATGTAGCATATACTTTCCTAAGCAATAAAAAGACCAAGGATTTATCGCCAAAAGACGATTTAATCCTTGGTTTAATTTGAACTTAGCCAAATAAAAGGTCAACTCGGTTTCGTTAGGCATATACGATTGTTTCGAATTAGTTGTATAACCGCTCCGCCCTTGCCAGGTACTCCAAAATATCATTACCCGAAACATGTGACTCGGGTCTAAAGTTCGAGTGCTCATCCAAACTCATTATGTTGTTATTACAAAGCATTTGTATAATTCCAGCGTTTTTACAATTCTTAATATCTTTTATTTCTAAGGAATTAGGCTTATCTTTAATATCAAATAACATAAAAATCATATGGGCCAACTCATCTCTGGTAACCTGTTTTTCGGGATAAAATTTTTCATTTTCGCATTGAATGTAACCGGACAAAACGGCGGTTTCAATATAATTGAAATAAGGGTGATCAACGGGAACGTCTTGAAAACCACCGTAAACGTGCCCTTCTTTCTTTCCCTTGTAATAATTCGAATTCGGCGTAAAAACAGGTTTGTGTTTATACTTTACCGCTATTTCAGCTAACTCCTGTCTGCTTATCACATCTTCATCCTTGAATTTGGAGAGATCATCAAATATCTCCGGGTAAAAAAATCTGGCCAATTCATGCACGCCAATAGCGAACCTAAAGGTTGGACTGGACACCAGCTTTTCATCAATATTGTAAATCTTATTTTCCCGCACCGCCTTGATAGTATCAAATCCAGGCCTTATTCTAATAGCATGGGGAGTGCCCCCGGCATTCATCGATCCCTTCTGGGCTACATATACATCAATTTCTGTCGCCCGGTCGAGTATTCTTTCCAGATTATAACTTGCTATGCTGCTGCCTTCCTTGATGGGTTGGGCATCCGAGGCAATGTTTATACCTCCCGCAATCCTTATTGCGTTGGCAGCCATGCAGTCATTAGTAATAGTACGATATTCCACCTCCGTTGATTCAAAAAAAACTCTTTTTTTGTCCTTGATTTTGTTGGTAATGCTTTCAATCTCACATAATTCCCGGTTAAAATCATTGATAAGTTTTTCAGCTTCCTTTTCCCTGCCCGTTAATTGCGCAAGTTTATTTATATATGGAATAAAATCATCAAATGTGTCCGGGTAGAGACACACCACGTTAATACCGGCATTTTCCAAGGCCCGTACAAAATGGGGACAGCTGCTGTTAATAAAGGGTCTGATCAGTACCATGTCCGGATTAACAGCTATTACTTTCTCCGGGTCCGACCTGTAGTCAAAAACATCTTTAGTGACTACCCGAGGGGGATAACTGTCCGTACCGCCTACTCCGATTATTTCATCATCCAGACCAAGGGCAAAGAGGTTCTCCGTATGGGCTGAATAAAGTGAAATAATTCTCCGGGCGGGCTCCTGCATGATGATAGTTTTACCCAAATCATCTACAATTTTAATGGTACCTTCCAGGTTGTTATTCGAAGAGTCCGTTGCCTTGTCAGCAGCACACCCTGAAAGGATAAGGAGAAAAGTAAATATCAATATATAAAATAAATTCTTTTTCATACGCCACCTCCAAATTCAACAGGCAAACATCAACACTGTTTGCCTGTTGAAATCTTTGATGTTTAATGAGACTCTCCCGCTGCTATGGCATCTTGAACATGTTGAACATAGATATCCTGGTAGGCAGGGTTCTCACCTAATCCATGCAGATATACATCCACCACATAACCGTCTTCTTTCAGCTGAGTTTTCCAGGAGTCTTCCTCGTCTCCGGCCATATCATTCTGAGCATGGTCACCGGCTACCAGCATGTAGGGCATAAGGATGACATTCTTAATTTGGTTGTTTTTCAAGCGTTTCTTAACGTTATCCAGAGACGGATAGCCTTCCACGGTCCCCACGTAAACAGCTAGTCCCATATCGTCCAAAACACTCTGCAAGCATACATAAGCTGCATTGGCCGGGTGATGAGTTCCATGCCCCATCAATACCACCGCCGTATCATCTGTTAATTCGGGCAGCTGCTGCTTAAATGCCTCCACGGCTATGGTATAGTCATCGGGAATGTCCTCCCCGCCTTTGGAGTACAGTATCGGCCGGCCCAATACTATATTGTCAAATTCATTTTCATATTTTGCCACCACGGCACGAACTTCATCATATTCCACCCCGGGAATGATATGTAAGGGCTGAACCACAATCTGGGTAAAACCTTCATCCTTCAACTTTTGGAGCGCCTGGTCCGGGTTATCAATAACCAAATTATCCCGTTCCTTTAGCTTTTTAATAATTATTTCTGATGTAAATGCTCTTTTTATTTCGTAGTCTTGAAATGTATCTTTAATTTTGTTTTCTACGCTTTCAATGCACGCTTTCCTGGTATCGTTATAGCTTGTCCCGAAACTAACAACAAGTATGGCCTTTTTATCGGTACCGGTTTTCTGTGCCTGGTGACCTTGGTCTTCTTGCTGCGAATCCCCCTGATTACCGCCGCAGCCCGCTAATATTCCTACTGTAAAACAAAAAGACAGTAACAGTGCAATAACATTCTTTAATCTCACTTTTTTCCTCCCTTTCTCACTTGGTTCACATTTACAATTCCGGCAATACTGCCAAACCGTTCTTCCCGGCCTCCGCCACCCTGATCTTAAAAAGCGAAAAGATTTTTTCCGGCTTCATCGCCACTTCGACTTCTCCAATATCAACTAATCCCCCCTTTTTAAGCATAATTACGGAATGGCAAAAAGCTTTGACAAAATTTAAATCATGCATTATTGATATTACGGTCAGCCCTTCGTTTGCCACCAGTTTCTTCAAAAGCTTAAGCAACTTCACGCTGTGATAGATATCCATATTGGAAAAGGCTTCATCTAAAAACAACACTTGAGGAGACTGGGCCAGAGCTTTGGCGAATATAACCCTTTGTTTTTCCCCGCCGCTAACTTCGGTAATTAAGCAGTCAGCAAATTGAAGTGTATCGGTTAATTCCAGGCAACGGTAAATAATATCCATGTCCCGTGGCGGCAAGTCCTTGAGCCTGCTTTTAAAAGGCATTCTCCCCATCATTACTACTTCCAGACAGGTATAGGGAAATTTTATTTCTACATTTTGCGGGACTATGGCCACGTACCTGGCCAAGTCTTCAATCCTGTATGCCAAAATATTTTTATGATTAAACTCAACTTGCCCGCTAGATGCCTTTAAATAACCAAGCATAACATTAAGCAAGGTCGTTTTTCCGGAACCATTCGGCCCGATAATGCCGTAAAAACTCCCCGGTTCTACGGAAAAACTAATATTTTTAAGCACAATCTTGCTGCCATATTGGAAATTTACATTATGCAATTTAAACATAGCCATGACTCACCTACTGAATATTTTTATTTCTGATTCTAAAAATATAAAAGAAAAATGGCCCGCCCAGAAGCGTAGTTAAAACACCCACGGGAACCTCCACATTCATGAACGACCTGGCGAATGTGTCCGCAAACAAAAGCAAAAGTCCACCCATCAGGCCGCATAAAGGGATTAAAATCTTGTTATCGGAACCTACAATCATTCTTAACATGTGCGGTACAATAAGACCTACAAAACCGATAATGCCACTTATAGAAACACAAACAGCAGTTATAAAAGCCCCGCAAACAAGAAAAATATTTCTAAGTTTACTGCTGTCCACCCCTAAAGCCCGGGCCTCCCTGTCCCCAAGAGAGACGATGTTCAGGTCTTCGGCATAATAACAACAAAGGGCACTACAAACTATTACAACCGGGAAACTAAATATAACATGACCCCAATTGCGGGCGGAAAGACTCCCAATCAACCAGGAAACAATGGCCGCTACTTGTTCTCCGGAAATACTTTTGATTAAACTTATCGCTGCCGACAGCACGCAGCTGACAATTATACCGGCGATAACCAGGTTGGCAGGGGTTACATAGCCCCCCACCCTGGATATGGAAAGAACTATTCCCAGGGCCAGCATAGCACCTCCAAAGGCAAATATTGTAACCGGCAGGTTACTGCCGACAACTGAAAAAATATTTAAATAAATAGCTATACTGGCACCAAAAGCAGCGCCTGTAGACACCCCCATGGTGTAGGAATCAGCCAGGGGGTTCATGAGTATGGCTTGAAATACCGCCCCCGACACGGCAAGCCCGCATCCCACCACAATAGCAGCCAATATCCTGGGTAATCTTACGTCCCAAACAATGGCTACCCGGGCATCGCCGATGTGGCTGTAATACTCGGCGTTTCCTACAATCTTTCCTGCCACAATTGAAACAACATCGGTTATGCTAATATCCGCCTTGCCCAGATTTACTGAAGCCAGAGCGGTAACCACCAGCAAGAAAATCAAAACCATTCCGGTAATTTTAGCTTTACAGTGCTTGTTTCTAACAATTTCAAAAATTTTTTGACGGTCAGTTGTTAGTTGTTTATCCATAACCTTTACCTTTGTTTTAGTTCAGCTTCACTAAAACCAAAAGCCCCCGCTATCGCGGGAGCTTTTTTGTCATGCCGACCGCAAGCAAGCCATAGTTCAACCAACCCCATTGTATAAAACAATAAATCCGTTTTATACTTATGTGGTTTGTCTGAACAGGCCCGGGCTTGCTGTCCTCAGGTTTGCGGCCCCAAGTTTGTACTTTTTTTTGGGATACCATACCTTTACAACAAAGAAAACCGATTTAAGATGCCGGCTTCTCAAGCGGCAACACCTGAAAAATGTTTTAACAATAAAAATAAAAACCTTGGCTCCAAAGAACCAAGGCTTTATGTTTCAGCTTCACTTACCTGTACACATAATGTGAAGTAAACACTTATTCCTCTCCTCGGGAGGTAATGTTCATTTTCCAGGCAGGTTTCCTGACTCATAGGTCATTGCCTGCATTCCACCTTCCCATCCCAACTAAATGCCGGACAGTGGTTTTCGGAAGAGGCTCTCTATTTACAGTGGCCGGACCGTCCAGGACTTGCACCTGGTTCCCTATTATCCCCCCAAGTAATGGCTTGGGGTTACCCGGAAATATTAACGGAAGTATTAAATTTAATACATTTTATCATTAAGTTTCCAAGCTGTCTAGTAAGCATATGCGGCCTTCTTTAATATCCTCTCGTGCCTCAGCTACAGCAGTTTGCTCCTCTTTAGATTCAGGTTCATCATCATAAATTGGGTTGGTTAGATGATCGTCCAAGGGACGCAAATTTTTTTTTTTCAATTAGAAATTCCATGAACTCAATTAGAATCTTCAGTTTATCAATAGGAACCTCTTTAATTAGGCTTTGCGCTTCGTTTTATAATCTTTCTGCAGAGCGGCTCATTGGTTAATACACCTTCTTAATCTTAAATCACTAATAGACATATTAATAGTTTAAACATTATACCATATCCTGAAATTTGGGACAATGAAGGAGTATTGCCAGCTAGATGAGGCCGGCAGCGGGCTTTTGCAACTGGCCTATGATATATCATTCCCATAACCTTACACGGTATGCCTGTGCATTTAACGATCTTAAATCGGGGGACTGACTCTCGCTGTATGTTAACTACATTGGTCTAAAATAAGACTTGCCCTTTCGACTATTTAAGATATATCCAGGTAAAGTGTTAAGTGTTAAAATAATTAACAGAAAATTTAAAATAATAAATATTTTATAATTTACATTCTAGATATTGCACATAAAACCTGAGGCATAACAATTGCCTAAAGATTTTTCAAACAAAA
This sequence comes from Desulfoscipio gibsoniae DSM 7213, assembly GCF_000233715.2. Classification (GTDB taxonomy): domain Bacteria; phylum Bacillota; class Desulfotomaculia; order Desulfotomaculales; family Desulfallaceae; genus Sporotomaculum; species Sporotomaculum gibsoniae. The sequence continues at coordinate 704,332 of NC_021184.1, forward strand.
TGAAGGGGGGACTAAGATAATTGTGTTAATGATTGGGGCAACAAAAGAAAATCTCAATTAATCGAGAGAGGGAGGTAATATAGTGAATTCAAGAAAATTTACTATCTTAGCAACGTTAACATTGTTTCTAATTTCACTGACTTTTTTATATGGCTGTGGTGGGCAGGATAACAAATCGGGTACACAGGTAAATTCAAATCAGCAGCAAGCCGAAGAACAATACAAAATCCGTCTCAACCACGGGCTTCCCCAGGAACATTTTATGGCTTTGGAAATTCAGGAATGGGCTGATCTGGTTGAGCAAAAATCCGATGGTCGCTTAAAAATAGAAATGTACCCTTCAGCCCAGCTCTACAAAGATCCGGATTTAATTCAAGCAGTTAGAAGTGGTGTAATTGAGGCGGGAGCTACATATAATTTTCTTTTCGAAAACTTAATACCAGAATTCGAGCCTTTAGTATTTCCTAGAATAATGACCTCTACAAGACATATGCACAATGTAATAAATGGTGATGTTGGTAATATACTCATGTCCAGGGTTGAGGAAAATGACATGAAGGTATTAAGTTGGCTATACTGGCCGGTAGAAACCACAGGTACAATAAGCAATAAGCCGATACATGTTCCTAGTGACATGAAAGGTATGAAATTTAGAACAACGGGAGGTATACAGGCGGTTTTACTGAAAAAAGTTGGGGCAAGTAGTTCTTATATTTCTGGCGCTGAAATGTACATGGCACTTCAGAGGAGAACTATTGACGGTGGGCTGCAAAATAATTTTGCCCACGTTTTAGATAGAAAATTTTATGAAGTGTCACCATATTATACTATAACAAAAATGGGGCAGACCGTAGACCTTATAATAATTAATAAAAAGTTTTATGATAGTCTACCCGTTGACTTACAACAAATTTTGGTGGATTCGGGCCGGGAAATGCAGGAAAAAAGCGTAACTATAGCCGAGGATAGATATGAAAAACTATTACCGGAAATGAAAAGTGTGATGAAAGAGGTTATTTTGCTGACTAAAGAAGAGGAAGAATCTTGGGATAAACTTAGTCAGGAAGTATGGCAAGAGACATTGGATAAAGCTGATCCCGAAACAAGAAAAATAGCAGATGAAATAATTAAGATGAGATAAAACAACCGTAATATCGATATGAGAAACATAAAACTGGGAGTGTTATCATGGGTATGCTTTCCTTTTTAAGATCGTTATCCTATTTTGCACATACAATTGGGGCTTTGCTATTGGGGTTTATAGTAATTATAACGCTGTACCAGATATTTACTCGCCCCTTAGGTTTAGGCTCCATAGGAATTGAAGAGATTTCGGGCATATTGGTTGTTTGGGCAGTATATTTAACAATTCCATACGCATTGCGTGAAAAAAAACACATACGCGTAGATATCGTGCTGCGTTTGCTAAGCGAAAAAAATCAAAAAAGATTACTTATAGTAGGAAATTTTATATGTTTGATTTTTTGTATTGTTATAATTTGGCATGGATTGCAGCTTACACTACTAGAGTTTCAAGGTGGTGGCGTTACTCCTTTGCTAAATATCCCGGTTTATTTGTTATACCTGGCTGTACCTCTAGGTATGTTCTTATTTGCACTGGAGGCTTCAATGGAAATAATTACTCATATTTCAGGGCTTAAATCTGAAGATAATGTGTATCGCATTCACCAATAGAATAGGGAATTTTATAAAAGTGAAGTTAAATTTTAGGATATGAACCGGAGCCAGCTATTGAAAAGGTTATGGTTTGATTCATGATAGAGGTGTTTTGCATATATGGAAACGATATTTTTAATTTCAATTGTTTTAATGCTGGTAACGTTGTTTATAGGTACACCCGTTGCCATAGCACTTGGTGTAAGTGGTTTGGTTGGCCTCTATGCCGTTTTTGGTGAAAATTCCTTGATTATTGGAGCTAAGGTTTTTACGGATACACTTAATGACTTTATACTTCTGGCTATACCACTTTATATAATTATGGGTGTAATACTTGCCCGGGGGGGAGTTGGCAAAAAGCTATTTCGACTTTTTGACGCTTTCTTGCGCCACATTCCAGGGGGGATAGGTATTGCAACGATTTTAACGTGCGCTGTATTAGCGGCTATGTGCGGTACTAGTGTTGCTATTGCCGCTATGGTCGGAAGCTTTGCCTTTACTGACCTACAGAAATATGGTTACAGCCTACCTTTGAGCCTGGGGATAGTCGGTGCGGGCGGAGCTCTTGGAATACTAATTCCTCCAAGTGTGCCAATGATAGTTTATGGTGCTTTTTCCGGAGAATCAGTTGGTAAACTCCTTTCAGCAGGAGTGATTCCCGGGATAGTAACTGTGATATTATTTACTATCTATGTAGCGTTTGCCTATATCAGACAAAAGGGTGTGAAGGTAGCTAAAGCTGCCTCTTGGAGAGAACGTTGGGAAGCTTTTATGGATGGAATCTGGGCTTTACTAGTACCGTTTGGTATTGTTGTGCCCCTGTACACAGGCATTGCTACCCCTACGGAAACAGCAGCCGTTGGCATCCTCTGGGCATTTATAGTGTGCATGGGAGTCTACAAGACAATCAAATGGCGGGATATTATTCACATTCTAAAGGAAGGATCAAGCTCTTCGGTAATGGTAATGTTTATCATATGTGGAGCGATGTTGTTAGGTAACGCCGCTACTCAGATAGGTTTATCCCATATGTTGACTGAAATCTTTGCCGGTAGTATGAGCGGGTGGGTTTTTATACCGATTTCGTTGTTAACATTATTAGTATTGGGGATGTTCCTGGAGGGTGCGTCTATTATGCTAATCACTTTACCAATTTACCTGCCCGTATTAATAATGTATCAGTTTGATTTGATCTGGTATGCAATTATCATGGTTATGGCTATAGAGATAGCTTTGTTGTCACCACCTGTAGGATTAAATCTTTTTGCTATACACGGAGTAGCAAAGTCCTTGGGTTTACCTAGCACTCAAGGAATAGTTATCCAAGGGTGTTGGCCTTTCATGGTGATTTACCTATTGTCTATGATTTTTGTAATGGCTATACCACAAATAGCACTATTGTTGCCGGGTAGAATGTAATCTAGAGCTTAACTAGGGCAAAAAAGGATCGGTCACCGCCAATAAGTTAGGTGTCCGGTCCTTGTTTTTGGTAAAAAAGGTAAATTTCAATCTTATGTTAATCTTTTGTTTTTCAACGATGTTTCTCGTTTCTAAATCAATAAGCATGGCGGAGGTACTGATAAGAGTTTAGGGACAAACGGCACCTTAATTCGTTCAACAGTTTAAGGGCCGTAATAGTTTATATTTCTAGAATAAAATTTTGTGTATACCCAAGAGCTTTGCGGACATGAGGGATACCGTGACCACTAAAAAGATACGGATCCATTTGTCACCGCCGGATACCGTGAATATACCACCCAGATAAGCGCCCAGGGCGTTCCCGGCAGCCAATGCAAGGCCCAGTACCCAATCGACCTTACCGCTAAAAATGAATACCAGCATTGAAGCAGACATGTAAATCAGCGTTACCGCTACCTTTAAACTATTGATCTTTACCAGAGACATGCCGGTGATTAACGCCAGCGCTGAGATTATGATAAATCCAATCCCGGCTTGAATAAACCCACCATAAAACCCGACTGCGAAAAATACCGCTGAGGCGGCAATTAAACGTATTTTACTTAAATCCTCACCTTTTTCTTCGGATAAAAACCATTTCTCGGGTCGTAGGATTATTAATACCAGCACCACCAGCATTACAATGGCTAATACACGGTTAAATAGTGCATCTGACATGGAGATGGCAAACTTGGCTCCCAAAATGGAACCAACTAGCGCTGGAATACCCAGTATTACACTTAGTTTTGGGTAGAAGTACCCTTTATTTTTAAAGTAACCAATGGCCACTATACTTTGTACCATCAGCGCAATCCGGTTGGTGCCATTGGCCACCGCCGACGGCAGACCCAAAAGTATCAACACTGGCAGAGTAATTAGCGATCCGCCGCCGCCCACCACGTTAACAAACCCTGCAATGATACCTACTATAAGAACAATGGCAATCTCCATGATCATTCCCCTTTTATTTTTTTCTCCCGTTTAATCGACCTTTGGGGTCTGGTGGCTTTTAATCGGTCGGTTGGCGAGCGTTTGAAAATATGCCTTTCTAGAATTGTCAATGTGTTCTCGGGCAACCTGCTCAGCTAATGCGCCATTTTGAGCTTTAATGGCTTCCGCTAGCCGACGGTGTTCCCGGGTAGCCTCTTCAATACGTTGGGGTTGACTATAACCCACCCGGGCATAGCGCTGGATGTGATCCACCAGCGTGGTGATCATGCCGTATAATCGGGGACTGCCGGCGGCTTGATAAATGATATCGTTAAATTGACGGTGTTCTTGCTCTAACCCGGTTAAATCCCTTTGTTCGGCGGCTCTTTCAAGCTCCCCCAACGTTTTCATCAGTTCGTTTGTAGCAGCGGGGGTAATGTTTTCCGCAGCCATGCGGGCTGCCAGGCCCTCCAGCACTGACCGGATACGATAAATTTCCAGTACTTCTTCATTGCTTACCTGGGTCACCACCGCGCCCAATTTCGGCAGATAGGATATCAGCCCTTCCAGTTCCAGCATGCGAATGGCTTCCCGGATTGGTGTGCGGCTGACACCTAGTTGTTCAGCCAGTGTGCGTTCAACTAACCGTTCATTTGGTTTTAACTCCCCGGTGATGATAGCTCGCCGTAATTTTTGGAAAACCTGATCCCTTATTTGTGGATGGGGCATCAGCTTGACCGGGGTTAAGCTGCTGTCTTTCAAACTACATCCCGCCCTCCTTGGTATACTGGTATACCATCTTTATTCTATATTAGAAAATAAAGAAGGATAATGCAAAGGCCATTTTACTGAAATAAACTAAATTATTGTGGGATAACTTCCTATTGCGATCATTTTCTAATGTTGTCGGTTATTCTGCGAGCGACGGTGATCCGTTTTACCGCACCAAGGGAAGCAAGGGGACTGTTCTCCTGCTTCCTTCTAATTAAGCAGAAGAACAGTCCCCTTGCTTCCATGATAGGTCAGTGTCGTAGGCGGTGCAATTGATCAAGGTAAACTGTTTGGTAGTTTTCGGGTCTGACTTGGGCTATCCAGCGGGAAGTGCTCGGGAGGTTTTGGGCCTAGCTTGGTATTAGCTCTGCGAAGCCAGAGTATCATAGCCGCTTGGGCTTTAGATTATTGGCCGCGCACCATTCTTTGGCACTTTGTCCGATGGCCCGATATTCGGCTATAAGATTCTCCCATTTATTTTGCCGTTCAGCTCACGTCAAAATAAAATCTTCCTCCAATTTGTATTCTGAGGAAGATTTTCCTATAAATTAAGCTTAAATTTATGTGGGTACGTTTTGACGCTTACATTGTAGACTAAAAACTTCTAAAATCACATAGCGTCTTTATTTTTCTGCAGCCTTTTAAGATTTGTAATATTAATTACTAAATTAGCCAATTACTTTCCAAATGCTTGTATATAAAGTTGTTTCATGTCTGCAACATTTGGCACCCTTGGGTTACAGTATGTGCAAATATCATTTAAAGCATTTTGGGCTGTTGCATCTAATCTTTCAAAGAATGTATTCTCATCAACGCCTGCATCTTTTATAACTTGAGGTAATCCTACATCTTTCTGTAATTGGAAAATTGCTTCCACTAATTTTTCAACTGCATCTCTATTATCCTCGTATTTAATATTTAGCGCATCAGCAATTTCCACATATGATTCGGCCACTGCAATGGCGTTAAACTTAATTACGTATGGTAGCATAAGAGAATTTGCTGCTCCATGCGGAATACCATATTGAGAACCTAATTGGTGCGCTAAACTATGAACTATTCCTAAGAAAGAGTTAGTAAATGCCATACCTGCCATTAAAGAGGCGGTATGCATATCCTCACGGGCTTGTTGGTTCCTACCATCAGCATAGGCTTTGGGCAGGCTACGGAATACCATTTGAATAGCTCTTAAAGCAATGGCCTTATCAATTTCAGTAGCAGCAATTGATGTATAAGATTCAATGGCATGGGTCAAGACATCCATGCCAGTACCTGCAGTTACTTTAGGAGGCATTTGAGATGCTAACTCTGGATCTGTAATAGCAATATCTGCACTAATTTCTGTACTTGCAATTACATTTTTTACATGTGGTTCTACGTTACGGTTAGTAATAACGGAAGCACAAGTAACTTCTGAACCAGTACCACTAGTAGTTGCAATGGCTATAAAACGAGCTTTATTACGCAATGGCGGCACAATACCAAATACCTCATCCCATGTAAGATCTGGATATTCATATAGCACCCACATTCCCTTAGCAGCATCTATGGACGATCCGCCACCTAACCCAACAATCCAATCTGGTTTAAATTCTCTCATTAAAACGGTACCCTTTTCTACTGTATCACGGGAAGGGTCCGGTTCGGTTTCGCTAAATACCATCGTTTGTAATCCTGCTTCTTCAAGATAGCCTTTAACTTTATCAACAAAACCTAAACTTTCAATAACCTTGTCAGTAACAATAAACGCCTTTTCACCTTTAACTTGTTTTAAATATTCCAATGCACCCCAGCCAAATACAATATCCTTCGGCACTCTAAATGCTTTCATTTTGTACCTCCCTAAAATCATTTATTTGGGTTTATACTGCCCACACCATAATTACATAGCAATTTTCGTGCCAAACACACTTTTGTAATAGCGGTAATTTTCAGTTAAAATATATCTTTATAAAAGATGCACTGTTAAATTTTATAGCGCTATAACGTTCTATATTGCAGCAACTGTGCAAATATGGAACTAATAATAAAAGTCATGCGGCTACCTGATCCCTTATTTGTGGATGGGGCATCAGCTTGACCGGGGTTAAGCTGCTGTCTTTCAAACTACATCTCGCCCTCCTTGGTATACTGGTATACCATCTTTGTTCTATATTGGAAAATAAAGAAGGATAATGCAAAGGCCATTTTGCTGAAATAAACTAAATTATTGCGGAATAACTTCCTATTACGATTATTTTCGAATGTTGTCGGTTATTTTGCGGGCGACGGTGATCCGATTTACTGCACCAAGGGAAGAACCGTCCCCGTGCTTCCTAGCCCTTCAGCTTATCACTCATTTTTCCACCGCGTTTTGTTAATAATGTAAAATGACGCAGTGATGGATTGGCGTATCAACCAAATGGTGTTCTTGTTTAAGCGGATTATTTACTAATCTTTAATATATCAACAATAAGTGCAATGATAACTAATACAAAAAATACAATAGTTGCAGTAAAAATATGATTAGTAATCCTTATAAATGAGTTCATCATAACCCTCCGTTTTATATATATACCCGTCCCTAAGGGTTAGAATGTATACTTTTCTTTTTATAAGGATTTGCTTTTAATGTTTGTTTAGTAAAAGGAAGTGAAAAATGACTAATAATTTAGCACAGGATGAAAGTACCATTCAAATTATTAAGCTCATAAAGGAAGCAAATAAGGTTGAAGTTCATTCCATATTGAATGAACTTCAACCTTATGATATCGCGGAATTATATAACAATCTGCCTCAAAAACATCGTCCCCGTTTCTTGATCTTTCTTGAAACGGAACAATTGGCTGATTTGCTGCAGGAGCTTGAAAGAGGAAAACAACTAGACGTTTTAAATAAATTAGGCCTTGAAAAATCCGTCAAAGTCATGGATTTAATGGATAATGATGATTTGGCTAATCTGCTTGAAGATTTAGCTCCTGACAAAAAAGAAGCATTTCTTTCCGGTATGAAACAAGAAGAATCCAAGGCTGTACAAGATTTAATGAAGTACCCGCCCGAAACCGCCGGAAGAATAATGACCAATCGTTATGTTTGGATACGTCATTACTATACAGTCCGGGATGCTGTTGACAAACTAAAAGTATTTGCCGAAATAGCTGAAAGCATAAATTACTTATATGTTATTGATGATAATAAGAAATTAATAGGAGTGGTTTCGTATCGAGATTTAATTCTCGCCGATGCAAATGAGAAAATAGCGACCATTATGTTTGAGCGTGTGATTTCTGTTACAGTGGATACTGATCAGGAACAAGTTGCCAGTATTATTGAAAAATACGATTTTTTAGCGGTTCCAGTGGTTGAAAAGGACAATGTTCTGGTGGGGATTGTAACAATTGATGATGTCATTGATATTGTCATTCGTGAAGCTACGGAAGACATTGAAAAACTTTCTGCATCAGGTAAAGCCATTGATTTTGATACTAAATCCTTTGTTGCTGCCTACCGGCGTTTGCCCTGGCTCATTTTGCTCCTGCTTATTGGACTGATTTCCGGCACTATTATAAGCCGCTTTGAGGAAACTTTGCAAAAAGTTGTAGCCTTAGCGTTTTTTATGCCGATGATTGCTGGAATGACAGGTAATACGGGAACACAGTCTCTTGCTGTTGTGGTAAGAGGTCTTATCGTGCGGGATATTGATAAAAAATTAATTTTTCATTTAATCCTGAGAGAGTTAAAGGTAGGTATTATCATAGGTATTATTTGTGGTTTTCTTATTGCGATTATTGCCTTCATCTGGCAGGGAAACCCCTTTCTGGGTCTGGTTGTGGGCAGTTCACTGGTAATGACTTTAATCATTGGAACATTGGCTGGGACGGTTATTCCACTTATTTTGTATAAATTTAATATTGATCCCGCGATTGCTTCCGGTCCCTTAATAACAACGTTGAATGACATTTTATCGCTTACCATTTATTTTGGAATTGCCAGCCTATTTATTGCTTACTTAATGTGAAGGTAGTTGTTGGGCCTGGCTTGCGCCATCTCCAACAACTACCAACAGGGGGCTGGCTCTCACTTTTTAACTTGCTCATTGAGTCTTCAGGCAAGCTCAATTTTTTCAGTTGGCGATAAACTTTTAATTAATCAGTAATTCTTTAAAAAATTAGCCCTGGCGTTTAAGGGAGGATCTATTACTTGATAACCCTTTCTCTTTAAGATGCGAAACTTGAAATCAAGTAGCTCCGCCGGGACGCACAGCGTATTGGCGGCAGCAAAAAATGAAATATCATCATTTAACATTCTTAATACTTCTTGATCATCTAATATGAAATCAGCAGCAAAGATATTGGCTTCATACTCATAAAGAGATGTTTGGTCAAATAACGTAAAATCATGAAAACTTTTCACGCCGGGTAATTTTCTATGTAAAACTGCATGTCCTAGCTCGTGCATTAAAATTATTCTTTGGAATTGTTCATCTAGGTCACTGTTAATGACGATGGCCTGTTTGCGTGATTGCTGTAAATAAAATCCTTTACAGGCTCCTTCAAATAAACCCATAGGCTGGTGCAGCAAAGAGATTTTCATATTTTGGCACAGTTTAACGGGATTCGTTTCAGAGTATTTCCTTTTTATTTTCCTGACTTCGTTACTTATAACATCAATTCCCATCATGGTAACCTCAAATCCTTCCGAAGATAAACGATTATCCAATCTCACACGCTAGTCTGCTTTTTTTTCCGGCCATAGGTCTTCTTTGCTTCTTCCTTACAAGTGACATAAGCTACCATAAGTGCTTCAAAAAATGCATCCTTCGCTTCCTGACTCAAATCGCCGCCTGCAAACAAAGCCTTGTTCTGTTCAAGCAAAATTTCAGCCTCTTTAGCTCCCTTGCTGCCATAATTCTCACGCACGATGTCCATAAAGGCATCTTTATCTTTATTTGCTTGTGGATCGGTTTCCTCGTCATTCATTAAATATTCAATAGAAACATTAAGCACACGGGCCAGCTTTCTTATTGTGTTTCCTCTGGGGATTGTATTTTCATTTTCATACGCAGTGATGGAACGTTGAGAAAGACCTACTTTCCGGGCAAGTTCTGCCTGGCTCATATCCAAACTTTCACGAGCATCTTTTAATTTTTCTGAGAAACTTTTCATATAAAGCTTCCTTTCTGCTGAAAATTATTTAAGTTAATAAAACTTCTTGACTAAACTTCCTAAAACTGCTACAATTAACCTGTGTTTGTGAAGATAAATTCATTATAGTTCTATAAACTTCGCATGTCAAGGGTATTTATTGAAAAACATAAAAGGTGGGAGAAGGGGGGTATTTAAAATGCAGCCTTTATATAACCTGATTAAAAAAGAAAAAGATGATTACAAGTTTCACCAGACAAAGCTGCTTCTGATGATCTATCGAAAGGTAGTATGGCGGGTGGAAGAGGCTATCTGTGAAGTTAATGATGCCGCTTATGAATTTGGAAGTAAACGCATTACCAATTTAGTAGACTTTTTATCCTTTGGTTTAGATTATTTTGATGGCATCAAGGATAAGAAAGCTATTGAAGAAAGACTTATGAACATTGCAGAGTCCAAAAGCATGATAGAAATTGTGGACAAGGCCTTGATAAAGCTAAGGACCCATCCGGACAACGGAGAGATCTATTTTAATATCATAACCAGCAGCTACATTAACAAGAAGAAATTAACGGATGATCAAATCCGGAGGAAATATCATATTTCACCTTCAACTTATTACCGCTATAAGAAAAAGGCTATTAATCTGATGGGAGTTATTCTTTGGGGATATATACTGCCATCCCTCAGAGATGTCTGGATGTTAGGCGGAGATGGAGGCTGTGCAGCTGAGAAACGGTCTGTGCTATACGATATAACAGATAGCAAAACTGCGGTGACAGGTAAATAAAAGCAGCTTAACAGTCAAACGAAAGTGTAATGGAAGTTCAAGAGAAATATAATCAGTATAGTGGTAAATATGCCCAATAATAACGGAAAAATTAGCCGTTCTGGCTAGGAGCTATTAACGTTTCTAGCCGGAGCGGCTATTTTTTACCCTTTTGAAGCAAGGGGGTGCTTCCTTGGAACCGTCCCCCTGTTTCCTGCCGAGCGAGGAATCAAATGAATTACCCAGGCCGCATAATTGCTGAACAGTAAACGTTCAGCAGTTATGCGGCTATTTTTTTTGCCTTTTTCAGTTTTGACTCCTCCTCGGCCCCAAAAACAAAGGAGGAGATTGAAAAATGACCAGATTCGTTAAAATTGGCCATGAGTTGGTACCCGTAAGTGAGGAGGTTTACAAGGAGTATTACCGCATGGCCAGGCGTGAGAGGTACATGGAAAGGGATATTAAGGTTGGGCGCATTGAAATTGATCCTGCCAATGAAACGGCTGCTTTTATTCCTAGTAAAGAGGATTCCATGAACCGGTTATTGGAACAGGGAGTGGATTTTGCAGATAACCAAATGATTGAAGACATTATCTGCTATAAAGCAAACCTCCTAATCTTGCAGAACGCTTTGGCAGAACTAAACCGTGAGGAACAAGAGCTAATCCAGGCACTGTACTATAAAAACCGCACGGTAAGACAAGTGGCCAGGGAAAATAATGTTTCCCATGTGACCGTGGTTAAAAGGCATAAAAAGGTGTTGGACAAGCTGAGAAAGTTTTTTATATAAATTCAGTTACCAAACCATCCTTCTCATTGGCTAGTTAGTGAAGGGCATTATCAAAAAAAGTGAGGAGGAGTGAGTATGCATGAATGAAGCAGGCGATGCAGGCTATGATGAATTTCTGATCTTTGCGGAAGAAGGTGCAGACCAACCGGTTACAGGGAAAGTTGTACAGGAATTCAATTTTAAAGAGTAAGCATTGAAAGGAGGTGAAATAAATGGCGGTTGAAAAAATTCCCAGCGGTACGGTACTGCGTATGCAGTTTCAAACCGGGCTGGACGGTGACGGTGATCCCATTTACCGCACCAAGAGCCTCAGCAACGTTAAAACCGATGCTTTAGATCAGGATATTTTTGATGTGGCTCAGGCCCTGGTCCAATTGCAGGAGCACACCCTGATGGCGGTGCTGCGCGTGGATAGTGCTGTGTTGGAAGAGGTAGTTTAGTTTTTTGTTCAATGTAAACGGCGTTGGGTATAAAACGCGGCGCATTAATCATGACTACCAGGCAAACGCTAAATTTACCGGCAACTGATACCGGCATCCGGCTGGCTGGCGAGGGCAGATTAGTTTAGTTAATCGATTGCCCGGGTAATCAAAAAATTAAGCAGGGAAAGGAGGTGTTCATATGGCTACTACGCAAACTTTACAGATGTCTTTCATTAACCAGGCGGGAACCCGTACCACAATTTCGCTGGACAACCCCAAAGATACCTTGACCGAGGCGGAGGTGGTGGCTGCAATGGATCAGATTATCGCCAAAAACATTTTTAATACCAGCGGCGGCGATCTGGTGGCCAAGCACAGCGCGCAAATCATCGACAGAACCGTCAATGTGGTTTTCGAGCAATAGTGAGGTTAAACATAATCATAGCAGCTCAGCTCAGAATTTAAGATGCGCTGCTATAAATATCATGCTCCTAACTTGATGATAACGTTTCGTACTTATCTATTTTGAGCGGTGGGGATTTTAGCCCCCGCCGCTCATGTGGATAGGTAATGGATAGGCAATGGCAGCTGGTAAAAAGAGCGTATAAGAAAACTAAAATCGTATGGTACACAAACTCTGCATTTAACAGCAGTTAATAAACAAAGGAGTGCATCCTATGGAAGAAATGATGAAACTGGCGGCGAATTACGGTTTTCCCATGGTGGTGGCCGGATACCTCCTGGTGCGGCTGGAGCCGCTGATCAAGGAGCTGCAGAAATCCATCACCCTGCTGACCATAGTGGTGGCTCGCCAGGGCGGCGTTGATTATGAAGATGCACGGCAGCTGGTCGAAGGTGGCTGGCAATGAGCCGGGAGTACCTGATTATCCACCACACCGGCGCAGAGGAAAAGGACACCTCCCAGATCAGGCGTTACCACAAAAGCTTGGGCTGGCAGGATATCGGTTACCACTTTGTTATTGAGCGAAGTGGCCTGGTGGCTCCGGGCCGATCTCCGGATCAGCCCGGGGCTCACTGTATTGCAGGCTGCATGAACACTAAAAGCCTTGGCATTGCGCTCATTGGTAATCTGGAGGAGCACCCGCCCCGGCCGGAGCAGGTTGAGGCGTTAATAGAATTACTTGGCCGGCTCATCAAGCAGTACCACATTCCACTGGCCAACATACTGGGTCACCGGGAAGTGCCGGGCGCGGCCACGGCCTGTCCCGGCAAATATTTTCCACTGGCGGAGGTGCGGGAAAAATTGCAGACTCGCCCGTCACCGGCGGTGCCTGGTGACGATAAAACCGTGCGGAGCGTGGCAGCCCAATTGCCGGACGATTATGAACAGCCGCCAACTTCAAGCCTGTGGATCGTCCAGGCGGGGGCCTTTTCCACCCGGGAGCGGGCGGAACAGTACGCTGAAAAGCTTAAGCGGCAGGGAATAGAGGTATTCGTGAGGAAGTGAGGGAAGCAAGGGGACGTTCTCTTGCTTCCCGGCGTTTTTTCTGAATTACTTCACGTATTCAAAGGAAAAATGTTGCTATTTAAAGAATAATTCATAATTACAAATATAGCAAACAAAGGAGGGTCTTTGATGAAAAGAATAAATATCTTGCTTTTGGCGGTGGCTTTTGTAGTTGCAATGATTTTACCAGGTATAGCTTTTGCGGGTGTTCAGGAAGGTACTTGCTGCTACTCTATATTATTCAATGAAAATACCATTCCCAGTGATTTTAGTGCTCAGGTGGCAGCTTGTGAAGGGGAAATTATTTATACCGTTCCTGAAATAGGATTCGCACAGGTAAAGGGAAATTATAATATCTTTGCAGAGCTGAAGGGCTTAGCATCGGTAAAATTAATTAACCCGTCAATTTCCTGGTCTTTAAATAAATTAAAAGATGACGGTATGAAAACTGATTTAATTCTTAATAAAAAGAAATCTTCCTTATGGGACCTGCAATGGGATATAAAACGCGTTACTGAAAATGGTACAAGTTATTCTTTGGGGACCGGTTCCCATGACATTGTAGTGGGTATTGTTGACAGTGGCATTGACCGTGACCATTCTGATTTGAAGGCCAACCTGCTGCCGGGCTCAAAGAATTTTGTCCCCGCGGGTGGATTCAATGGTGAGGAGTCAGGTGAAACAGGTGCTATCAATGCATTTGATGATAAAATGGGCCATGGCAGTCACATTGCCGGCACTATTGCAGCAAATGGAAGGATGCAAGGTATAGCACCGGACGTGGGGATCCGTGCTTACCGTATATTTGGGGAATCCAGCGCAGAGACGTCCTGGGTTGCTGCCGCTATTATTGCCGCGGCAAATGATGATGTCGATGTTATTTCAACCAGCCTCAGTGGTTTTAGTATCATGGGCCAGGTCTTTTACACCGACCCGCTAACGGGTGATAAGGTGGCATTGGGAAATGATGTTGCCGATTTCGCGGCTTTTAAAAGAGCTATCCAATACGCAGTGAAAAAAGGCAGTTTAGTGGTCGTAGCAGCCGGTAATGAAGGCTTGAACATGACGGCGAAGGGTAATGTGACCGATTACCTGAACTCTGCATACGCCGGCACTGGTTTAAGTTTTGTGGGGGCAGTATTTCAAGTGCCCGGTACGATTCCCGGTGTGGTGACGGTATCCGCAACAGGACCTGATGATTCATTAGCTCTATACTCTAATTTCGGGCTGGGTTTCATTGATATTGCCGCCCCGGGTGGTAACATAACCAAGCTGCTTGAGTATGAGCTGAGTGGTAAACTTGATGAATACTATAAGCAGGAACTCTATAAAAATGAGTTTTGTTTAAGTACAGATCATCAAGGCGGTTATTTTTACAACGTGGGTACATCCATGGCGGTGCCCAAAGTATCTGCCGTTGCTGCCTTGATAATTGACCAATATGGCATAACTGAACCATCCAAGGTGGCGGAAATGCTCTATAAAAATTGCGTTGAATCGGTAAGCGGGGAGGATAAGGCCTATTTTGGAAATGGCCGGTTAGGGGTCAGGCTTAAACTTTCTTAAACTAAACTAAATGCGATATCTGGATAATAGGATGCGTTGCCGGATCGGTTACCCAAACATAATCAAGCCAACCTAGCTAAAGCCTACCCGCTAAAGCCTTTAACCAAAATATTATTATTACAACCTATAGCATAATATACCCAACAGGGTATTTCGCCGGCTTTGAATCTGGTATAATACAGGTATGAGAGCACCGGAAAGGTGTGTGGCTTGGCCGAAGAAAGAGATGCCGGTCAAAAAATGGATACAGGACAACTGAGCAACATAGAAGGGAGTTCTCATTAAGATCGCCCGGCCATTTTCAGGCCACACAAAAAATCTCTGAAAGGTTGTCTTTTCAATGAAAATGCTAACAAAAATTTGGGGCTGGATGAGTACTTGTGGAATGGCTTTTGTGATCACTTTATTCATAAGCGTGTTTATATTCCAGCCCTACAAGGTTGAAGGGCATTCTATGGACCCAACTTTGCACGACCAGGAGCGGATATACGTGTCTAAACTTCAGCGCACTTTTTCTTGCATACCGGAATATGGGGATATCGTTATCATCGATAGCCGGATTAACCGAAATCGTTCCCTTAAAGATGATATTATGGAGTTTCCCGCTTTTGAATTTATATTGGGAAAAAAAGATAATATTTACTATGTAAAGAGGGTCATCGGAACACCTGGAGACGTTATAGAGTTTAAAGATGATAGATTTTATCGAAACGGTGTGGAGCTAAGTGAGCCTTACATCAAGGAGACCATGAATCATTCTTCAGAAATGAAGTGGGTTGTTCCCGAAAATCATGTTTTTGTTATGGGAGACAACCGTAATTATAGCTATGACAGCAGGGCAATAGGTTTTATACCCCTTGAACATATCATGGGGAAAATGATTTTTTAATAGAGATTATTAGGAAGCAGGGGACGGTTCCCCTGCTTCCTAATTTAATCCCACATTTTCCCTCACTTAAGTTATAATAAACTTAAGTTAAAAAACACGGCTAAATGGGCCGGAAAGACGGGGTGATCAGATGAAAGTGCGCCTGACCACATTATGCGACAACACGACGGGGGGTACGGGCCTTATCGCAGAATGGGGCCTTTCCATACTGGCGGAGTACCGGGGAGCAAAGGTGCTGCTGGATGCCGGTATGGGCGATGCGGTGGTGAAAAATGCTGATCTGATGGGTATTGACCTGGGTGGGGTGGATAAAATAGTGCTCAGTCACGGCCACCTGGACCATACCGGGGGTCTGACCCCTTTGCTGCAAAGGATGGGTAAAAAAATACCGGTATACGCTCACCCGGACGTATGGGATCAAAAATATTCGTCTTCTAGGCAGCCCTGGGGCGGGGATACTAGTTATCATTTTATCGGCATCCAGCAGCGCCCTGAAACGCTGGAGAGCCTGGGGGCCGATTTTAAATACGACAGGGCTCCGGTCTGGCTTAATGACTACATGGTTACCACCGGCGAGGTGCCTATGGTTGCGCCTTTTGAGTCCATTGAAGACAACCTGTGCGTAAAAACGGAAAAGGGTTATGTTACCGATCCCTTTTTGGATGATCAGGCATTGATCATCAAGTCGGAGCGCGGCCTGGTGGTGGTGCTGGGCTGTGCCCACCGGGGCGCCATAAATACTATTCTTCACGCCAAAACCATAACTGGTGTGGACCGGGTGCATGCCGTGGTGGGGGGCACCCACTTGCTGCGTGCAGGTGAAGAGCGGATTAATCAGACGGCTGCCGCGCTGCGAGAGCTGGGCGTGGAAAAACTGGGCGTGTCGCATTGTACCGGGCTTCCGGCGGCGGCGATGCTGGCCAGGGAGTTTGGCAGCGATTTCTTTTTCAACTGTGCCGGTACTATAGTTGAGTTTTAGGAAGCAGGGGGATGGTCCCCCTGCTTCCTAGCGGTTGTCGGTGATGTCACTGTGGTATTCTTGCAGCGATTTTAAACCGGCTTCCTGGGTGTTGTTTTCCTTATAGGCTGCGATGCCTCTGGCGCTGGCCAGGGCGGCTGCCATGGTGGTGATGTACGGTACTTTGTGTTTGATGGCGGTCTTGCGAATATAAGAGTCATCATGTTGGCTGCGTTTGCCGGACGGGGTGTTGATTACCAGGTTGATCTCTTTGTTGGTGATGCCGTCGGTGATGTTAGGGCGTCCTTCAAATAGCTTTTTAATCTTCTCGGATTCGATCCCGTTTTCTTTAAGGTAATTATGGGTTCCTTCCGTGGCTTTTATTCTGAAGCCCATTTTACTAAACACGCTGGCCGTTTCCAGTGCGGCCGGTTTATCCTGATCGGTCACGCTGATTAGCACGGTGCCGGATACGGGCAGCGGGGACTGGGTGGCTTCCTGGGCCTTGTAATAGGCCAGCTCGAACGAGTCGGCGATGCCTAGCACTTCTCCGGTGGAGCGCATTTCGGGTCCCAGCAGCGGGTCAACTTCCTGGAACATGTTAAAGGGGAACACCGCTTCCTTTACGCCGAAATGGGGGATGTTTTTGGAGGCCGGTGCCTTGAACGGGGAATCTTTACCCGTTTGCTCCGCCAGCATAATTTCAGTGGCGATCCGGGCCATCCGGATGTTGCACACTTTGGACACCAGGGGCACGGTCCGGGATGCCCTGGGGTTTGCCTCCAGGACATAGACTTTGTCGTCGGCGATGGCATACTGCATATTCATCAGGCCCACTACATGGAGTTCCCTGGCTATCTTTTTGGTATATTCAACAATGGTGGCAATGTGTTTGTCCGGAATGCTGACTGGCGGAATCACGCAGGCCGAGTCCCCGGAGTGAATGCCGGCCAGTTCGATATGCTGCATCACCGTGGGCACAAATGCTTCGGTGCCGTTGGCGATGGCGTCGGCTTCCGCTTCGATGGCGTTGTTCAGGAATCTGTCGATGAGGATGGGTCTTTCCGGGGTAACCCCCACAGCGGCGGCCAGGTACTGGCGGAGCATTTCCTCATCGTACACAACTTCCATGCCGCGGCCGCCCAGCACATAGGAAGGGCGCACCATCAACGGATAGCCGATCCGGTTGGCTATGGCCAGGGCTTCCTCCAGGTTAACCGCCATGCCGGATTCGGGCATGGGGATGTCCAGTTTATCCATGATCTGGCGGAAAAGGTCGCGGTCTTCGGCCAGGTCTATGGTATCGGGGGTGGTGCCGAAAATTTTCACCCCGGCTTCTGCCAGTTCATTGGCAATGTTTAATGGAGTTTGTCCTCCGAACTGGACGATAACCCCCAGTGGCTTTTCTTTTTCATATATGCTCAGCACATCTTCCACGGTCAGTGGTTCAAAGTACAGCTTGTCGGATGTGTCATAGTCGGTGGAAACAGTTTCCGGGTTGCAGTTGACAATTACTGTCTCAAAGCCCATATCCCGCAGGGCAAAGGCCGCGTGTACGCAGCAGTAGTCAAATTCAATGCCCTGGCCGATGCGGTTGGGACCTCCCCCCAGGATCATTACTTTCTGGCGGTCGCTGGCGGTGGTTTGGTCCGGGGCGTTGTAGGTGGAGAAATAGTAAGCCGCGTTTTCCACACCGCTTACCGGGACAGGCTCCCAGCCTTCCACAACTCCCAGGGCGGTTCTGTGCCGGCGGATTTCTTTTTCCGGCAGGTCTAGCA
Source organism: Desulfoscipio gibsoniae DSM 7213 (assembly GCF_000233715.2). GTDB lineage: Bacteria > Bacillota > Desulfotomaculia > Desulfotomaculales > Desulfallaceae > Sporotomaculum > Sporotomaculum gibsoniae. The sequence continues at coordinate 722,931 of NC_021184.1, forward strand.
GCATGGCCAAGTAGCGGTCGGAAAAACCGTCCTTTTTAGCCTGAATCAGCAGCTCGTCCGGCAGTTGACCTTGCTTGTGCTTGAGGATCTCTTCTTCCAGTTGAACAAGTTCCTGCATTTGACGGATAAACCATGGTTTGATATGGGTTAGCCGGTACAGCTGGTCGACATTCGCGCCTTTGCGCAGTGCTTCATACATGATAAACTGGCGTTCACTGGTTGGCTCGGCCAGCAGCAGCATAAGTTCTTCCAGGGAGCGCTGGTTGAATTCTTTGGCAAAGCCCAGTCCGTAGCGGCCGGTTTCCAGGGAACGGATGGCTTTTTGTAGGGCTTCTTTATAGTTTTTACCGATACTCATCACTTCACCCACGGCCCGCATCTGGGTGCCCAGTTTGTCCTGGGAGCCGGGGAATTTTTCAAAGGCCCAGCGGGCAAACTTGACCACCACGTAATCACCCGAGGGGGTGTATTTGTCCAAAGTGCCTTCCCGCCAGTAGGGAATTTCGTCCAGGGTCAGGCCTGCGGCCAGCATGGCAGAAATCAGGGCGATGGGGAAGCCGGTGGCCTTGGAGGCCAGGGCGGACGAGCGGGAGGTGCGTGGATTGATTTCAATAATCACCACCCGGCCGGTCTTGGGGTCATGAGCAAACTGTACATTGGTGCCGCCGATTACTTCGATGGCTTCCACAATGTCATAGGCGTATTTTTGCAGGCGTTGCTGCAGTTCCTGGCTGATGGTCAGCATGGGGGCCGTGCAGAAGGAGTCGCCGGTATGCACGCCCATGGCGTCGATATTTTCAATGAAACAAACGGTGAGCATTTGGTTTTTGGCGTCCCGGACAACTTCCAGTTCCAGCTCTTCCCAACCAAGCACCGATTCTTCCACCAGTACTTGTCCCACCAGGCTCGCGGTGATGCCACGGTTGGCCACGGTCCTCAGCTCTTCAACATTATAAACCAGGCCGCCGCCGGTGCCCCCCATGGTGTAGGCCGGGCGGATCACCACCGGGTAGCCCAGTTCCTGGGCGATTTGTTCGGCTTCTTCTACGCTGAAGGCCGGCTTGCTGCGGGGCATTTCAATGCCCAGCCGGTTCATTGTTTCTTTGAAAGCAATGCGGTCCTCGCCGCGTTCAATGGCGTCTATCTGCACACCGATTACCTTGACGCCGTATTGTTCTAAAACACCGGCCTTGTCCAGCTCCGAGCACAGGTTCAGTGCCGATTGGCCGCCTAAATTGGGCAGTAATGCATCAGGCCGCTCTTTGGCGATGATGCTGGTCAGGCTTTTGATGTTCAGCGGCTCAATGTAGATGATATCTGCGATTTCCGGATCGGTCATAATGGTGGCCGGGTTGGAGTTAACCAGCACGATCTGATAGCCTAATTTGTGCAGTGCTTTGCAGGCCTGGGTTCCGGAATAGTCAAATTCACAGGCCTGTCCAATAATAATAGGGCCTGAACCAATGATAAGGATTTTGTTGATGTCGGTCCTTTTGGGCATATTTTTCCTCCTGCTTAGAATGTCTAAGTATACAAGTCTCTAGCGGTTGAAATTAATCAACTTATTATATCAAAAAATAATGGGGAAGTGGGAACAGTTCTTGCATGCCCATTATTGCCAGTGCAGTAATGCCGCCAGGGGAAGAGAACCGTCCCCCTGCTTCCTGGGTGGAGCGCCGCGCCGTTAGTTTTCTATTTCCACCTCGGTGTTCTCTAAAATGCGGGCCACCAGGTTATAAAAACCTATGGTCATGGTGAGCTCCACCAGTTCCCGGTGGCTGAGAGTTTGGGCCAGTTCATTAAAGGTTTCGTCAGTGGATTTTACGTTCTGGGTTACCTCGTCGGTGTATCGCAGCACTGCTTTTTCCAGGTCGTTGAATACCGGGCTGGCCGGGTCGGTTTGCACCGCAGCGATTTGTTCCTCAGGCACGCCCACCTGTTTGGCCAGTATTTCATGCTGGTACCATTCGTAATGGGAACGGCAGAGGGTGGCCACCCTCAGGATGGACAGCTCCCGCAGCCGGGCGTCCAGCATGGCCTGGGTAAGCAAGGAATTGCCCAGCCTCATAAAATGCCGGGCGCTTTTTTCGGCATGGGCCACCATTCTGTTGATATTTAAACCGCTGAGTTCTGATTTTCCCCCTGTGACCATGTTGCGGGTTTTTTCCGGCATTTTTTCCAAAGGTAGTACAGGTAATCTTGGCATTATGCTCCACTCCTTGTTTTTATTTAGTCTTAATGTTATTGTTCTTAATTAAACCTTTAAAATCTTATATTTAAACAATTATTTAAAAAAACGCCTGCCTAAATTATATAGGTTCAAACGATGTTAGCAAGTATTTTTTGTCAGTATGTTGGCGGGCGTTACGGGCAAGCATTACAGGCTTTCCGTTGTCGTTCTAAGCTCAGCGAAAGGTTTAAGATGAGACAAACGAAACGTCCCCTTGTCTCCCCCTTGTCTCCCTGTGCTTAGAATAAAAAACAGGCGCGCGGTGCCCTATATAAGGCCTGCGCGTCTGTGTTTATTATTGCGGGTGCTTTATATCCACTGACTTCAATTGGTACCGTGGACAGCGTCTATGTTTATTGTCCCGATGTTTCCCAGAACTTCTCCGGTATCAGGGCGATAATCAGCGGGGTGTCTGAGCCGCTGGGGGGGGTATAGATAAATTCTGCAGTTCGTCCTGCCTCCAGTACCCCCAGTATGGCGGCTTTTTGCAGGCCGACGAAGTGGCCGGTTTCCGGGGCTTTGTAAACCTGGCCGTTAAAGCCTTGAAAAGCTGCTTTAAATATGCTGCCCCGGGGATTTAACATAACGCCGGTTTTATCCGGGGCAGTCAACTTAACCCGGTAAATCACGCCGTAATTGCCAAAGCTTTTGATGGTCTCCCCGGTAAGCGGGTCTACACCTTCCACCCAGCTGTCAAAGCCGGGGTCTTCCTTGCCCAGGGTGACTTTTTCGTTAATCTCCCCGTTTGCCTGTATGTTCACCACGCAATCAGCAGTGGGGAAAACGCCCCTAACCTGCTGCGGGTGACGGGGCAGCGCGGGCAGGGATAACAGGTATTCAATTTTTTCCTTTAGTATTTGCTCCGGAGTCTTTACCGGGACTGGCTTGCTGGTTTCGTCCTCATCAGGTTCCGGGGTGGACCCGCTGTCGGTATCTGTTCCTGTTTCTGCATCAGAACCGTTGGCGGTGTTGGGAGTTGTTCCCGAAGCGGACTGTTTAAAGCCAGTTGTGTCGTCGGCCGGGTTGGATCCATCGGCATTATTGGAATTTAATCCCGCATCGCCCTGCTGTGTATCACCGGATGCTGTTGACCCATTTTGTGCCGGGGTATCGGCTGGATTTTGTTCAGGATCAAGTCCAGCTTCAGGGACAAGTTCGGTTTCGGGATCCGGTTCCGGCTCAGGCTCCGGCGCTTTTTCCGGGCCCATAACCACACTAAGGGTAATAGTGCCGTCTACCTGAAAGTCCTGCATGCCCGTAACTGCTTCCCCTTTATTCAGGTGCCGCAGGCCCTGGTTTAAGATGATCTTTTCCCCGGGTTTGATGGTGACAGCGGGGGAGGGCTGGGAAGTTAGGTATCTCATGGACACTACCTGCCCCAGGTTCATGTAATCGGTTACGGGACCACCTACTCCGGACCTCAGAGTTTTTAAGGTTACCGGGTAAGGGTTATCGTTTTCAGCAATTATATAGAGGTACTGCCTTTCGGCGGCACCGTTCAGGTGATGGTAGAAAAACCTGAAACTGCCGGATGCTTCACTTTGGTAAAGAATACCGGGCCGGGATACCACCTCGGGGCTGTTGCTCATATGCAGCACCGGTCCGGTGCGCTCAAAGGTGACGTTTTCATTGGCGGTGAAATTATGAAAATTAACGTTCTCCAGGTTCTCATATAATTCACCGAAAATGGGCTTGGAGAACTTGAAGGCCATTTCGCTCATCAGCTTCTCGTGTGACACAGTAAAGCTTGTGGTGGCGATTTCGCTCCAGTTTCCTGCAGCGTCCTGGATGCGCAAAGATAAAATATAATCACCGGGCCGGAAGAAAGCCCGGGGTTGGCCCGTTTTAACCTGGGTGTCACCCGTAAATTGATAACTCCACTCCCGGGCAGTGATACTTTCCCCGGGTTCGTTGTCATATGTGAAATGGTAGCTGGCTTCTTCCCCGATTTTAATAACATCACTTTGAAGCCCCAGAGAGGTAATCACCGGTGGTAGATTGACGGGCTCCGGTTCTCCATTGATGTTAATGATGGTAATCGTTTTTTCCGTGGGATGGTAGTCAATTTGTACATTAAGGTTTTCCGCCAGGAAACGCAGCGGTACCAGGGTACGCCCGTCTTTTACAAAGGGTGGTTTACTGATTTCCACTTCCTGTTCATCGATTAGGGCTTGTCCTGTTTCCAGAGACAGCTTAACCTGTATCTCACCTCTGGTTATTTGTACTATTCTAGTTTCCGGGTCCCATTGAACCGCCGCGCCCAGGGCCTGCTCCGCCACGAAGCGGATGGGCAAAAACGTTGTTCCCTCCACTACTTCAGGCGGTATCTCCAGTTGGTAAGGGATATCGTTCAGCAGCGCTGTGCTGCTGCCCAGGGTTAAGACCACCTTTTGAGATGTGGTTGTTTCCCCGGCGTCTGCAGTGGTGTCGGCCTGACACAGGGAGGGGGCCGCCAGCAGGGCAGTTAGTGTTAATGCGGCACAAAATTTCCTGAATATCATACATTAACCTCCGTCGTATATTTCTCCAATAAATAGACGTTTTTTGACCCGGGAAAGTTTCTTTAATTATGTATAATAATTAACTTAGGGAATAATCTGTGGCATCAATAAAAGCTTATGGTGAGGAAAGAGGTGAATGGGGGACTTTAGTTGGCAAGGTAGGTGGGAAGGCAAGTGGGCAAGTGGGGGTGGTTCTTGCCTTGCCTTGCCTTTGTAAAAGTTCTATGACCGGTGATGCAGTAAGATAATGTTCCTACTCGCCCACCGGCAAAAGTACTGTCACAGTAGTGCCCTTTTCCTGCTCACTTTGGACCTCAATACGGCCACCATGATTATCGATAATTTTTTTAATAATGAACATCCCAAGCCCGGTGCCACTTTCCTTGGTGGTAAAAAAGGGGTCAAAAATACTGGCTATGGTTTGCTCATCCATACCTGTCCCTGTATCTTTGATAATAACTTGAACGCATTCTTGATGTCTGTCCCACGAAGTTTGCAATGAAATCTTGCCGCCATGGGGGAGAGCATCAAAAGCGTTTTTAAAGATGTTTAGGAAAACTTGTTTTAATTGATCACTATCTCCAACAATGGCCGGAATGTCTGTTGCTATGTCCACGTTAATATCCAGCTTGCGAAGAAATGCCTCACTTTCTACTAACATAACCACATCGGTGATGATTTTAGAAATGGAACACTGGGTGCGTTTGGAAAAACCAGGCTTGGACAGCTTTAAAAAATCTGAGATCAAGCTATTAACATGTTTTAACTCATTCAATGTTAAGGTGACATATTCTTCTTTGGGGGTTCCCTTTAAATATTTCTGCAATAATTGCAGAAAACCACTAATGGCCGTGAGCGGGTTGCGAATTTCATGCACCATACCCGCAGCCATTTGTCCCAAAATAGCCAGCTTTTCAGCTTTAATAACTGCATCTTCCAATTCCTGCTGTCGCCCCGCCGGCATAAATACGGCCAGGGCACCCGTCGTGACACCGCTCTTGTCTCTGATGACATGAGTACTTGCTATGCAAGCAATAGAGCCTGTGATAGGTAGCACAGTCTTAGGGTTAAGGTCTTCAAATTCTTTCCCTGTACTGATAGTTTGCAGCAATTTATTGCGGCTATGTTTCTGTCCATCCAAAATCGCAAGCAGTGGACGGTCTAGAACATCATTTTCTTTTAAACCGGTTATCCTGGACAATGCCCGGTTGAAAACGCAGATCCGGCCTTCTCGATCGATAATTAATATTCCTAAGTGTAAGTGATCTATTGCCAGACGAAACCAATTCTCCGATAATTCTGCCATCGTTAAACCTCCCTCAGCTAATAGGCTATCCCCAAGTTACCGCAAAAGTGGTTTTGTAAGGCCTTGGGGATTTTTGAAGTAATTGGTAATTAGGTCGCCGTTGCACAGGCGGTAAATAGTTATCTTTGGAGTGCCGGCTATTTCCAGTATTCCAAGTGCGCTAAGGGCATTGAGAGCTATTTTTACCTGGTGCTGGGGGCGGTGCAAACGGGTGGCCAAACCTTCTACCGTATCCCGCGTATGCGGATTGGCCTGAAAAAAAGCGAGTAACTCAATCCGGATAACACTTTGTAGAATTGAGTCCAGCTCTTCATTTATTTTGGGGACCACAATGCTTCCTCCCCCCCTGGTAATTGTTTCGGAAGTGGCAAGGCGAGGAATTCGCAGTATTTAGCCCCCATCGATTGGCAGGCCATTTCTTCACAAATAATCTCCTTTTCGAATAAAACGCTGAGGTACGCAGCAAAGAATCCCCGCAGTAGATCACAAATCACTTGCGGAGTACGATAAAGATGCCCATATTCATTTGTTATGGCTACCTGAAAAGAATCATAACACCGGATTATTGCTCTGGTGCGGGACGGACTTACGGAAACCAGTTCTACGTTTCCCAACCCTTGATTTTGTATCTCGTCCAACAGCACTTGCAAACATTCATGCGGGTCGGGATATAAAGCAATGGTCTTGCGGGCAAGGCTGAGTCCCGACTGGTACCCGGCATCATAAAGCACGTGTTTTAAAACATGAGGGGCGTGCTCCTTGACTGAGGCCAGCAGGGAGGCATACGTTTCCTGGGGGAGAAGGATTGCCCTCCGGTCGGCGATCTTTAAGACATGTTTTTCCCTGGTAACTATTTCCTCCCTTGGCTTTGTAGTGGGAAAGATTTTCCCATAACAAAATCCATCATCAGCCATCTTTATTGAAGTGGAGTAATTCTCACCAAGTACATGGTGCAAAATGGCTTGCATAGCAACGAGATGTATACAATAGTTGTAGGTTAAGCCTTCCTCCTTGGCACGTAGTGAGAAATCCTGGTAATTGCAATTTTTTCTTTTAATAGATACCAACAGGTTATCTCCCGATTCCCCCAGACGGTAATCACTAGTTTGTATATAACCATTACGTTCCAGGATTTTATGGAAGACTCGACAAATTTCTATAGGCTTTTGGGATTCTAACTTTGGATTATTCCAATATTCGTCGATGAAATATTGAGCTATCCCGATTACATACTGTTCCATCCAGTGGCGACCGCTGAAGGGAACTTGGTTCATTATCCTGGATATACCCAAATACATATAATTGATCATTTTCATGGAAAAATCGTTATCTTTCATTCGTACACCCCCATATCAGCAGACACCAAAATACCGTATATAGGACTAATGGTAAACATGTGATTGGAAGATGCAAATTGCTGACTCTTTACTTTGCCAATTTGCATCAGGCGTACAGGTTTATGATTGTAGTTACTGAAACTCATCTTAAGGATAAAATTATAAAGATGGCCGGTTATGGTAATAAGCTTGGGTTCTAAAACTCCGCTCACAAATACGTCCATGGTCAGTATTCCTTTTTTGCGAAGCTGTTTGATCCGGGTCCGATGAAAATCTAAAATATCGGTAATATCTAAATTAGTTAACAGGGTGCTTAAACTATCTACTACTAACCTTACCCTGCGATTGCCATAGCCGCGCAGTACTTCCGTTTCCAGAGCAAAATACTTCTCAAGGTTACGAAGGTCGTTAAGGGCATATTTTTCCGTACTTTCGTCCTCTTCATAAGCATCTATAAAAACCAGCCTGCCTGTTTCTTCGTAGGCAGTCGTCCCCACTTTAAAGCTCAACAGGTGCTCACGCATTACCTCGGGAGGTTCATCACAGGCTACATAGACGCAGGTATCGCCGCAGCGCAGCCCTTCTTTGATAAATTCTCCCGCCAGTACGGTTTTCCCTACGCCGGAATTGCCTTCTACCATAATCTGGGAGCCATACGTTAGCCCTTGCTCCAGGTTACGGTCCAAACCTTCAATCCCAAAATAGGCTCTATGCATAAAAGTTTATCCTCCTAACCGGGGGAACACTTGTACACCCGAAGCGGTGATTTCAAGCAGATGGTTACCCATGACATGGTTAACTCCCCGCATTTTATAAAGTTCCAACTGCCTGATCCGGCGGTTTTGCAGCATAATTGATTTGAGCAATATGGTGCCCTGGACTACCGAATGGAGTAATTCCAATTTCCCGTCGCCTCCCATTTCCCAGGCGGGACTAACTAATAAAGTGGTACAGTTAAGCTTGTCAAGATGAGAGACAAGGTAATAAATTTTCTCATGGAGAACAGCAATATTATCTATACGTAAAAGGAAGGCGTAAATGGAATCCAGTACCAGACGTTGAGCGCCAAAAGCTTTTACTTGCTCACTCAGCCCGATAATGGTCTCGTCAATTTCCATTTCTGAAAGAGGCATGTATATAAGCTTGATTAATTCTTGTTTCTGAAGATCGTGCAGATCCCAGTTAAAATGACGAGCGTTGGCTAATAACTGCGACGTAGTTTCCTCAAAGGATAAAAAAATCCCTCTTTCGCCGTAATCCAGGGCTCCTTTTATAAGGTACTGGAGGCCTAATACGGTTTTACCGGTTCCGGACCCGCCGGCTATAGCCACGCTGGCGCCCCGGGGGAGCCCACCCCGTAATAAATCATCCAGCCCGGGTACGCCTGTATGTAGCTGATTATTCTCTTCTTTTACCTCACTGTAAACATTTGCTATTCCTTCCAGGGCAAAAACCTTGATCCCTGTGTCAGTAATACGAAAGGTGTGTTTACCCGAAAAATGTTCCTGTCCCCGTGTTTTGCAAATCTCCAGCACGCGGAGGCGATGTAGACCCGGTGTTTCTTTGTTTTCCAGGCGAATTACAGCATCCACTACATATTCCTCAAAGGCATATTCCCTTTGTCCCTCACCTTCCCGTTCTTTAACTAAAAAGGACGTCAAGCCTAAACGGCGCAGCCCGTTGCAGAAACTATACACCGCATTGCGCAGTGAGAGTGGGTCGTTTAGAACATTCCGAAAATGACTGATACTATCTACCAGGATTCGCCTGGCACCAACCTCGCGAACGACCTCCTCAATGAGGTTAACCTCCGCATCTTGCAAAACTTCCGGAGATGTACACAGAATACGCAGCTTGTTGGCCTCTTCTAAAGCACGGAGGTCCCAGCCAAAGTTAAGAGCATCACGATATATAGATTCGGGTAATTCCTCGCAGGTAACAATTACCCCTGGCTCATTAAACTCGGTTATGCCTCGATAGACAAACTCTATGCCAAAGGTGGTTTTACCTGCACCGGGAATCCCTTCAACCAGGACGGAATTTCCACGTACAATTCCGCCGTGCACAAGCTCATCAAAGCCACTTATCCCGGTTGGTATTATTTCCAATGGATTACCCTCCTTTCTGTTAACTAATATTAAACAATGTTTTATTTCAACATATTAGCTAATATTTCCTTGCTTATGGAATAATTTTTTTATTTTTTAACAAAATTCCTTTGAGGATTTTCTAACAAGCGCGGGAGAGGGCGGTTCTTCTGCCTTCTTCGGGGAAAGGAAGCAGGGGGACAGTTCTCTTGCTTCACCTGGGTAGGAAGGCATAACAAAGAAACGAGGGGGTGAAACATCCCCTCGCTTCGTCGCCCCCTTGCTTATGAGGGCTTTGGGCTAAGTTAGTTAGTGAACTATTTATACTAGGTTATTCTTTATCGTCATCAGTTTTAGCAATTGATTGTTTTTCTACTTTACCTTGGTCATTACTTACTTTTTCCTGTGTATATGGAGTGCTAGCCCAGCCTTTGGGTGGGTGGGGGTAGCCGGGTGGGTAATAACCTGGCGGACAGTCGATGCCAGGCTTATAACCGCCGCCGGGAGGACAGTAATCGGGGCCTGGTTGGTAGCCGCCAGCGGGACCAGGCATGACACAATCGTTCTGCAGAAACTGCTGCCACCAATATAGCTCCTGTTGTTCATGTTCTACCATCCCGCATATCATATCCCGCAAGGCCGGGGTCGGTGCGCCGGCAGCAATTTGTTGGTACAGGGCAATTTCTTTCTTTTCGATTTCAATAATCTGCCTTACAATATGATGCCAGGGCATTTTATTGACCTCCTTTTATACATAATGTTCCATGTAAATATACATAGTGTTCCATTTAACCCACCAAATCTCGAGAGAGCCTATTTTAAAAGTGACATTTGTTCTTTCATGCGCAACCGGTCATTACCAGGTTCGTTAGCGTTTCTGCCGTGCCGTTATTTCTTCTCCTGAGTACTTTCCTGATTGTAGCACCCGTGCCCGGGCACGTGGGAGGAATCAAAGCAGGCGTAGATACAATTCCAGGTATTGGCTTCAATCGCTTCTTCGGCGATTTTTTCAATTATCTGCATGCGCATGTTGGCCGTAGGCAGTCTTTCCGCCAGCTGTGCCAATAGGCATATCTCCTGCAACTCAAGTTCCATGGCCTTCTTTACATTTTGTAACCAGTGGTATTGCATTACTGATACCTCCAGTAAAGTTTATTAACCAGTATATTAACTTAACCTTCAATGTGTTACAAAATTTTACAAAGAAACCAGAATGTAGGGCAAGGGTTGGGGGGAAGCAGGGGGGCGGTTTTCTTGCTTCCTCTGTGGGAAATGGTGTCAGATGCGCTACGCATTTCATACTATGTAGAAATATTCTTTCCTTGCAGTCGGGGCTCAAGGAGGTTAGAAAAGTGGAGCCTGTTTTCCAATTAAGCAACCTTACTGTGGTGGTTAAAGATGTAATTACCGGTGAACCCATCCCCACTTTTAAATTCATTGTCAACCAAAATAATGTGGGTGACCCCCAGGTTGATATCCCGGAGGATGAGCGCGATCCCAGTCTATTTCCTTCATTAAAACCAGGTGCCAGCTATAGCCCTGTGGTGGCCACGGGGGAGGCTTCGGACGTTGCCATACCGGTGGTTGCACTGCCTGACGGAAAATACCTGGTTTCGGTACTGGCCCCTCGCTATAAGATGGGTGGCAATTGGGTGATCATGGACGGTACAGATAAAACTGTAGAAGTTCAACTGCAGCCCAACCCACTGCCGCTGTCCAAAATAAGGGTGCATGTCTTCCAGGATAACAACCCGGTTAACGGTGAGGACGATATTCCGCTGGAAAGCGGATTGGGAGGCTTTAATATCGTTATTGAGGATGCGGTGGGTGAGGTAACGGTCGATTATTTCGGCCACCCGCTGGGTACCGAATACGAAAGGGACCAGTTTGGTAATTTGATTTTGAACAACGGTGAACCTGTCCCTATCCCGGGCACCGGGGGCAAAATAATTACAGATGCCAACGGGGACGCGCTGATTGATAACCTGCCCCCAGGTAAATACGGGGTGCAGGCTATTCCGCCGGATGGCACGGATTGGATTCAAACCACCACCATTGAAGGAACCCATATTATCGATGCCTGGATAGAGGAAGGCAATGACGGTTACAGCCCCCGGGAAGGGTTCATGATGCCCCTGGTATGGATCGGGTTCGTCATGCCGATGGAATTTGGCCCACCGCGCCCCTGGGAAACCGGGATAATTACCGGTCGGGTACTTACGGTCATTGAATTTATCCCGCCTTTCAAACCCCTGACTTTGGGCAACCCGGTGGACCGCCCCTGGATTGCGCTGAGTGATATCGGGGCCAATGACCAGCAGGTTTACACCGGTCGCGGCGATGTGAACGGTAATTTTACCATTAATAACGTACCGCCGGGTACTTACCAGATGGCTATTTGGGATGAACCGCTGGATTATATTATTTCTTTCCGCACCGTACAGGTTGAGCCGGGCGAAACCGTTGCTATGGGGGATATCGGCATTCCCAGATGGTACGGCTATATCAAGGGCACGGTATTTAACGACCTGAACGCTAACGGTGTTCGCGATCCCGGGGAAAGCGGCATTGCCAACGTGGCGATGAATACTCGCTTTAAGGACGGCAGTATCCAGTACAGCACCGTCACGGATATGCATGGCCAGTATGCATTTAACGAAGTATTTGAGCTGGAGCGTTTTGCCGTGGCTGAAGTGGGCTTTGCCCGATTGGCTTTTACCGGGGCCACAGCAACTCCGGATTACGGCATTCCGGTACCTGACCCGGTTAACCCGGCTGCTTTGTGCCGGGACGCCAGGGGCAACTACGTCAGGTGCTCCCAAACTTATAACGGTGTCTTGACTCTGGCTGCGCTCACCTGGGCGGCCAAAACAAACCGCATCGACTGGGGCAAAAGGCTTTATGAAGGGGAAGAAAGCGGCGGCATATCCGGCGTGGTTATCTATGCTACCATGCGCAACGAGAACGACCCCCGTTATGCCATCGCAGAAGAATACGAACCCGGTATTCCCAATGTAACCCTTAACCTTTATGCGACAGTTACAGATATGGAAGGTAAGGTGGTTCAAGGGGATCTGATCAATGTTGTGGCCACTGATGCGTGGGAACATCCCACGGGTTGCATGGATCCCGACGGCAACATTGATGAACGCTGTATTGAAGTTCCCAATATTTCCAACCAAATCAGACCCGGTGTTTTCGACGGCGGTTATGCTTTTGAGAGTTATTGGCATCCTTATTACGGGCACCCTGAGGCTGCGGAAGAGCCGCTGCCTCCCGGCACGTATATCGTGGAAGTGATACCACCTGCGGGATACAAAGCGATTGACCGGGAAGGTTCGGTAAATACGGACCAGGGGGACGAATTTACCAGCCCATCTCTGATGCGTGTACCGCCCCCGCCATACTACCCCGAGCCGCCGGATTTCAGTATTACCAAGAAAACCGTGACAGTGGTGGCCGGGATGAACGCGGCAGCAGATTTTTTCCTGTATACGGACGTACCTACTCCCGGTCGCATTGTGGGATTTTTATTGGACGATGTTAATTTGGAAACCGACCCTGATTTCATTTATTATGGCGAAAAAAGAGGTATCCCCAATACACCGGTGGGCATCCGGGATTTTACCGGCAGGCTGATAACCACGGTTCATTCCGACATGAACGGCATTTTTGAAGTACTGCTACCTTCCACTTATACCCGCAATGTACCTACTCCGTCGGGGGTGGCCCCGGGCATGTACCAGGTAATCGGCAATGACCCGGGCGATCCGGACAGACCCAATGAACACTATAACCCCAATTACCAGACGCTAAAATTGGTATTTGACGTATGGCCCGGCAAAACCACCTATGCCGATGTGGCTATGTTCCCTATCACCGCCTTTGTGGGGACACCCGGGGCGCAATTTTCTCAACCCCCGCAGTGCCTGGCTATTGAAAATACGCCCCAGTTATTTAGGGTAAGCCGTGTTCATGTGGATGTGGCGGACCCCGGCGTTGAGAACCGGACGGTGGATATTTGGGGCGCAGGGTTTGGCACTGCGCCGGGCAGCGTGACTTTGGACGGCAGGGAGATTAATATTCTAACCTGGTCTGACCAGGAGATTACAGCCCTTGTACCCCACGACTTTGCTGCCGCCGGGCCGGGCCCGGTTCAGTTACTGGTGACTAACGCTGCCGGTAACACCAGCCCGTCCGGTATCACCTGCCACCTTTGCCGGCAGGGCGAGTACTGGCCCAATATAGTGGAGGTGGCCTTAGATGGTACCGCCGATTACAGCACTATTCAGGAGGCCATCGATAGTGCTCCCGACGGTACAATCATCGTGGTATCGGCGGAAACATATTATGAAAGCCCCATCCTGTATAAAAACGTCAAACTCCAGGGCAAAGGCCCGGGAGGCATAAGCACGGACGGATCGGCGGTGGCGGGATCCGTTATTGACGGCCGTTTCTTCCTTTCTTATACAGAGCAATGGATTGATAAGCTGGCCGGTATTGATTTTGACGGGCCGGAACTGGTGGCGCCCGATCAGGCACAAGAGATTCCCCGGGGGCAGGTTCTAACGGTGGTTGCCAAAGCAGGTGCGTTTAGTGACACTTTCCGACCCCAGGTGGACGGTTTTAAAATCACGGGGGCCAGCGGTGAAGAGGGCGGCGGTATGTACATTAACGCCCACTGCAGCTACCTGGTCATCAGCAATAATGTTATCCAAAGCAACGGCGGCGGTTTCGGCGGTGCCATGACCATCGGCAGAGCCTATGTGGGGAATAATTATAACGATTATATTTACATTCACCATAACCGCATTCTTAATAACGGCGGTATCAGCCTGGCCGGCGGCATGGGGATCTTTAACGGTGCCGGCGGTTATGAAATTGCCTATAACGATATTTGCGGCAACTATTCGGCTGAGTACGGCGGCGGCATATCCCATTTCGGTTACAGCCCGGGTGGGAAAATACATCACAACCGTATTCTGTTCAACGCTTCTTTTGACGAAGGGGCCGGTGTATTTGTGGGCGGTGAGCAGCCCGTCCCACCGGAAACACTTACCGCCGGGTCGGGGGAAGTGGATATTTACGACAACCTGATTAGAGGCAACCTGGCTAATGACGACGGTGGCGGCATCCGGCTGCTGCAGCCCCTGGACTACCGGATCAATATTTATAACAATGTGATTGTCAATAATGTTTCCACTGATTTAGGCGGTGGTATAGCCCTGGATGATGCCTCCAATGTAGTGATAGCCAACAATACCGTGGCCAAGAATATTACCACCGCCACGGCGGAGGACAGCGACGGCCTGGCCCATGCCGCGGGGCTGGTAAGTGAACTTAACAGCGCTGCTTTCCAGGCCTACCTTGATGATGTGCGGCCGGGGTCGCCCAATTTCAGTGACCCGGTGCTGTTTAATAATATTTTCTGGGATAACAGAGCGGGGACTTTTAACCAATCCCTTAACGAGGGCCGGGGTGGTATAGGCGGTGTCGGGGCCGAGGGTGACCCGCAGCCTGTAAACGTTATGGATATAGAAGTGTTCGGCAGCGGCGCGCTGCTTGATCCCCGGTATTGCAATCTGACCTTCCCTTATGCCGGCGGCAGTAATAATGTCTACGGAGACCCGGTATTTGCAGATGAGTATGATACCGAGCTAACAGCTGTAGCCTTTAATATGGAACCTGATTTTATAACGGTTAAGATAGTGACCGTTGTTCCCCAATTAACCGGTGATTATCACCTGACCGGTGAATCAACTTTGGTTATTGACCGGGGTGCCGCTGAAATTACCCGGGGTGGAGAAACATACCAGGCGCCCGGAACGGATTTCGACGGTAATACCAGACCCCGGGGTGCCGGTTATGACATCGGGGCCTACGAATACGTTTTCCCCGCCCCGGACCCGGAAAGGAGCATTTAAAATGGCTACAGTAATTAAACGTTTCGGTGCCACAGACGGGTGGGTGAATATGCCCGACGGCAGCAGCCATTATATCTTTGGATTTGTCGATATTACCGGGGTACCTGAAGATCAGATATTCGAATACCGGGGCAAAGCCACCCTGTTGGCTCCCTTATTGGATGTGCACCAGGGTGATGAGGTTTATTTAACTCTGACCAACCTGGGATTGCCCGGCAGGCCGGATTTGGATGACACCCATACCATTCACTGGCACGGTTTCCCCAACCAGATCCCTCTGTGGGACGGCGTGCCCGAAGCTTCCATTTCGGTGCCGGTGGGCAGGGATTTCACTTATTATTACCAACCGCTGGAACCGGGGACTTATATTTACCACTGCCATTTCGAGCCCGTTGAGCATATTCAGATGGGCATGGTGGGGCCGCTGACGGTGCGCCCCCAGTTGGAAAAAGAACGGGGTATGAAATTTGTCTATAACGATCCTGACACTGCTTATGATCGGGAAGTGCTTATTTTCCTTACCGAATTGGATCCTAAAATTCATGGCGCGGTGGCGGATGTACAGGAATTTGACTGGACGGAATACAGGCCGGAATACTGGTTAATCAGCGGGCGTGCTTACCCGGATACGGTGCAGCCCGCCCTTGACCCCGCCCTCCCTCTACAGCCATATTCCACTCTTATCGAGGCTTACGAAGGCGAAAGGGTGCTGCTGCGATTTGTTAACCTGGGGTTTCAACAGCACTGCATTCAAGTACTGGGGATACCTTTAAAGGTGGTGGGGGTGGATGCCCAGCAGCTGCGCGGGTATAACGGTGAAGATATCAGCCAATGGAGGAACGCCATCTACATTGCAGCCGGCCAGACGGCTGATGTCATCTTTGATGCCTCACGGGCGGGAATTTATCCTTTATATAACCGCAACTACAACAAAAACACCACAGCCGGGAAAACATTCGGCGGTATGGTTTCGGAAATACGGGTGTTATCCAATCCTTTATGAAATGAACGAAAGTAACCGGTGCCTGGCCTGCGGCAGTCAGGCGCCGGGGAATCCAAAGGAGAGAGCAATATGCCTGAAATAAACCTTTGGGCAAAAGACGGCTACTTAAGCACCCCCGACGGTAATAGTATCTATTTTTGGGGTTTTGCCAAAAGTGCAGCCGGCCCTGCCCAGCTGCCGGGACCGAATATTATTGCCAGGCAGGGAGAAACAATCACGGTTAACTTGCATAATATGCTGGCCGAACCGGTATCCATTGCCTTTCCCGGCCAACAAGTTACTGTGGAGGGTCAGCCGGTGCAGCCCCAGTATAAAAATAACCGGCTGCTGTCTTTTGTAAATTACGCTGAACCGGGGGGCACGGTGGCATATACTTTTACACCGTCCCATCCAGGAACCTATTTATACGAAAGCGGCACTAATCCCTATCAACAGGTGCCCATGGGATTATACGGGGGCATGGTGGTGCGGCCCGCCGATTACAACCCCGATGTCCCTGAGTATAAAACAGCCTACGGTGCCGGGACAGACACGGGTTTTGACCGGGAATACCTGCTGATCACCGGAGAAATCGACCCGGATTTACACCAGGCGGTGGAGAACGGCAAGCCCTACCGGGTCAGCAAATACGTGCCCCGTTACTGGACCCTCAACGGGCGCTGCGCCCCGGATACCATGTTGATGGATCATGTTGATTATTTGCCTCATCAGCCATACGGTGCCATGATTATGGGGCTGCCCGGTGAAAAAATACTGCTGCGATACATTGGAGCCGGGATTGATAACCACCCCCTGCATCCGCACGGCGCCCATACCAGGGTGGTGGCGGTGGATGGGCGGCTGCTGAGAAACGGCAATGCCGATCTTTCCTATAAAAGGTTTACCGTTTTGGTGGGAGTCGGTCAGACCTACGACCAAATATACCAATGGGATGGCTTAGGTTACACCCCCGGCAATCCCATTCCCACTGTGCTTCCTAATTTACGGAATATGGGAGTCGGGGATGCCGGGTGGACGATGTGGAGCGGAAGTCCTTATCTGGGGGTCAAGGGAGATATACCGGTAGGGGTGGTTTCTTATAATGAGATGGGTGAATATTACTTTATGCTGCACTCCCACGAAGAATTACAGATTACCAACTGGGGTGAGTTTCCCGGCGGAATGATGACTATGGTGGCAATATATCCGTCACTTGCCCCTGATATTGGGGTAATTGGGTAAATTTTTTTGAAAGGAGTGAAGTAAGCATGGCTATAGTAGCCAGGATATTTCAAGCGGCAGCCGGATTTTTATCTTTTCCCGGTGCGAATGCTATCCCTTTTTGGGGCTTTACCGAGGCCCTGGCCGATAAACCGCAGTACCCGGGGCCTCTAATTGAGGCAACCGCGGGGGATCAAATATTAATTTGGTTAATGCGTAATTATCTAGAACCCATAGTGGAGCCGATTTCGATAACTTTTCCGGGACAGGAAAATGTGCTGGTAAGAAAAATTCCCTGGGGCCCGTTTATCTATGAACCTGTAAAACCTCAATATGCAGCGGGAAAAATGATCTCCCTAACTAATTATTTGGACGAAAATAGAGACATTTTAGTTGAATATAGTTTTATAGCTTCAAGACCGGGCATTTACCTGTATGAAAGCGGTACCAATCCGGAAAAACAAGTCCAGATGGGGCTCTACGGCATTATTGTAGTAAGGCCGGTGGGCTATAATATTCCGGGGCATCCAAACTATAAGACAGCTTACGGCGCTGATACCAATTCCGGCTATGACGTGGAGAAAGTATTGGTTTTAGGTGAGATTGATACTGTTATGCATAATAATGTAGTCCCCAATGTTTACTATGACATGCTTGATTTTAAACCGGATTTTTGGGTTGTCAACGGTCGCAGTTTCCCGGATACAATCAATGAGGAACAGATATCCAGCCAACCTTACGATGCGGCGATAAATTGCCGGGTGGGGCAGAGAGTATTATTAAGGATCGTCAACGCCGGCTTCCAAAACCATACCTTTTACCTGGGCGACCTGGTGGGGCGGATAGTGGCTGAGGACGGCATGCCGTTAAAAACGCAATCGTTGGACGCCACCTATGAAAAAACCGGAACAACCCTGGGCTCCGGACAGAGAATCGATATCATCTTAACCCCTGCCACCCCGGGCGAATACTACCTGTACGACAGAGAATACCAGCACCTGGTAAACAACGACCAGTTCCCGGGAGGTATGATGACCAAAATAAACGTACGCTAGGAAACGGGGGAGCGGGATGGGCGGCAGCGGGATCGGGAAGGGAACCGTTCCCCTGCTTCCCGTGCTGCTGCCTCCCGCTCTTGTTTCCCACCCTCCAGGCATACGCCCTCGCTTCCCGGCTTTTTACCTGGTGAAAAACACAATGTCCCCCAAGTTTGCCCCGGCTGCTTGGCCAATGCATGCACATTTGATCTTCAACAGGAAGAAGATTCTGTCTTTGGCCAGTTCTTCATGCTCCAAGGTCTCGAAGTTAGCTTGCCCCTTGGATATTACCAGGCTCGATTTTTCCAAAAGCTTGCTTACCTCGTCGGAGATTTTGGTCAGGGGCGCTCCGAGGTAGTGTGAACCCGTGGTGGTAACCGTGGCGATTTTGTCCATACCGGCCTGCCGGGCATCATCCATAGTGGCGTCATTTAATACTGGGCTATCCTTTACAAGATATGTAATCTTTTTACCCAGGCGGATTAATTCTTCCACGAGCAGCCTGTCGAAAACAATTTCCCCGGCATTGTCCCCGATAATGATCACGCTGTCCGAGGCAGCCAGTTTTTCCACAAATCTCGGGTAATCGTTTTTAGAGAAACCTTCTTTTAAACTGTATTGCAGGCTGGCGTCAAGGTCATAATCTTTCTGAATGCCCAGGTCGATGATGTTGCCGGCAACGGATATTTTTAAAGCGTCATAAAGCTTATCGGTGGATTTTTGCAGGTGGTCCTTTAATGCCGGATAAAGTTCCAGGGCAAGGGTGTTGGATTTTTCCTTACTTTCTTTAAACGGGTCGTTATTATCGATTTTCCGGTATAACTTCATTAACATTTCTGTTGTGTTTTCTGCGGGCGTCCTGTAACGGTCCATTTTTTTTATGTCATCCATAAGGTCGAAAAAAATTTGGTACTGCCTATCCTCTTCTATCCCTGCGATGTCCATACAGTTGGCAATTTGTTTAAAATAGCAGTAAAAGCAATCTATCCGCGCTTGCATGAGAAACCTCCCTTGATATGTCTTGTTTCCTCCTATTAGCTTTGATTAGTTTTCATTAGCATAACCGGGTTTACTGTTCTACTTAGCATTACTCTTCCACTCGGTATTACTCTTCTAGTCGTTTTACTTTTCTATTCCAGATTAATTTTTTTTTTCTCATGTTGATTTAGCTTCTCTTTGGTCTTTGATCAACTGCTCCAGTTTTTCCAGGTCGAAATCTTTGCCCAGCACCAGCTCACCAATTAATATAAAGGGCGGGACAATTTGTTCGCCTAACTCTTCTTTCTGCCAGGCGATATCCCCGAGACTATCACTACTGGTTATTTTCATTCCCAGACCCAGTTTTTCGGCTGCCAGTCCGGCATTATAAATAAGCTTGCGGCAGCTGGTGCCCAGCGGCTCAGTGACTACAACCTCAATGATAACATCACGACTCATAATAACACCCCGATTGGTATGAATTGGTTTATAAGCTAAGTATATCACATAGCCTCTGACAATTCCGGCTCAAATGCAGGAAGCAAGGGGGAGTGGGGAAAAAGGAAGCAGGAGAACCGTCCCTCTGCTTCCCCACCACCCTGCGCCCCAAATCTTAAGAAAGTCTTAAGATTTTTATCGAGTGTTTTGTAAAGATAACCTGCCAAAATTATTCTAAAGGCAGGTGATTTTATGTAATAGAATAAAACAATATAGTGGGGTGATATAAGTGGAAAAACTTAATGTCTTAGTTTGTGATGACGATACCGCCATAGTTGATGCCTTAGAAATATACCTGAAGCAGGAAGATTACGGGGTAGTAAAGGCATATACCGGAATTCAAGCTTTAAAGGCACTGTCTGAACAAAAAATTCATCTGGTTCTGCTGGATATCATGATGCCGGAACTGGATGGCCTTTTAACAACTATAAAGATTCGTGAAGAGTTAAACGTTCCCATTATAATATTGTCTGCCAAGTCAGAGGATACGGATAAAATTACCGGGCTGAACTTCGGCGCGGATGATTATGTGACCAAACCCTTTAACCCGCTGGAACTGATGGCCAGAGTCAAGTCCCAAATGCGCCGCTATACTGCGCTGGGCAGCTTAGCAACCAATAGCAGTATTTTAAAAACCGGCAGTTTAGAACTTGACCCGGAAGCCAGGGAATTGCGCGTAGATGGGGAGGACATCAAACTGACCGCCACTGAGTTCGGTATTATGCTGTTCCTGATGAGAAATATGGGCCGTGTATTTTCAACAGAACAAATATATGAACATGTTTGGAATGAGCCTTCATATTCTGCGGAGAACACTGTTCCGGTACATATAAGGCGCATTAGAGAAAAAACTGAAATTAATCCGAAGGAACCGAAATATTTAAAGGTGGTATGGGGAATTGGATATAAAATTGAAAAGTATTAAGTATTCTTTTTGGGCAAAGGTTGCTGCTTTCATTATTGTATGGCTTTGCGTAATGAGCGCCGTGGGAAGCGCTTTGTTTTTGTTGTATAATCATAACACTGTAAATAGTAAAAGTTATTACGATACCCATCAGTTTAAGAATGAATTTAGCACGCTGGTTAGTGATGCCGTAGAATATAATGTTAAACTGAAAAGTGAAGCAAATATAAAATCTTCGGGCGATGAAAAGGAGATTATTAATAAAAATTTGCAGCGTTATTACTTTATTAAAAAGAAACTTACCGAATCAGTTAATTTCGCGTACTATTTAAAAAATACCAGTACGGGAGAAGCAGTCACCAATATTAAGTCCGGGGACGCGCTGGCTTTAATACAAAAACAACCTTCCGATGTATATTATAACCAGGGGACATTTGAATCAAATTTTTTAATTAGCACTGATATAATGCAAATGTTGGAGGGTACACAGTATGAGGTTTATGCTGCAGTTATTGAACCGTTAAAGCCGGGCGATGTGTTTTATGATGATTTCATGAGTTATTCTGAAATTAAGGCATTATCAAATAATGTAACCATTTTATTGATAGCATCAATAATCTTAACAATCTTAGCCTTTATTTATCTGGTTATGGTCACGGGACGTCGCGAGCCGGGGGGAGAAATAAACCTTTCATTTATTGACAGGTTGTATACCGATGTGTATACTATGGTGGTGTTTTTTGCCGCGTTAATTTCAATAGCCATCGTAGCGCAGATTTCATATTTATTTCCCGTAGAATTAATTGTTATGGCACTGATTTTTGGTATAGATGTATTGATAGGTTTATCCTATGTCCTGTCCATGATCAGGCAGATAAAATGCGGGCAACTTTTCAGAAACACATTGATTTATAAAATCTTGGACTTATGCTTTAATGGAAAAACTTTTAAATCCTGGGCATTGCTGCTGCTTTTGGGTTATGGGTTGGTAAACGGCATTTTATTTGCGATAACTGCCGCTTCTGGTGATGGGGGATTTTTTATTTTTCTCTTTTTAATAATCCCCTTTAACGTTGCCGCTATTTATTTTGCAGCCAAGGCACTTTTGTCCCTGTCGCAGATCATGGAGGCTGTCAAAGAAATATCAGCGGGCAATTTAGACTATGCGTTGGATAACTCTAAAATATCTGTTGCCTTTGCTGATTTTACAAAAGACATCCAAAGCATTCAGGGGGGATTGAAAACAGCTGTTGCCGAGGCCGTTAAGGGGGAACGGATGAAAACCGACCTTATTGCCAATGTGTCCCATGATTTAAAAACGCCGCTAACCTCGGTCATCAACTATGTTGACTTGCTTAAGCAGGAGGATTTAGACAACGAAAAGGCCAATCAATATCTCTGTATTCTGGAAGAAAAGTCTGCCAGATTAAAACAGCTGATTGAGGATTTAATTGAAGCAAGCAAGGCTTCCAGCGGGAATCTTGCAGTAAGCGCGGAAAAAGTTGACTTGCATGAGCTGGTTATGCAGGCGTGCGGTGAGTATGAGGAGAAAATAAAAAAGGCGGAACTGGATGTTCATATTTCAGCAGATAAAACATTAATATCAGCAGACGGGAAACATATGTGGCGTATAGTTGAGAACCTTTTATCCAATGTAGTGAAGTACTCACTACCCCATACCAGAGTATATATTAATGTTGCTGAAAGTCATCCCTATGGCGTATTAATAGTAAAAAACATATCCGCTAACCCCCTCGATATCCCGCCTGAACAACTGACTGAACGTTTTGTCCGGGGGGACGTATCAAGGACAACGGAGGGATCAGGCCTGGGCCTCTCCATTGCCCAAAGCTTGACCAATATACAGGGGGGCAGGTTTAAAATAGAAATTGACGGCGATCTATTCAAAGTGACCGTAGAAATGCCCCTGTGGGAGAAGCAATAGGGAATACCTGGGAAGGCATTGGGATTACGGAGTACAAATTATGCAATTGGCCCTATCATTGGATACATAGGTATAAAAAAAACAAAGTCAATTAGGAAGGTGCCAAATGGATATATGGGTTATGTTTGTTGCACTGGTTCTAGGTATGGTTGAAGGTCTTACGGAGTTCGCCCCAATTTCGTCCACCGGCCACATGATAATTGTGGATGATATTTTACTCCATTCAAAGGAATTGTTTTCAGCATCAACCGCCAATACCTTTAAAGTAGTTATCCAACTTGGTTCTATTTTAGCTGTGGTTGTTGTGTTTAAGGCCCGATTTATGGACTTGTTGGGTCTTAGAAAGGGTGTTTCTGATGATCAATTGCATACTAAAAAGTTAAGCTTAAAACATGTTTTTGTAGGTTTAATCCCAGCTGCTTTGCTGGGATTCTTGTTTGAGGATTATATTGATAAATACTTATTTTCTATCCAAACAGTTATTATTGGCCTTGTACTGGGAGCAATACTCATGCTTATAGCGGATTGGTATCGTCCCAAAGCATCGAAAATTGAAACGGTGGATCAGATAACATATAAACAAGCCTTGGGAATGGGACTGTTTCAGTGTATTGGATTATGGCCGGGTTTTTCCCGCTCCGGGTCTACCATTTCCGGTGGGGTCTTGCTTGGCATGAATCACCGCGCTGCAGCTGATTTTACATTTATTATGGCCGTGCCTGTGATGCTGGGGGCAAGTGGATTATCCCTTATTAAGAACTGGCAATATTTTACCATAGATGCTCTGCCGTTTTTTATTCTTGGTTTTATTAGCGCCTTCTTATTTGCACTGCTTTCTATACGGTTCTTTTTGAAATTAATTAACCGGATTAAGTTAGTTCCCTTTGCCATTTACCGTATATTGCTGGCAACCTTAATTTACGTCCTTTATTGAAGCAAGGGTGAAGCAAGGGGACGGTTCTTTTGCAAGCGGGAGAACCGTTCCATGCTTTCGTCAAAAAAGTTATTTATTTTTCGCCAAAAAAGTAGTAGAATTAATTAAATAACTAAGAGGCATGAAGCCTTTTGAAGATTTATATACGGTTGACCGGTCACAGCAATTGCATTATCCAATAATTAGATCAAGAAGATCTAGCCCTGGGGGAAGAGGGCTTGATCTTTTTTGCTTTTAAGGAGGAAAAAATGAAGAAAATTGTTAGTTTAGCTGTTGCGACTTTGTTAATGTTTTTAGTGTTTGCCATTTCCGGCTGTGGTTCCAGCGCTACAGATGAAACGGGCCAACAGGCGCAGCAGGGTGAGCAAAAAACCGGAACGCTGCAGTTTACAGCTAATGGTGAAGATTTTGTACGGCAAGGTTTTGTATCCAAGGATGGATGGGCCATTAACTTTGACCATGTTTACGTTAATCTCTCCGACGTTACCGCTTATCAATCTGAACCTCCCTATGACGCGCATGTGGGCGGTGAAGTGATTGCGCAAAACAAAGTCTCATTGCCGGGAATACATACCGTGGACCTAGCCCAGGGCGATGAAAACGCAGCTCCCATCCTGGTGGGCAAAGCCGGGGACGCTGTGGCAGGGCATTATAATGCTGTATCGTGGAAAATGACCAGGGCGGCTGAAGGTCCCGCCAAGGGTTACAGCCTGGTAGTAACGGGCACTGCGGAAAAAGAAGGACAAACTGTTAGTTTTACTATTAAAGACGAGCAAGAGTATCATTATACGGGTGGCGACTATGTTGGGGACGAGCGTAAAGGCGTATTGCAAGAGGGTGGCACAGCGGATGTGGAGATGACCTTCCACTTTGACCATATCTTCGGTGATGCCGATACACCGTTGGAGGACGAGTTGAATACAGGAGCGCCGGGCTTTGAGCCATTTGCTTCTTTAGCCCAAGAGGGCCGGGTTGATGTAGATATGGCTGCCCTGGAAAGCATGCTTGCACCTGCAGACCTTGAAAAATTGCAGGACATGCTGCCCACGCTGGGCCATGTGGGTGAAGGCCACTGCCATGTAGAGAAGTTTTAATCATTACTGCTACCTATTCCCGCCGTATCCGGTCCGCCGTAACCGGTGGGAATAGGTATACTTGCTAGTTATTCAAAGGCCACCGGTGAGGGTTGTTACCTAAAATCCGTTATAACGAGGAGCATTACTATGATAAACAGGATAAAATTGTTTGTTTCCATTCTCGCTGTGTCTTTGCTGGTTTGGCCTGCCGCGGCTTTTGCCCACGGCGTCGACATTAACTATCAAACCAAAACAGCTGTGGAGATAGAGGCCAAATACGATACCGGTCAGCCGGTAAGCGAGGGTCAGGTTACTGTGTATGCTCCTGATAACCCCGCCAAGCCCTGGACTACCGGTAAGGCAGATGAAAATGGGCGTTACATATTCACCCCCGACCCAGCAAAACCCGGCACCTGGGACGTGCAGGTTCGCCTTGCCGGGCATGGCGGTATGGTGCCTGTTCCCGTTGGCGTTGACAGCGATGTGGCTGCTGCGGGCACAGGTTACACCACCATGCAGATAGTGCTCATGTCCGCCTGTGTAATCTGGGGACTGGTGGGTACCGCGTTATACTTTGCGAGGAGGAAAAATTAATGCATATACCCGATGGTATTTTGCCTGCCACTGTGTGCCTGGGCGGTTATGCCACCGCCGGGGCCGCTACCTGGTATGCGCTGCGGAAAATTAGCCGTCAGGGCAACCCGCGTGAGGGCATTCCCAAAGCTTCTCTGTTAACCGCGGCTTTTTTGGTGGCATCATGGATTCATATACCCATCCCTCCGGCCAGTGTTCATCTGGTGCTTAACGGCCTCTTGGGCGCGGTGCTTGGTTACTTTGCCATGCCGGCGATACTGATCGGGCTTTTCTTTCAGGCGGTACTGTTCCAGCACGGCGGTCTGACAACGCTTGGTGTAAACGCCACGGTAATGGGGGTGACGGCTTTACTGGCCCACCAAATCTTCCAATTGCGCAAAGTTATCGGTGCGGGCAACCGCACGGTGCTTGCGGTATGCGGGTTTATAGCCGGGGCCGGGGGCATTGCCCTGGCGACGGTTGCCGTATTTACAATTCTATTCAGCACTATACCGGCTCACCTGGATGTGCAGGCGGAGCGGGCCAGCATTTATGCGCTGACCCTGGCGCATGTTCCCCTGGCGATTATCGAGGGAATTTTTACCGCCATGTTGGTTTTGTTTTTGCAAAAAGTAAAACCCGATGTTTTGGAGGGCTGATAAATGAATTTGCAGCTTGACCAGTATGCTTATATGGACACACCGGTACATCGCTGGGATCCGCGGTGCAAAATAATTGCCTTGATGGTGCTTATTTTTTCCTTTTCCTTTGTACAGGACCTGCGCCTGGTCCCCATAATGTTTGCCATTAGTATCATGCTGTACGCCTTTACCGGGCTGCCTTTGTCATTTTTGTCGGATAGGATGCGTATACCGGGCTTTTTTATAATTATGATGGGTCTGATGCTTCCTTTTATGTCCGGTCAAACCATACTCTGGCAGCTGGGACCCCTGGCGGTCAGGCAGGAAGGATGCCTGGATTTTCTTCTAATAGCCAGCAAATTCATTTGCATTTTGACAGTTAGCTTTGTAATCTTTGGCACCACGCCATTCCTTACCACTGTCAAGGCCATGCGTTCACTGGGCCTGCCCTTCATACTGGCGGATATGACACTCTTTGCCTACCGCTATCTTTTTGAGATCGGCAAGGATTTGAAAACCATGCAAACCTCCATGAAACTGCGGGGCTTTCGCAGCAGCCCGCGCAAAATGGCCACCCTTGCGGCACTGGCCGGGACTATTTTAGTGCGCAGCTATGAGCAGTCGGACCGGGTTTATAAGGCTATGATATTGCGCGGTTACGGCCAGCCGGCCTCCTTTGAAGAAAATTTCCAACCCAACTATTCCCGCGGCTACGCCGGCCTGGTAGCTGTTATAATGATAGCTGTGGTTTTTGTAACAGCGGAATTACTATTGCATTCTCAAACGGGGGTATAATCAATCGATGAGCCACCATAACTTAAACCCTAAAACCTCCAGTCACGGGTCCACGGTGCCGGTGCTTGATATCTCCGAGTTGTCTTTTTATTATCCGGGCCGGCCGCCGGTGCTGGAAAAAATCAACTTGAAAATATGGCAGGGGGAAAGGGTAGGTATTATCGGTCCCAACGGGGCGGGGAAAACTACCTTTTTCATGCTTAACTGTGGAGTGATCAAACCTTCGTCAGGCCGGGTTCTTTTGTATGACAAGCCTGTAAAAACGGGGGAATTTCGCCCTGAATTGGGGATGATGTTTCAAAACCAGGACGACCAGTTGTTTTGCCCCTCGGTAAAAGATGACGTTGCCTTTGGCCCAACCAACATGGGGCTTGATAAAAGGGAGGTTGAGGCCAGGGTACAGGAGGCCTTTACCGCCATCGGCATTGAGGAGCTGGCAGAGCGCCCCCCCCACCAGTTGTCGGGCGGCGAAAAGCGATTGGTGGCTCTGGCCGGGGTGCTGGCCATGCGCCCCAAGCTGGTCATCTATGATGAGCCCACTTCCAACCTGGACCTTCGCTACCGGCGCAGGTTAATAAATATTCTCAACGTTTCCGCCCAGGATGCCATGTTGATTGCTTCCCATGACCTGGAGTTTGTGTTGGAAGTATGTAGCCGGGTAATTCTTTTGGATAACGGTGCTGTGATTGCCGATGGCAACCCCAGCGATATAATGAGCGATGCCGCGCTCATGAACAAACATGGCCTGGAAAAACCCCACTCCCTGGTCCCTCATATGGAAAAGCATCATGCCCAGTAAGTGTAGTGGAAGGTTGCTCTTTTCAAATTTACCTATTGACATCCACGTATAGAGCTGGTAAAATCAACAATTATATTTCAAAATGACAATGACAGGGAATAGTAAGTGGTTTTTGCCGGTTCAGAGAGCCGCCGGTTGGTGCGAGGCGGTCAGTGGCACATCGCCGAACTCTCCCTTGAGTTGCCGGTCGAAATCCTTGGGGATAGTAGGTCCGGACGGGGTCTTCCGCCGTTAAAAGGAAGGGGGTATCGGATTTTATCAATCCCGTATCCTTTAAGAGAGAGCGGCTTAGTGCCGTTAATTTGAGTGGTACCACGGAGGCAAACCCTTCGTCTCATATGTTGAGGCGAGGGGTTTTTAATTTTTTACAAGGGGGTGGTGGTGCGATGGAACCTGACCTTGGTGATCTTACCAGCGGTAGCGAACAATGTCAGCTAAACCAATTAAACCAACTAAACCAATTAAATCTAGGAGGAGATTATAAATGCGCAGGCTCTATGTATTCGATACTACCCTCAGGGATGGAGAACAGTCACTTGGCATAACACTAAATGTTCATGAGAAAATTGAAATAGCAAATCAGCTGGTCAAACTTGGCGTGGATGTCATCGAGGCTGGTTTTCCGGCTTCATCGCCGGGAGATTTGGAATCGGTGCGCACGCTGGCCCGGGAACTGAAAGGTGTGATAGTATGCGGCCTTTCCCGGGCGGTGGAGTATGATATAGACTGCTGCGCCGAGTCGCTGCGGGAGGCCGAGTACCCGAGGATTCACACCGGTATAGCGGTATCCCCGGTGCATATGGAGCAAAAGCTGAAGCTTTCCCCCGACCAGGTGGTGGAAGCTGCGGTGGCGGCGGTAAAGCATGCCAAAAAATACGTGAGTGACGTTGAATTTTACGCCGAGGATGCTTTTCGCAGTGAACTCCCCTTCCTGGCCCGGGTTTTGGAGCAGGTTATAGCAGCCGGGGCCACAGTGGTCAATATACCGGACACAGTCGGTTATGCCACCCCCTGGGAATACGCTGAAATGGTCAAATATGTCAAAAACCATGTCAGTAATATCGATAAGGCCGTGGTGAGCATACACTGTCACAACGACCTGGGAATGGCTACCGCCAACTCTGTGGCGGGGATCATGGCCGGGGCAGGCCAGGTGGAGGGCACAATCAACGGCATAGGGGAGCGGGCCGGCAATACCTCACTGGAGGAAGTAGTCATGGCCATTTATACCCAGCGTAGCCGCTACGGGATCGAAACCGGGGTGAACACCCGGGAAATTTCCGCCACCAGCAGGCTGGTGTCCAGGATTACCGGCGTGCCGGTGCCCGCCCATAAGGCCATAGTGGGGGGCAATGCCTTTATGCATGCCTCCGGCATTCACCAGGACGGTGTATTAAAAGAGAGGACTACTTATGAAATAATCAACCCGGAAGTGGTGGGGGTGCCCAAGAACAGGATTGTTTTAAGCGCCAGGTCAGGCAGGCATGCCTTCAGACACAGGTTGGAGGAATTGGGCTATTATCCGGAACAGGAAAACCTGGAGACCCTGTATCAAAGCTTTTTGCAACTGGCCGATCAAAAGGGGGAAGTTTTCGACCAGGATTTACACGCTCTTATGGGGGATAGCGTTTCGGAAGGCAGCAATATTAATATAAATAATATTTCTGTAACCACTGCCGGGGCTTCCAGGGCGACCGCCACAGTTACCCTTGAACTGGACGGTAATATGACCACGGATGCCGCCTGCGGCAACGGACCGGTGGACGCTGTTATCAGAGCCATTGACCGTCTGGTGGGTGAGCCCGTGACTCTGGAAGATTATACTTTACAGTCCGTCAGCCGGGGCAAGGAGGCCCTGGGCGAGGCCACGGTAAAGGTGCGCTGTGCCGATGGAGTACTGGTAGTGGGCAGGGGTATCAGCACTGATGTTATCGAGGCCAGCGCCAGAGCATACATTAATGCTTTGGTTAAGGTAAAAAGAATGGCTGAAGGAATCAACAGGCCGGCCTATGCCGCCATTGCTGATGAAGTTTCAGTGTTTACTAACCTCTGATTTCGCAACACTTATGAAGAAAGATTTTTTCAATTATAGTCGGGAAGATCTTGAAAGCAAGGGGCAAGTATAGTCGCGATTCCCTTGCTTTCCCCATGTCAGTGGTTGTTAATATAAGTTCCAATGCAGCAATAAATATTCTACATAAGTCTAAAGCATCATAGTTCAAAAAACTGTGCCGCTGGGACGGCGGTCACATGCCTGGGGAGCTAGGTTGCAGTAAGGACCTACTATGAACCAGGAAACTCCGTAACTTTGTTTTGCTCATGGAAGCCCCTTCCTGAGCGGAGCGAAGGGAGGGGTAGTTCACAATATAAGAGGCATGGTGGTTGTCACAAAAGATATGCCAATTAAAAAGTTTAGTTTGGGAGTTAATGTAAATAATATAAGGTAAGAAATCTTTTTGTTGATGATGGAGGTCGCCAGCGGGAAAGATACCCTGGTAAAACCAAGACGTTCCTATCTTACCTGATGTACTGGATATCATATTAATCGAAAGCGGTGATCGGTATAGCCCCCCAGGTAAGAACACGTGTACCCTTTGCGTACCGTGGCGAAGCGGAATTTTCGGCCGGCCTTGCCCAGTGGATTGGGCAGGTTTTTTATGACGTGCTGCCGGAGCACGGTTATGAAATACGTGAGGAACAAATCTTTACAGCCTTTCGACTGGCTGGTGCCATGTGCAAGGGAAAGGTGCATTTGGCGGAAGCTGGACTGGGCACCGGTAAGACCTTTGCTTATCTGCTTACTGCGGTTCCCTATGCCAGGTATAAAGGTAAGCCTGTCGTAATCGCCTGTGCTTCAACGGCCCTTCAAGAGCAGCTGGCCGGGCCAGGAGGAGATATAGAAAAATTATCGGAATTGCTGGGACTGGCTAGCGACGCCCGTATGGCCAAGGATTCGCGGCAGTATATTTGCGATGCAAAGGTTGACCGGCTTAATAATCCATTTTTCGGTCAGCCGGATAAAGCCCTGAGCCAGGTGCTCGGCTGGGCCGGGGAGACCGTCCGGGGCGAACGTTCCGAGATGCCCCGGGTGCCTGACCGGGTGTGGGCTCAGGTAGCCTGGGATGAGACTATGCCCTGCGAGACATGCTCAACCCGGGGATTTTGCAGGCCCATTAAGGCCAGGGAGCATTACCGGGCAGCCCGGGATTTGATTGTCTGTGATCATGACATTTTCTTTGAAGATTTATGGACGAGGGAAGAAAGAATTGCCGACGGAAAGCTGCCCCTTTTACCTGCTTATTCGGCGGTCATTTTCGACGAGGGCCATAAAATAATGCTGCCCGCGGCCATGAGGGCAGGCCGGCAGATTGTCCAGGCGGATATTAACAGCATGATCTTATCCTTCGAACGGATACAGGGGGCCAGGACATCCCTGCTCTCAGCCGCAGTGGCCCTGGAGGCGGCCACTGACCGGTTTTTTGAATTATTGCACAGCATGACCATCCAGGATGAGCGGAGTGACCGGCTGGCCGTTCAGGTAAATGATGAACTGCTTCAAGCAGCCTACACCATGCGGCGTGCCCTGGACACTTTGCACCTGCAACTGCAGAACGAGCAGGAGCTGCACATCCAATCTCTTTCCGATACCCGGCTGCAGGCCTATGAGGGCAGGGTTGAACGGGCGGTTGCAGCTCTGCGCCGGCTTGGCCGAAACCGGGGCCAGGATACCATAGCCTGGGTGGACCGGGGGGACGGCAGCTTTTGGGTGGTGCCCCGTGATCTCAGCGGGTTATTAAAAAAACATCTCCTGGACAAGGGATTGCCCGTGGTGTTTTCCTCGGCGACCCTGAGCAACGCTGGGGATTTCAGCTACTTTGCCCGCATCATTGGCTTGCCCGGAGTGTCCAGCTCAACCGTGGACAGTTCCTTTGAATATGATAAGCAGGTTCTGGTATACCTGGCTCAAGGCTACCCGGTGTGCTGCGAAGAAAACCGTGTTCCGGCCCCAGGCAAATCCGAGAATCACGAGGAAAACCGTGCTTCGGCTCCAGGCAAATCCGAGAATCATGAAAAAGACCTTGTTCCGGCTCATGGCAATTCCGAGTACCACCAGGTAAACTGGTTTTCTCTGGCTTTGAAACGCTTGGAATATTTGCTGCGGCTCTGGGAAGGCCGGGCGCTGGTGTTGACCAATGCTCCGTCGGAGGTTCGCAAAATTAGAATGGCCTTTCATGGGTACAGTTTTCCCTTTCAATTTCTTTGGGAGGACAGCGCCGAGCGTGGTTATTTGATGCGCAAATTTAGGGAAGATACCTCCTCGGTGCTGGTTGGCTCCGGGTTCTGGGAGGGAATAGACGTACCAGGTGAGGCGCTGTCTCTGCTGGTGATCTGGCAGCTGCCTTTTCCGCCCCGGGACCCGCTGATCGAAGCCCGCAGGCGCGAGGTACAAGAGCAGGGGCTTGATCCGGTGACTATGGTGGATTATCCTGAAATGGCCCTGAGATTAAAACAGGGATGCGGCCGGCTGATCCGCACCCGGGACGATCGGGGTGCCATAGCAATATTGGAACCCGTGCTGGGCATGCCCTGGGAGCGGGCTGTAAAAGGTGCTTTACCGTCAGGAGCACCGTTGGTTGAAAATTTGGCTGACCTGCTTCCCCCAAGCTTCCACTGAAAATAAAAATATTGACCTTTGGCGGGAATGTGGTAAAATACTTGATAAGTGATGTCGGAAAAGGTAATGAAGGGGAAAAGTAGGCGTAACACAGCTTTATAGGGAGGAAGCGTCATGGACTGCAAGCGCTTCTAAAGTATGATGCGTTGAAGTTCTCCCCCGAACTGCCGGGCTGAAACAATGGTAAGTAGGCCCGGACGGAAACTTCCACCGTTAAAAGGAAGGGGGTATAAGGAAGATTTCCTGTACTCTGCTAATAAGTGGGTCTTTTTAGACCAACAAGGGTGGTACCGCGAACTACTTTTCGTCCCTTAAGAGGGAGAAAAGTTTTTTTATTTTGTACACCAATTAGCTGAGGAATAACAAAAAGGAGAACGAAAATCATGTACTGGAATCCTGAATACGAAACCATGTCCCGCGATGAATTGGCCGATCTGCAGCTCAAAAGACTAAAGGCTTCCGTGGAGAGAACTTACAATAGTGTGCCTTTTTACCAAAAGACCTTTAAGGAAAAGGGCGTAACTCCCGGGGATATTCGGTCCCTGGATGATTTGCGCAAACTGCCTTTTACCATAAAGTATGATTTAAGGGATAACTACCCCTTTGGTCTTTTTGCCGTACCCCAGGATCAAGTGGTGCGGCTGCACGCGTCATCGGGTACGACAGGCAAACCAATTGTAGTGGGCTACACTCAAAATGATATTAATACCTGGTCGAATCTGATGGCCAGGGCGCTGGTGATGGCCGGGGGTACCAAAAATGATGTGGTGCAGGTTGGCTATGGCTACGGCCTATTTACCGGCGGGCTGGGCGCCCATTACGGCGTCGAGCGGTTGGGGGCTACGGTGGTACCGGCTTCAGGCGGTAACACCAGCAGGCAGCTCATGTTAATGCAGGACTTTGGCACCACGATGTTAGCCTGCACACCTTCTTATGCTTTGTACCTTGCCGAAGAAGGCGCCAACCAGGGGATGGACTTCTCCAAAATACCTTTAAGAGCGGGGATTTTTGGGGCTGAGCCTTGGTCGGAACGTATGAGGGAGCAGCTGGAGCAAAAGCTGGATATTATCGCGCTGGATATATACGGTCTCAGTGAAGTGATGGGACCCGGGGTGGCCATGGAGTGCCAGGATAAACATGGTATGCATATTCATGAAGATCACTTCATTGCAGAAGTTATTGACCCTGAGACGGAGGAACCGCTTCCCTATGGCCAGCCAGGGGAACTGGTGATTACTTCATTAACCAAGGAAGCTTTCCCTGTGATACGCTACAGAACCAGGGATATAACCATTCTTAATCCGGAACCCTGTCCATGCGGGCGCACCCATGTACGTATGCAGCGGGTAACCGGCCGCAGTGATGACATGTTGATT
Organism: Desulfoscipio gibsoniae DSM 7213; assembly: GCF_000233715.2. Classification (GTDB taxonomy): domain Bacteria; phylum Bacillota; class Desulfotomaculia; order Desulfotomaculales; family Desulfallaceae; genus Sporotomaculum; species Sporotomaculum gibsoniae. The sequence goes on from NC_021184.1 coordinate 756,750, forward strand.
ATCAGGGGAGTCAATGTATTCCCATCCCAAATTGAAAGCGTGCTATTGGAATTCGGGGAAACCGAGCCCCATTACCTGCTGGTTGTGGACCGCAAAGGCAACGTTGATGACCTGGAAATCTGGGTGGAGCTTTCGTCCACGATGTTTAACGATAAGGTACGCCTGTTGGAAAATTTGGAGCGCAGGCTCTATTCGCGAATTAACAGTGTGCTGGGTATCAACGCGCGCATCAAGCTGGTGGAACCGCGTACCATCCCGCGCAGCGAAGGTAAAGCCAAGCGGGTTGTGGACAGGCGGGAGATTTAGAAGCAAAGGGAAGCAAGGGGACGGTTCACTTGCTTCTCTCTGCTTCTAGGAAGCAGGGGGATGGTTCCCCTGCTTCTCTCGGGTATTCAAAGCCTGGGAACTTTGTTGCGAATCCCATTGCTTACATCAGCCGTTCCCGGCCTTGCCGGTCAATTTAATTATGAGCTTATGATAATGCCCCATCGCCGGGGCTTTTTTGTTACAGTAACATCCTATGATAGAATTTTTATGCTTGACAAAAAGCTGTCCACACTTCATGCTATCATAAATTAAAAGAATGTTTGGTAAAAACAAAGTCTAATAAGGGAGGTTTACTTAAGATGAGCAAAATGCCAGGACTTTTGGCAGGCAAAAGAAGCATTATTATCATTGTGGGGGCGCTTTGTGTATTAATATTAGGCGGGATTTTCTTAACAAATGTTATAAGTGCCGGCAATAAGGATGATGACCGTCATGATATAAATAATATTTTGCTTTCAGGATATAATCCCAGTGATTTATTTGCATATAAGTCTCAGTATATCGGAGATGCCAGTAATATTGGAAACCTGTTGAGTAAACTGCCCCTTGGTGATTATAAAAAAGGTATATCCCTGGCCACAGATGATAAACCATATGGTCTGATAGTTAATTATGATTTTAGTAACGTCGACATAAACGCAAATCAAGTCGACATAAACGCAAATCAAATAGAAACGGTTTTTCGAGATAACGCGTTAATAGTTTTTACGCTGATTAAAAATGTCGATCATATTTTCTTTAACAACGTCGATAACACTGCCGGCAACGCCGCTGGATTAAACAAACAGTTGAAATATCAATATACAAGAACCGAGGTTCAGCAAAGCTATCAACAAGATCTATGGGAATACTCCAGGGATATCAATGTGTTCAGTGATTTTTTAAAAAATCTTGCCTTTAAGCTGTGGGTATATCCTGAGCAATACACACTTGCAATGTCCAGTACTCCAGGCATACGCATTGCGGTGGAATATCAGAACCCTGTGGGGAAGGTCCGTTATGCAGCGGATAATGGAGTGCTGCTTACATGGGAAACTTCCACGGGTCAATTGTCCAAAGGTACCAAAACAATTGATCTACCTTATGGCAGTTCGGTATATTGGTCACCGGTCAGTGAGCATGGGCAAATGAATGACAGCCAGAGCAATAAGGATAAGGTAACTGTAACAATTTTTGACCCCCAGGAGAAAAAGATAGATGAAAAGTACGTCACCATCATGTGCGATGATTCAATATACAAAATCCAGCCCACGCCAGGCATTGTGATCGGAGTACCAGCACTGGCGTCGGAACCAAGAAATATTGAGCAGGCTGTCAGTGCCGCCATCAAGGATCAAGGTAAAGTTTACCTGGACGGAGAGTGTATAACTGAAGGGCACGTCATTTTAGATACAGAGGAGCGGGATGGCACAGTTAAGGCATATACCGTCGCCAGTGTGGGATGGTTTGGCTTTGAAAACGGTATTTTAACTAAAATAAGCGGCAGTGGGGCAATCCCAACCGTCATGACTTTTGCAAGAAATGAAAATGGTACCTACTCTTTACTTGAATATAAAGAGCCAATGGACGGGGCCGGTTATCCCGATTCCATTAAAAAGATGTTTCCCGCCAAACTGCATGATCAGGTGCTGATTAGCCAAGAGGGTTATGCAGACCTGGCCAGGCAGCAGGAAAAACAAGCTTTAGCGTATTTAACAAGCATTGGCAGAACGGCAAAGGTAAGTGCGGGTCATGTGGAAAAAAAATTGGTTGATATAAACGTTGAGGCTTCGAATAAGCTATTCTCAGAGTTTACTAAATATAATTCGTTTCTGAACAGCTGCCCATACTGGATTGGTACTAGAGAGCAAATTGAAAATGGCGTCAGATATATTTACGAAACCTTTCAAAGTAAAACAAGTGATGGTTACGACCTGATTACTTTCAAAAAAACCAGGGAAGATGGCACTGTCGTCCAGGAGTACAATTACAAAATCATAGGCACTGAGCCACAGATAATAGAATAGGCCGATGAAGCAGGGGGAAGCATGGGGCGGTTCCCCCGCCCCACACGTTTAAAACTTTCTCAACATTCTCAAATCTTTGTTTCCAAAAGGACCCAAGTGGTATAAAATTAGGACAATACAGTTGGACAAAATACAGTGCGGGTATGTAAAGAAAGATAAGGGAGGTTCCGCTATGGATAACAATGAACAAAAGAAACTCCTGCGGATGATGCTATTAATCAGGCGTTTTGAAGAGAAGCTGGTTGATTTAAGCAAGGATCCCCAAAAGCTTGGCGGAATGATGATTGTTTGCACGGGGCAAGAGGCGGTGGCTGCAGGGGTTGGAGCTGCCCTGGCGCCGGAGGATGTGATTATCAGCAATCACCGCAGTCACGGCCATTTGCTGGCCAAAGACGCGGAGCCGGATTTGCTTATGGCGGAGATATTCGGGCGGCGTACCGGCTACAACAAGGGCAAAAGCGGTACCTTGCACATAGCTGCGCCGGAAGTTAATGCTCTGTGCACCACCACTGTAGTGGGCGGGGGGATACCCATTGCTGTGGGCACAGCCTTTGCCGCGCAGTACCAGCAGAAAGATTTTGTCACGGTTTGCTTTTTTGGCAACGGCGCCTCGGACGAAGGCAGCTTTCATGAGGCATTGAATATGGCCTCCTTATGGAACCTGCCGGTAATCTTTGTTTGTGAAAATAATATCTATTCTGGTGCCCAGCGCCTGGAGGAGCACACTAAAGTTAAAGATATTGCAGACAGGGCGAGTGCCTACGCCATGCGCGGGGAGATGGTGGACGGCAATGATGCCCTGGCAGTTTATGAGGTTGTGCAAAAGGCCAGGGAAGACTGCCTTGCCGGAGCCGGGCCGGTTTTAATTGAGTGCAAAACTTATCGCTGGGGCGGTCACGGCACCAACGATGAGCAGCTATACCAGCCCAAGGATGAAATTGCCCGCTGGAAAGAACAGTGCCCCATTAAAAAATTAAAAGCTTCTTTGATGCAGGCGGGGACGCTTGCTGAACAGGAATACCAGGACATGGAGTACGAAATAAGGCTGATAGTGGAGCGGGCTGTGCAGTTTGCCGAGGCCAGTCCCTGGCCTGATCCGGCTGAAGCTTTAGAAGATGTTTATGCATGATATTATGGGGGAGGTAGAGAAAATGCAGGAACTCACCCTGGGCCAGGCCGTCAACCAGGCCCTACGCGAAGAGATGAGCCGCGATGAGCGGGTTTTTATAGCTGGAGAAGGTGTTGGGGTAAGTATTCATAGCGATCCGCGCATGGCCACCTACGGTCTGTTGGAAGAATTCGGGCCCCGCAGGGTTAAGGATACCCCGGTTTCGGAGGCGGCTATCGCCGGTCTGGCTGTAGGCGCGTCTGTAATGGGACTGCTGCCGGTGGTGGAGATTATGTTTAATCCTTTCTTTACCATTGCCGCGGACCAGATTGTCAATCACGCGGCCAAGCTACGCTATCTATCCGGCGGTAAAAGCAAGTTCCCACTGGTGGTACGGATTAAGACCGGGGCAGGCATTGGGGCCGGGTGTCAGCATTCCCATAACCTGGAGGCCTGGGTTGCCCACTCGCCGGGGCTTAAGGTGGTCATGCCCGGTACACCGGCTGATGCCAAAGGGTTGTTGAAATCGGCCATCCGTGACGAAAACCCGGTTATTTTTATTGAAGATATGATTTTAAACTTTGTTCCCGGTCCCGTGCCTGAGGGAGATTACACAATTCCCATTGGCGTGGCGGATATTAAAAAACCCGGCAAGGATGTGACGGTGGTCACCTGGTCCAAAATGCTGGGTGCGGCCTTTAAAGCCGCGGGGCAGCTGGAGCAGCAGGGTATCAGCGTGGAAATTGTTGATTTACGGACTCTGGTACCCCTGGATGAGGCCACTATTTTAGAGTCGGTCAGGAAAACCGGCCGTTTGGTGGTGCTGCACGAGGCTACCCGAACCGGCGGTTTTGGCGGTGAAATCGCCGCACTGGTGGCGGAAAAAGCCTTTGACATGCTGAAAGCTCCGATAAAACGGGTAACAGCCCCGGATATACCAGTGCCCTTCAGTAAACCCTTGGAAAATTTCTATATGCCCAACGAAGTTAGTTTAATGGAGGCAATTAAAGAGCTATTTTAGAAAATCGGGGAAGCAGGGGGTGATTCTCCTGCTTCCTTTTGTTTTACCCATTATTCTGCCGTACGAAGAAAGAGGGGGGAGCAGAGGCAGGAAGCAGGAGAACCGTCCCCGTTGCTTCATCTTGCTTCCCAACAAAAGCTATTATATTCCTGGCGATTGTAATATAATTAAGCCCTAATAACACATTTTGCACAGGGGGCAGGTATATGATCTGTGAAATTATCTTTACCGGTACGGAATTACTGTTGGGTCAGATACTCAACACAAACGCGCAGGTAATCGAACGGGAACTGTCCACGCTGGGCATAGACTTGTATTACCAGGTTACGGTGGGTGACAACCTGCAGCGCTGTGCCGCGGCCATTAAGCAGGCGGCCGGGCGGGCAGATTTAATTATCGTGGGCGGCGGGCTGGGGCCAACTGAAGATGACATCAGCCGCGAGGCGCTGGCCGAGGCGCTGCAGTTGGAACTTGTGCAGGATGAGAAGGCTTTGGAGGTGGTCAGGCGCTTCTTTGACCGGCGCGGCATACCCCTTACGTTAAATAATCTCAAGCAGGCGCTGGTGCCCGCAGGGGGACGGGCCATCGACAATCCAATCGGCACTGCCCCGGGCATCATAGTGGAGCAGGCTGGAAAGACATATATACTGGTGCCGGGCCCTCCTTCGGAATTTAATATGATGGTTAAGGAGCAGGTCATTCCTTATTTGATAGGCAGGCTGGCGAGCCAGGTGGGGGTGATTAAGTCCAGGGTGCTTAAATTCTGCGGTATTGGCGAATCGCTGCTGGATGAAAAGCTGAGCGATTTATTAAAGAGCACCAACCCCACCATAGCACCCACAGCCAAATTTTCCGAGATACACCTGCGCCTCACTGCCAAGGCACGGCAGTCGGATATGGCGGAGGAAATGATTGATGCCATGGAAAGCAGGGTCAGGGAGCGCCTGGGCGCTTTTATTTTTGGCGTTGACGACGAAACCCTGCCCGGGGCGGTAACCCTGGTTTTGCGCGAGCAGGGCAAAACAATTGCGGTGGCTGAGAACTTCACCGGCGGGCAACTGTCCTATCAATTATCCTCCGCCGCCGGTGCGGAAAGTACCTTTACCGCCGGGCTGGTTGCCAGGGATTACCGGCAGCTGCAGGAAAAAGCCTGCCTGCAGCTGGGCGATATACCTACCAGGGCTATGGAAAGGGCCGGGCACATGGCTTCAATGGTCAGAAAACAGTTTGGCACTGATATTGGGGCCGCCGTAGCTGTGCAGAGATCCGGAGGGGATGATGCCGCGGTGGCGGAATATAATTTATATATAGCGGCGGATTGTAATGGTCGTCTGATGATGAAAAAGGTACTATGGAGCGGCGAACGGGACGAGATGGCCAAGCGGGCCTCTACTGTGGCTTTGGTACTGCTGTGGCGGTATTTAAAGCATGGTATACCGTTTTAGAAACCTGGGGGAGCACGAGGGGGCTGTAATCCCCCTCAATTATTGAGGGGATACACGGACTCCCTCGTCCGGGCGTAAGCCCGGCAATTTCCCCTCGCAAACATAGGTTTGCTGTGATATAATAATGGTATGAAAAACCAAACTTGGAAGTCAACAGGCACAGCAGTTTACAACATCAACTATCACTTTGTATGGTCAACCAAGTATCGCAAAAAAGCGCTAACACCGCCCATCGAAGAAACCCTAAAGGCGGTTATCATTGACCTTTGCGAGGGGCACGGATATGAGCTAATCACAATGGAGGTGATGCCGGATCATGTGCATATTTTCCTATCCGCGCCCCCGAAGATAGCCCCGGCGGTAATTGCTAAAATACTCAAAGGAGCCAGTGCCAGGATGCTATTCACCCAGCGCCCGGAACTAAAGAAGAAACTATGGGGCGGTCACCTGTGGAACCCGTCCTATTACGTGGGTACCGCCGGTGACATGTCCAAAGAGACTATCCAGCGCTATATCGAAACCCAAAAGGAAGGCGGTGAAGCCGGTGCTGCTTACTGAGAAGGTCGTCCTTTCACCGACCCCAAAACAGGAACAGTGGCTCTGGCAAATGAGTATGGCCGCCACAGAGCTGTATAATATCGCCCTGCAACAGCGCAGGTGGCACTTTTACCGGCATCACGGCACCACCCAAAGCCTAAGTTATACTTACCAGAACAGTCAACTGGTAGAGTTAAAAAAAGCGTTCCCTTGCTTTAACCAACTTTACAGCCTGGTCGCCCAAGAGGTCCTGAGGCTAGTTAACAAAGACTATCGTTCATTCTGGGGCCGTTTAAAAAACCAGCGGCTAAACGGCGATGAGGTTACTGCCAGGCCACCCTGGTTCAAAAGTGCACTTAAATACTTTACGCTACCCTATATTCAAAGCGGTTTTGAGCTTGACGGTGAATATTTGGTAGTTTCCGGCGGCATGGAGTCTTATAAAACCAGCAAAGGCAAAACAAAGCGTCGTCAGTATAAAGAACGCATCAAGATCGAAGGCTACCGTAACCTGCCGGACAATATCCATAGTCTGACCATCTCCTACGAGAAGGGCAAATATTATGCCAACCTGGTGTATGAAATAACCCCTGCCAAGCTGGGCAGCGAACGTCCCCTAAAGGTTGTCGCCTTTGACCCCGGCGTTAAGACGTTCCTGACCGGGGCCACCGACAGCGGGTGCCTTATAGAGGTACACTCTACTGTTAATCGCAGCACCAGGTACTTCGACAAAGAAATCGACCTCGTAAAATCCAAACTCGACCGGTGCAAGAAAGGTTCCCGGCGCTGGAGGAGACTAAAAAAAGCACTAAGCACACTTTATCAGCGTCGCGCTGGCCAGATAAACGGTACCCTGCACGCCACAGCAAAACTATTGGCTAACAGCCGTCACGATATTATTTCCGTTGGTAGTCCCAACAAACTGGGGATGGTATCAAGCGACCCGGCCAAAGGTAAAGGCAACCAACGTATCAACCGTGCCGTACAGAATAACTGGCCCCATAAGAAGTTCCTCGGCTACCTCGGCTATAAGACAGAAAGCCGCGGTAAGTATACTCACAAAGCCGACGAACGGTATAGCACCCAGACGTGCTCTAATTGCGGCAACCGGCAGAAACTCAAGCCCACGATACGCACCTACAAATGCCCAAAATGCACTATGGTGCTAGGTAGGGACGATAACGCCGCAATCAATCTGCTGAATAACTTATTAACCAGCTTCTACAGGCCGAAAGTGAACTACAGGGACTATCGTAAGAAGATATATAGCCGTACCCTAAGTGGTCAGTGGTATGTGGCCTATAAGAAGGTTGGCTAAACCTAAAAGTTATTGCCTCTTGTGGCCGGGCCATATCGAAAGGTATGTGCCGTAGCAATACGGAAATCTCTGGGATGCTGAAAAAAGCTCCCGGCTCTAAGTTGACTATCTTGGGTTAACTTGGATGTCCCTTACTTTAGTACACTTTAGTAAGGGGAGGAGGTCACGGAGATGCTTTTCTTAAGCTGATCCCCAAATCGCTTGCCCGGCACGGTAGATAATGCTGTAGTCAGAACCGCTTGGCTTTACTATGGGGCAACTACCTGACAAATATTAAAAATAATTAATAATTTACTAACATTTATTTAATAATTACAGTTTACAATGATTAAATAAAACATAATGCCATTCACGACAGTATTTAAAATTTACATGAAACGGTAGGTGTCCCCATGCGAGGTTTTTACCTTCTGATTATTATTCTGGCTATAATAACCATATTTTTACCATCAGTGCATCGCGGGATTATTTGAGGTTTTTTTAAGGACATGGTTGGAAGCAGTACTTAAGATTGGTTAGAAATAATGCTTAAATAAGTGAATGCTGGTTCCGGAGTCTCCCGTCCGGTGCCACCCTAAAGAGCCCGAACCATTTAAGGAGTCGGGCTTTATTGATAGTCATGCTTTGAAAACTTAAGTCCTAAACTGTAATATATAACTTGGCCGGGAGTATTGTATTTAAGAGAGAGCCGGGTGATATTTTGCAAAAGCTAAAATTAAAATACGCTTTAGACGAGGTCCCCCCCTATGCGGAATTGCTTCTATTCAGCCTGCAGTGGCTGGCAATCACCATTCCCATCATTATTATTATCGGCCAGGTGGTGGCGGTGCTGCACTTCGAAAACACCGGGGACCAGATAATCTACGTGCAGAAGTTGTTTTTCATAACGGGGCTGGTGATGCTGGTGCAGTTGTTATGGGGGCACCGCCTGCCGCTGATTATGGGCCCTGCCGCGGTGCTGCTCATTGGTGTGCTGGCCGGTCAGGGAAGCAGTATGCAAACGGTTTATTCTTCAATTTTTATTGGCGGTATTATACTTGCAATATTGAGTATTTCCGGTCTTTTCGCCCAGCTAAAAATATTATTCACTACCCGGGTGGTAGCAGTTATTCTTTTATTAATTGCCTTTACCCTTACGCCCACCATTATGAATATGATACTACCTGCTGCCGGCAGTAAGGTATCTGCTTTACTTAATATCTTATTTGCCCTTGGCATGGTGCTGTTGATGTTTGTAGCCAACAGGTTTTTGACCGGTATGTGGAAATCTACCTTAATAATTTGGGCCATGATTATTGGATCGCTGGCCTACTCAGTGGTATCGCCGTCGTCCGTAGTCATTGATGCCGGCAATTATAAATGGCTGGCCTCTTTTATTAATGATATCTCCTTTGAGCTGTCACTGGAGCCAGGTGTTTTGATCTCGTTTCTGGTTTGTTTTCTGGCTTTATCCATTAATGACCTGGGTTCTATACAATCGGTTGGCGAATTACTAAAACCCGCCAATATGCCCCAACGCATAACCAGGGGGATCACCTTAACCGGCCTGGCTAATATGCTTTCGGGTTTTTTGGGGGTTGTCGGTCCGGTTAATTTTTCATTGAGCCCAGGGGTAATAGCTTCAACGGGGGTGGCCTCTCGTTTTACTTTAATACCCACTGCCCTGGGTTTATTGGTGCTGTCCTTTTTGCCCGTGGCCATTGCCTTTATGGACAGTATACCCTCTGTGATCATTGGTACGGTGCTTTTTTATGTGATGTGCTCACAAGTGGCAGCCGGGCTTATGATGGCTTTTAGTTCCAGGGAATTTAATTTTGATAGCGGTTTGGTTATTGGTTTACCCGTCATGCTGGGGGTTGTAATTGCTTTTTTACCTGCGGAGGTGCTAAATACAATGCCCGCCTCGCTCAGGCCCATTATCGGCAATGGATTTGTGGCTGGGGTTTTTACGGTCATGTTTTTAGAGCACATTGTTTACCGGAGCAAGTAAGGAAGCAAGGGGACGGTTCTTCTGTTTCCTTACCAACACTTACCGGGGTTTGCCCGGCCGAGTTTTTGGCACAGCTAATACAGGAGGTGATCCCCTTGAAAAAAATTACAAACAAGGACAAGGGCTTGAATAATATGACCGTACCAATTCACAGGGACAACGCGGAACCCGGCTTTATTCCTTTTTACGAGTTCGCGGAGGGATTAACCGATATGGGTAACAAACAAAAAGCGGACAAACGTGATGATGCGCACGGATATGGTGTTGTTTACAACAAAAGATAGGAGTTATTTAAACCGTTAATGTAATTTCTTATGTTAACGGTTTTTATTTGGATTTACCGGTTAAAGTACATAGATATTGTAGTAATATGGTAACAGGGGGAATACTAAAATATTATAATTATTGCCGCATAGATAGCTACTTTACCGGAGGGGTGAATTAGATGCAAACAACAGCGATTAAAAAGCTGTACAAACAATCCGAAAAATATCTGGGCAAAAGAATAAAAGTTAACGGCTGGGTCAGGACGGTGCGGGCGTCCAAGGCCTTTGGCTTTATTGAACTTAATGACGGCACTTTTTTCGCCAATTTACAGGTGGTGTTTGAGGAAAGCCTGAGCAATTTTAAAGAAGTAGCCAGGCTGGTTACGGGTTCCGCCATAACCGTGGAAGGCGAGCTGGTGGAGTCGCCCGGGGCGAAGCAGCCCTTTGAGCTAAAGGCTGAGAACATAGAAATAGTGGGCAGCTGCGCTGCGGATTACCCGCTGCAAAAGAAGAGGCATACCTTTGAATTTCTGCGCACCATAGCTCACCTGCGGCCCAGGACCAATACCTTTGCCGCTGTCTTCAGGGTCAGGTCGCTGGCCGCCTACGCTATTCACAAATTCTTTCAGGAGCGGGATTTTGTTTATGCACATACCCCTGTAATTACGGGCAGTGATGCCGAAGGAGCCGGGGAAATGTTCAGGGTCACCACTCTGGGCTTCGATAACACTCCCCGTAACGAAGCCGGTCAAGTGGATTTCACCAGGGATTTTTTTGGCCGGGAAACCAATTTGACGGTCAGCGGGCAGCTGGAGGTGGAGACATATTGCCACGCCTTTGGCAAGGTGTACACCTTTGGGCCTACATTCAGGGCGGAAAATTCCAATACGCCCAGGCACGCTGCTGAATTTTGGATGATTGAGCCCGAGATAGCCTTCGCGGATTTAAAGGATGACATGGATCTGGCTGAGTCGATGATGAAATATGTGATTGGTTATGTTATGGAAAACGCCCCGGAGGAAATGGACTTCTTTAATAAGTTCATTGACAAGTCGCTGCTGGCCCGCCTGGAAAACGTGTTAAAGTCCGAGTTTGGCCATGTTACATATTCGGAGGCCATTGATATTCTCAAGAACTCCCCGGAAAAGTTCGAATACCCCGTGGAGTGGGGGTATGACCTGCAAACCGAACATGAGCGCTATCTGGCGGAAAAACATTTTCAAAAGCCGGTTTTCGTCACGGATTACCCCAAACAAATCAAGGCCTTTTACATGCGCATGAATAACGACCAAAAGACGGTGGCGGCGATGGACCTGCTGGTTCCCGGGGTGGGTGAAATCATCGGCGGCAGCCAGAGGGAGGAAAGGCTGGATTACCTGGAGCAAAGGATGAAGGAGCTGGGACTTAGCCCGGAGGATTACTGGTGGTACCTGGATATTAGAAAATATGGCGGCACCACACACGCCGGCTACGGGCTAGGCTTCGAGAGGCTGATTATGTACTTGACGGGTATGAGCAATATCCGGGATGTGATATCCTTCCCCAGGACACCCAAGAACGCCGAGTTTTAAAAACACTGCCGGGCCGGTGCCAGGTGTTAAAAGTTGAAAATCTTTGATTTTCAACTTTTAACACCTGGCACCAAAGCTTTACGAATTACCTTTCTTTATTTATAAGCGGGCATGGCAAAATAAGGTTCTGAAACAGGTTGCATAATGGTATAATGTTTACATCAATTGACTGATTGGGGGTTGTTAGTGTGCCGGGTCAGGAACGGCTGAAAAATGAAATAATAGATGGTGGTTTATGTTCGGCTTGCGGCCTTTGTGTAGGCTTGTGCCCGTATATTAAAACCAGGCGGGACCGGGTGCGGGTGATTTATCCCTGCGGCCTGCAGGAGGGCACCTGTTACAGCGTATGCCCCAAAACCGGGCTGGACGTGGGGGAAATGGACCGGGCGGTATTTGGCCGGGAAAGGGAGGATCAGGCCCTGGGGGTGCTGCAGGGCATTTATTTTGCCCGCGCGGCGGGCGATAAAGCACCTGGTGCCCAGTACGGCGGGGTGACCACGGCGCTGGCGGCCCTGGCCCTGCGGCAGGGACTGATTTCCGGGGCGGTGCTTACCGGTGGAGAGGCGGACAACCCCCACCCGGCGCTGGCCCGCACGGCGGGCGAGGTTTATGCCTGTGCCGGTTCCAAGTATGTGGGCGTACCCACCCTGGCTGAGCTGAACCGGGCGCTGCGCGACGGCTTGACGGGCCTGGGCGTGGTGGGCCGGCCCTGTCAGGTGGCGGCGGTGCGCAAAATGCAGCAGGGGAACCTGCCTGGGGCGCAGTTTAATGTGCCGGGTGCAGTGGAGCTGGTGCTGGGGCTGTTTTGTTTTGCCTCTCTAACCCCGGACTTTTACAGTTTTTTGTCCGGGCAGGTTCAGGGGGAAAAAGTAATTAAAATGGATATCCCCGAGGACGGCCCGGTGGTGGAAACCAGCGCCGGCAGCTACCGCTGGTCGATGGATGATTTACGTCCTTATATACACAAAGCATGCAATCTGTGCCTGGACCCCACCTCCGAATGGGCGGATATCGCGGTGGGGGCAACCGAGTACGACCGCGCCTGGAATACGCTGGTGGTCCGCTCGGACAGGGGGCGGGATTTACTGAATCTAGCCCTGGACAAGGGGGTAATCGAGATAAAGGAATATCCACCCCAAAGGCTGCCTGTGTTAAGGCGAGCAACATTAAATAAGAAAATGAGGGTGCTGGCTGATGCAGAGTATCAAGAAGGCCGTCCGGGCTGCCCGGTGGTGCCGTTAGAATATCGCAGGCAAATAGAAGAACAGTGGGGGGGTGTCAGCCAGTGACCATTATGGGAGTATGTAAAGAACAGCCGGGTGTGCGGGTGGCGCTGACCGGCAACGAGTCCATTGCCCGGGGTGCCCTGGAGGCCGGGGTGGCTTACGCTGCATCCTACCCGGGCTCGCCCACCGCCGAGGTGTTGGGCACCCTGGCCAAAGTGGCCGGGGAGTTTAACTTATATGTGGAATGGTCGGTTAATGAGAAAGTTGCCATGGAAGGGGCGGCGGCAGCTTCATTCACAGGTTTAAGGTCGCTGGTGGTTATGAAGGCCGACGGCCTCAATGTGGCCCTGGACTTTGCCAGTGCCCTGGCTCTTTCAGGCACCCGGGGCGGGATGGTCATTGTGGTGGGGGATGACCCTTCTTCCCACTCCAGCGTGCGGGAGGAGGATTCCCGCAACCTTTGCAAGGCGCTGCACCTGCCCATATGGGAACCTTCCTCGGTGCAGGAAGCTAAAGATATGACCAGGGCAGCCTTTGACTTGTCGGAACAGTTGAAATTGCCCGTGGTGGTGCGCTGTGTTACCCGGGTATGCCACGCCAGCGGGGACGTGGAACTGGGGGAATTGACCCGCCCCGAGCGCCGGCCCGTGTTCGGCCGTGATGACCGGGTGATCACATTTTCCATTCAACTGCATGCCCAGCTGGAGCAGAAATTGTCCCGGGCGGCCGCTGAGGCCAGTGATTCGTTCTTTAACGGTTATTCCGGGCCGGCCAATGCCCGGCGGCTGGTCATTGCCAGCGGGCCCAGCGCCATGTATGCTTTGGAAGCTCTGGATATGCTGGGGCTGGCCGGCGGTGTGGGGGTGCTTAAGCTGGGCACTACCTGGCCGCTGCCGGAAACCCTGCTGCTTAACTACCTGAAAAACGCATCGGAAGTGGTTTTTGCTGAAGAAGTGGAGCCTTTTGTCGAAGATAATGTCATGGCCCTGGCGGCCGGGCACTGGAACGAGCTGGGGAGTATTAAGTTTTACGGTAAGCGCAGCGGGCATGTAGCCGGCCCGGCGGGGGCCGGTATTGGCGAGCTCGACCCGGATGTGCTGGCGGGCTCGCTGGCCAAAATATTTGATGTGCCCTGGGCCGGGCAGACCATGCTGACTTCCCGGGAGGCCGAGGAACTGCTGGGTGAAAAGATGCCGGGGCGTGAACTGGCCCTGTGTGCCGGGTGCCCGCACCGGGCCTCCTTCTGGGCCATCCGCACTGCTTTGGAGCTGGACGGCCGGGAAGGCGTCGTGCTGGGGGATATCGGCTGCTACACCCTGGGGATAGTCAGAACGGGCTATTATTTGCTGCAAACCATGCACTGCATGGGGGCCGGGGTGGGTATCGCCGGGGGATTGGGTAAGCTGAACCGTTTTGGCTTCAATAAACCTGTGATCACCGTGGTGGGTGATTCCACCTTTTACCACGCTGCGGTGCCGGCGCTGATCAATGCCCGCTATAACCGTGCCAATTTTATGTGTGTGGTGCTGGACAACGAAACCACCGCCATGACCGGCCACCAGCCCCACCCCGGACGGCAGACCACTGCCACCGGCGGGCCCGCAGATACCGTCTATATGGAAGAAATTATCCGGGGCCTGAACATACCCTATGCTATTTCCGACCCCTATGATGTGGATGCCACCATAAATGCAGTTTGCGATATGCTGCAGCTGTCTGGCCCCCGGGTGCTGATACTGCGGCGCACCTGCGCCCTGGCGGCGGTGAAGGGCAAGGAGAAGAACCGGGTGTATGTGGATTGGGATAAATGCATTGGTGATGACTGCGGCTGCGGCCGGTTCTGCAGCAAGGTGTTTGCCTGCCCGGCCAACATTTGGGATGCCGAGCACGGCAAGGCGCGTATTGACGAGGCGGTATGCAACGGCTGCGGAGTCTGTGCCACCCTTTGCCCGCAGCAGGCCATTGTGGTGGAAAGGACGGTGGAATAAATGAGCACTTTTGTGGAACCGCTGAATATCATTATTACCGGCGTGGGCGGTCAAGGCAATGTGCTGGCTTCCCAGGTGGTTTCCGTGGCCGCGGCCGTGGCCGGGTACCGGGTGGTGGTGGGTGAAACCTTCGGGGTTTCCCAGCGGGGCGGCTCGGTGATGAGCCATGTGCGCATTTCCAAAGATAAACCCTATGGCCCGCTGATTCCCAGAGGCAGGGCCGGGGTGATTGCGGGCTTCGAGCCGCTGGAAACACTGCGGGTGATGGTGAATTACGCCAACCCGGACACAGTTACGATTATGAATGACCGTCCCAACTACCCGTTGGGCTGTTTGCTGGGCGAGGATAAGTACCCCGACCCGGCCCGCATAGAGGAGACGATTAGAAAACTGGTGGCCCGGGTGCACCGCCTGCCGGCCACGGAGCTGGCCAAGGAGGCGGGCAGTCCCCTGGCGGCCAATATGGTGATGACCGGTGCGCTGGCGGGCAGCGGCCTGTTGCCCTTCGGCCGGGAATATTTAACCGCTACCATTGAACTGTTGTTCAAGGACAGCGTGCGGGATTTGAACCTGGCCGCCTTTGAGCTGGGCTACCGGCAGCTGGCGGGGTGAAGTTGCGGGTAAAAACTGGAATAAAGTTTATCTAACCTGAAAAGTAAATTTATATTTTCCATTGTTGCCGCGATATCGGCATGAAATTTTAATAGAAAAGAGGTAAGCATTTTTAATCATGCTTACCTCTACCACATCTACTTTTAAACTACTCAGTACCCAACGTACTTGCCATTATTGCCCTCTTCACGAGTGTTTTTGCAATTTCCAGCTTATACTCGTTCTTGGATAAGGGTTTTGCTCCGGCCAGAGCAAGTGTTGCTGCTTCTGTTACAACCCCCTCGGACAGTTCTTTCCCTTTCAGAAACTCTTCGGCCATAAGGGCGCGGACAGGGGTGTGGGCTACCGCTCCCAGGACAATACGGACATCTGTACATATTCCCTTTACAATGGTGATCATGCAAGCAGTACTTACCACCGCGAAGTCAATCGGCTTCCGGATAGTGAACTTGAGAAAGGTCTGCTTGGTATTGGCAGGTTTGGGGACCCGGATCATGGTAACCATTTCATCAAGTTCAAGCACATTCCCCAGGTGGGTATAAAAATCTTCCACGGGTATATTGCGTGTGCCTTTGGTGCCGGCTATGGTAATGGTTGCGTCAAGGGCGGTGAGGGCCACTGCCAAATCGGAGGGACAGACTGCAAAGCATTTCTTGGCACCCATGATGGCATGGTATTGGTTTTCACCGGCGACAGCAGGGCATGTCCGCCCACCTTTCCGGAAGCATTTGATTATCCCCCCAAGCTCATCGGGGTAGCGATAGTACCAGCAGCGGGTGTCCTGGCAGAGGTTGCCGCCGATTGTCGCTATGTTCCGGATCTGGGGAGAGGCGACAGTTCTCGCGGCCTCCATAAGGATGGGGCATTTCTTTTCAATTATGGGGGATTTAACTATATCAACAAGTGGGGATAACGCGCCTATCCTTATCCAGTCGCCGTCTTCTTCGATTGTATTGAGGCCGGGGATCATTTTGATGTTTATTACCGCCTCAGGGTAGTCAGGGAGAATACGGTCCTTTAAGACACCCAGGAGATCCGTTCCCCCGGCGTTGAGTTTTGCCTTTCCTTCATATTTCGCGAGCAACCGTATTGTTTCATCCACTGAGTGGGCGTTAATATGGACAAAGGATTGCATCACTTCCCCTCCTTTTTAGCAGCAGCGATCTTCCCCAGGGCCCTTAAGACTTTATCTGGTGTGAGCGGGTAATCATTTATTCGTACACCTATGGCATTGGAAACAGCCATAAGGACAGCAGAGGGCCCCGGGGAAGGGGTAATTTCACCTATACCAATGGCTTGGAAACGGTGACTGGGAAATGGGGTTTCTAGAATAACATGTTCCATATCGGGCAGTTCAGAAAAGGTGCGCCACTTGTAGTCGATCATATTGGGGTTTATGATGCGTCCGAGCCGGGTATCAAGAACTGTCTCTTCGAAAAGGGCACTGTCGATACCTGCAGAACCCAGGCATCCGTTGAGCTGGTTAGTTAGTGAAGGAGGATCGATAATCTGGCCCACGTCGGTGGCACCTACGACCCGGATCAGATCTACCTTGCCTGTTTCAGTATCAACCTCTACTTCGGCAAAGGTCATCATAAAATTGGGCAAAGTAAAATCGGGCTCAAAACGGCCCCGGCCCAAACATGTGCGATCATAGCCCATCCCTTTAATCCACGGGAGCCGCGTTTCGGGTTTTCCTTTAACATAGACCATCCCGTCTTCCGTTTCCAGCTCTTCCAGTGTTACTGCGAACTTGGGAGCCATTAGTTCCAAAAGCTGTCTTTTAGCATCTTCGGCAGCTGCTATCACGGCACTGCCGATGGCGTAGGTCCCCCGTGAACCGACGGGTCCGATTTCAAAGGGATTGACGCGTGAATCTGTTGGTGTTACGGTGACCCGGTCCAGGGGAAGCTGCAGTATTTCAGCAACCATTTTACATATGCTGCTGCGCTGGCCCGTGCCGTGTTCAGCCAAACCCGAGTAGATTGTGGCCGTGCCATTGGGCTCAAGGCGAACAAATGCCTCCGATATGTCCTCGCCGACGTCGGCATTCCCGTGCACGCCAACCCCAACCCCTCGCCGCCTGGCACCATTAACGGATGATGGTTTAAGCCAACCCTTCCATTTCTCTTTCCAGCCGAATGTCTCGGCACCTTTTTCGATTGCCGCCGTATAATCAATACCTTTACATACCCACCAGTTTCCATCACGCCAGTAATATCCTTCACCTGGTTTCACATAGTTCTTTTTGAAAAAGTCAACCGGGTCGATGCCGGCTTTCTCCAGGCCCATGGTAATAATGGGAACCAGCGCGCATTTCAGTTCTTGACCGCCGAAACCGCGCACCTGTCCTGAAGCGGTTCGATTTGTGCATGCCACTTGAGTTTTGAGATGCCAGTTGGGACACTTGAGCATGAGCTGTGCTTCACCGCAGCCCACAGCAACCATACCCTGGGTAATTTCAGAAAATGCGCCTGTATTTAACAACCAATTACCGGACAGTGCCGTTACGGTGCCATCCTTCTTCATGCCAACTTGGCCATGAATACGGGATCCCAGTCTTACAGTAAAGGCGGCCATATGTTCCGTCTTTCCATAACACAACTTAACAGGCCGGCCTGTTGCTTTCGCAAGGGCGGCGGCAGGTAAAACATACTGCCAGGACATATACTTTGAGCCATAACTCGCTCCCACAGGGCTGCCGATAGACTGCATATTGGTGGCTCCCATCCGCTTTTGCAGGGTAACTTTAAACATATGGGGGCCCTGTGACGCCGACCAAACGGTTAAGGTATCCGTCCCTTCCCAGGCCGCAATCACCCCCGGCGGTTCCGGAGGCAGTGGGTTGGGGATATTTTCATAGGCGCAGGTTCCCTCGATGATGAAATCAGCCTCTGCAAACCCTTTCTCGACATCACCAATGACAACCTCCTGCAGTGTGTTGGGGCCGAACAAGCGGCGTTCCGGCGGCAAAAGGTTGCCGGGGAATTGATCATACAACTGGGGTGCATTGGGCTGCAAGGCTTCTTCCGCATCATATACTGCTGGGAGAGGTTCGTACTCGATCTTGATGAGACGCAGAGCTTCTGCGGCGATATCCTCCGTCTCAGCCGCCACCAGGGCCACCGCGTCACCGACATAGCGTACTTTTTTGTCCAGCACCCGCGCGTGCAGGGGAAAACCCGCCTTCCAATCGGGTGCATTCTGGTAGGTGAGAACGGTTTTTACACCGGGGAGGCTTAGAGCCTCTGTAGTATCAATACTCTTGATCAGGGCGTGGGGTAGGGGGCTCCTCAGAACTTTGCCGTAGAGCATATCGGGAATGGTAATGTCATTGATGAATTTAGTCTTACCCGTTACTATATCCAAGGCATCCTTCCGCGGGGTAGATTTGCCGATGAACCGGTAGTCTGTCATTGGTTACCACCCCTTTTGACTGCTGCCATTACTGCATCAAGAACGTGGTAATGACTGTTGCACCGGCAGAAATTGCCCGCCAGGGCTTCTTGGACTTCGTTTCTCGTAGGAGAGGGGGTTTCGGTAAGGAGAGCCTTGGCGCTCATGATGATCCCCGGGGTGCAGAAACCGCACTGGAAGGCTGTATGGTCGATAAAGGATTGTTGAAGGGGATCAATGGTGCCGGTTGCCGGATCTCCCAGGCCTTCAATAGTGGTTATTTCTTTTCCTTCACACTCCACTGTCAACAGCATGCAGGAGAGGACCGCTTTCCCGTCCATGAGCACGGTGCAAGAACCGCAGGCACCGTGATCACAGGATATTTTAGTACCTGTGAGTCCTAACCTTTCTCTAAGGGTTTGGGCTAACGTTTGCGAGGGGGATACCTCGTGGGGGCCCTCTCCCAGTATGAATGAGTGATGCTCACCATTGACAGTGAGGGTAATGATGGAATGGGATGGCTTTTGAGGTGTTGGTACCATAATATATTTCCTCCCTTTTTTCAAAAAACATAAACTACGGTGGCTAAACTAAAGGATAGGTTTTCAGACCACGCCGATCGCCCTGTTTCCGTCATGTAAGGAGTGAAATTGCTTCGCTGCGCTTACAATGACGTCTAAATTAAAACATATTATCAAATTATTGAGGACATACCTCCAACCTAAAACTTAGGACCTAAAACGGAAGTGTCTGAAATAAAGACACTCCTACCCTCATATGGTAGGAGCTATCAATCTGGCGGCGGTTCTATGGCGGTTCTACGGTGGCCCCCCATTACCTTATATATTTTTTTGGTTATTTTATAATATTATGGATTAATTAGTCAAGGATTTCCTATGATATTAAATTGCACCCCATCCAAGCATATGAACCATACCATATCGCCAGTAAAACTTCGTGTTCTTGACGCCTGGCGAGATTATAGAAGATACATGAATACCCTGTGTTTCATTCTTCTTACTGTTAATTAATTATGAACATATGTTATAATTAATTAAACAATTCGCAGTTTTGAGAGAAGTTTGATCCACATACTTTAATTGGAGGCGTGTTGTTCGGGGCACCGGCTGTAAATGTTGAGGCGTTTGCCGAACCATGAAACCCGGCTGTCCGGTTGGTGAAAGGAGTCGCCAATGAATACGTATCACCGGGTTGTCTACCCTTTTTCAGCTATTGTAGGGCAGGAAAAAATGAAGCTGGGCTTGATTTTAAGCGCTATAAATACGCATTTGGGGGGTATTTTAATTCGCGGTGCCAAGGGAGCGGCCAAATCCACTGCGGTGCGCGCCCTTGCGGCATTGCTGCCGGAAGTGGCGATGGTCAGGGGCTGTCCTTTTAATTGCCACCCCGAAAAACCCGAGCATTTGTGCGCCTATTGCCGAAAACGGCTGGAAAATGGTGAAACGCTGGAAAAAGTGTGGCAGCAGGTGCAGGTGATTGAACTACCCGTGTCGGCCACCGAGGATAGGGTGGTGGGGGGGCTTGATTTCGGGCGAACCATCAAGAGCGGCTGCCCTGCCTTTGAGCCCGGGCTGCTGGCCCGGGCCCACCGCGGTATCATCTATATAGATGAAGTAAATCTGCTGGAGCACCATATTGTAGATTTATTGCTGGATGCCGCTGCTATGGGGGTAAATGTGGTGGAGCGGGAGGGGGTGTCTTATGCCCATGCCTCCCAATTTATACTTATCGGCACCATGAACCCCGAGGAAGGGGATTTGCGGCCGCAGTTAAAGGACCGCTTCGGGCTCTGTGTACAGGTGGAGGGAGAGTCGGATCCCGAGGAGCGGGTGGCCATAATCAGGCGCAGGGAGCAATATGAAGCTGATCCCCCGGGATTTTGCGCCCGCTGGGCGCTCCGGGAACAAGAGTTGAAGGAGCGCATTGCCGCGTCCCGGCAGTTGCTGCCCGGGGTAAAGATATCCGATAAGCTGCTAAATTTGGTGGCCGGTTTATGCGTTGCCCAGGGGACACCCGGACACCGTGCCGATATTACCCTGGCTGCTGCCGCCTGCACTTTGGCAGCCTGGTATGGACGGGATGAAGTGCTGGAACATGATATTATGCAAGCTGCCGAACTGGTGCTGCTGCATCGTGCCCGGCAGCCCGGGCGGCACCCCGGCATGGAGGGCATGGAAGACCAGGGGGAGGGCGAGCCGGGGGAAGAGCAGCAGCCCGGTACAAACACTGCCTCCGATGATGCCGGCGACACGTTGGAGGAACCGGCATCCCCCGGGGAGATGGATCACGGGGAATGCAGTCAGGCAAATGTCCCGGCGTCCGCGGCAAATGAATTGATGAATAGAACTATAACCTTCAACGGGGCCGGCAAACCACGGGAGGATGCTAAAAAAAGTTCTCCCCCGGCGGTGCTGCACCGGATGGTATTTGATATGATCCAGCCTTTTCTGGTTAAACACCTTGCTGGTGGGCAGGATCGTGGGCCGCGCAGGGGCGGCGGCCGGCGCTTTTGGGCCAGGACGACGTTGCGTTCCGGCCGCTACGTGCGCAGCACCATGCAGCGCAGCAACGATGACCTGGCCTTTGATGCCACCCTGCGGGCGGCCGCGCCGTACCAGCGGCGACGGCAGCGGGAAGGTGTGGCTGTGATTATTGAGGAGTCTGACATTAGGGAAAAGGTGCGGGAAAGGCATACCGGGCAGTTGATATTGTTTGTGGTTGACGCCAGCGGCTCTATGGGGGTGCGGCAGCGGATGGTGGAAACCAAGGGGGCCATCCTTTCTCTGCTAGTGGACGCCTATCAAAAGAGGGATAAAATCGCTCTGGTGACTTTCAGGGGAGACACAGCTGAGATACTTTTGCCGCCTACAAATAGTGTGGAAATGGGACAAAAACTGCTCAAGGATTTACCGGTGGGCGGCAGAACACCCCTGGCGGCAGGGCTCCTTAAAGCATATGAGCTGGTTTCCATGTGCCTTCGTAAAGACCCGGACGTAGCGCCGCTGCTGATTATTATTACAGACGGCAAAAGCAATGTCAGCCTGGGCGGCGCCAAACCGCTGGTGGAAGCGCTGCAGGCGGCGGAAATAATTAGCGGTGATGGGAGAATTAAATCACTGGTGGTGGACGTGGAAAAAAATATCCGGGTGACCTTCGGAGTGACTCGGGAGCTGGCCTGGATTATGGGTGCTGATTTTTATCGCCTGGAGGAACTTAAGGCCGAAACGCTGGTAGACGCGGTAAGGCGGGCCAATTAGAGTAATTAATTACGGGTGAATATTATTAAAAAAAGGCAGGTGAGGAGCCTTGTTTAAAAATAATGAGGTTTACCCCTTTAGCGCTGTTGTCGGCCAGGAAGAAATGAAAAAGGGACTTTTGCTGAGCGTGATCAACCCCCGGTTAAACGGTATCCTGATCCGTGGAGAAAAGGGCACGGCTAAATCAACCGCGGTTCGTTCGCTGGCGTCGCTGCTGCCCGGGATTGATGTGGTGGCCGACTGCCCCTTCAACTGCGACCCCGGTGACGAAACCACCATGTGTGAAAAATGCCGGCAGCGCCTGGCGGCCGGTGAGGTGCTGCCCCGGGCCAGACGGAAAATGCGGGTGGTTGATTTGCCCGTGGCCGCCACTGAAGACCGGGTGGTGGGTACCCTGGATATCGAGCAGGCCATCAAAAAAGGGGAAAAGCATTTTGAGCCCGGTGTGCTGGCCCGGGCCAACCGGGGTATATTGTATGTAGATGAAGTTAATTTACTGGATGATCATATAGTGGATATACTTTTAGACTCGGCTGCTATGGGGGTAAATACCGTGGAGCGGGAAGGAGTTTCTTTTGTCCACCCAGCCGAATTTATTTTAGTGGGCACCATGAACCCCGAGGAAGGTGAACTAAGGCCGCAACTGCTGGACCGCTTCGGGTTGTGTGTGAATGTTACCGGCATTGCGGATCCGGCGCTGCGGGTGGAGCTGATCAAACGCCGGGCAGCCTTTGAAGAAAACCCGGAGCAATTCAGGCAAAAGTGGCAGGCGGAGGAGGAAAGGTTGCGGGGGCAAATAGAAGCCGCCAAAGCAATGCTGCCCGGGGTCACCATTTCGGATACCATGCTGTTTTTGATAGCTAAAATTGCCCTGGAAATGGGAGTGGATGGTCACCGGGCCGATCTGGTGATGATGAAATCAGCAAAAACAATGGCCTCGATGCAGGGCCGGACAGAGGTTATTGAGGAGGATGTTCGGCAGTCGGTAAACCTGGCGCTGCTGCACCGCACCCGCCGCAAACCCTTCCAGGACATGGTAATCGACCGGGAAAAACTGGGGCAAATCATGGGTGGGTGAACTGCCCCTCTGCTTCTCTCTCAAATTGGGTTGCATCCATGTTTCTTTGGTTATATAATTGTCTTGACAACGATACAATTTAGGAGAATTACAATGAAAATTGATCTTGATAACAGCCTTGGCTTCATTTTAAACCGGACTAATACAAGGATGAAGAACAATTTACTACATAAATTTAAGGATTATGATATAACTCCCGAGCAGTGGGCAATTTTAAACCGTTTATGGGTGCGAGACGGTATTTCGCCCAAAGAGATAGCTGAATTGACTTCTAAGGATCAGCCCACGACAGTCAGAATAATTGCTAAGCTACAAAAAAAAGGATTTGTTTCAAAGAAAGTTAATCCCAAGGACAACAGGTCCTTTTTAATCTATCTAACGCCAAAAGGCGAGGAGTCCAAAGATATCCTGATCCCGTTAGCATTGGAGGCTCTGGATAAAGCAATAAGGGGGATTGATAAAGACCAAATTGAGGTAACTAAGGTTCTTCTTAATCAAATTTTTAAAAACTTGGAGGCGTAAAGGTATGGCCATGTAACTTAATGGCTTGGCGATGATGAATTTGTAAAGTATAAATGAAAGGGTAGAGGAAAATGAAAAAAATAGGCATGACTGGGAAGGCATGGTTAAAGAGCTTCCATATCTTTTTTGCCTGTATGTGGATCGGCGCTGCTGCATCCATGCTGCTGCTTGCCTTTGTTAGAAGCCATATTTCCAACGGCGATGAACTTTGGGCTATAAACATGTCAATAAAGCTGATTGACGACTTTATTATTATACCTGTGGCGATGGGTTGCCTGCTTACAGGCATTTTGTTTTCGTGTTTAACCAACTGGGGTTTCTTTAAATTTAACTGGATCATACTTAAATACATAATAAATATAACAGCTATTTTGTTTGGTACTTTCTATCTTGGCCCCTGGGTTAACGGCATGGAAGCCATCTCTAAAGTTGAAGGTCTAGCGGCACTGCAAAATGCAGCATATTTGCACTATGCTGAAATGAACAGGTACTTAGGCACTTTGCAAGCTTTTGTTCTTGTTTTAGCGGCTTTCATTTCTGTGTTCAAGCCTTGGGGTAAAAGAGGAAAAACAAACGAAAAGGGGAAGAGCTAGGAAGCAGAGGGGACAGTTCTCTTGATTCCTTGAAAGGAATCAAGAGAACTGTCCCCTCTGCTTCCCTATCAATCACTGTCAATAAGGGAAATGCTATCGCCCACCTTAACGATTCCGCCCCGTACAACCTGCCCGAAGCGTCCCTCCCGGCTAACAATGTAAGGGC
Organism: Desulfoscipio gibsoniae DSM 7213; assembly: GCF_000233715.2. Taxonomy (GTDB): domain Bacteria; phylum Bacillota; class Desulfotomaculia; order Desulfotomaculales; family Desulfallaceae; genus Sporotomaculum; species Sporotomaculum gibsoniae. The sequence goes on from NC_021184.1 coordinate 781,198, forward strand.
GGCCGTGTTCTTTAAACTGTTCTTTACCGATGTGTAATATTTTAATTACAGCTTCACCCACTTTAACCGAACTGCCTATGGTTAATAATTCGGGCTCAATGTCGTAAACAGTAATGTTTTCGGTATAGCCGCCGTTTAATACCTCCTCCTTTTTATGGGCGGGAACTTTATCCAGTGCCTCCACGGGAAAGATGCTTACCTGCCGGTCCCAATCACCGCCATGAGCATCTCCCTCCAAACCCCATCCTTCCACAATTTTGATCTCGTTAACGCTGGATTTGTCCACTCCCCTGACGGAACTAATGTTTATTGACAGTACTTGACCCAACTTTTCATAGCCCCCTTTTTGCTATAGAAAATTATTATTTTTTTTTACTGGTACCGTGGGCATTGATGTCTCTTAAGAAAGATTATTTCAGGTAGTGCTATTTGTACTTTTAGTATTCACCAGCATTAGTATAGCATAAATGTTGGGGTTCTTGTGGGATTATCTTTGTCAGCTTTAAGCATATCGTTACCCGTGTAATTGTCTTGACAATTATGTGGGTGGCATCTATAGTTTACTTTATATCGGATTGTATACCGCTTATGTACCTGTTGGCAGCAGCACCGGCTTTGGCCGCACTGTTGAGCTATCTTTTCCTGGGCCGTAAAGCAAAAAAGGGAGTCCCCAATTAGTTTATACCACAATTGCGTTTTTTAGTGACCTGCAGTTTATACTCAGAGAAAAAGGCTATTGCACTGCGAACTATTTAGATCGTTGTGCAACAGCCTTTTTCATATATGGCATATGGTGCCCGTATTAATCCCGCTTAAATTTGGAGGCTGCTTTGCCGGCAGCATTGGATATTTCACTCCAGGCGTCCATGACGCCGTTTTTAATGTCGCTCCATGCATCTGTCGCTGATTCTTTGAATTCGGAAACATTTTCCTCTGCTTTTTCAATACCATCGTCATACTGCAATTGCGCTTCGGCTTGCGCTTGTTGGACATTAGCTTTTAATTCACTAATTTCCGCCTGGCGCTCGTTTATTTCGCCTTCCAATTTGTTAATATAGGCTTTATCGGGGTCCATAATTTTAACCACTCCTTTAGGGTTGGATTTATTGAATATGAAGACGAAGCATGAAATATTACCAGTGGGCCATGGTACCGCAAAAAAATTGCCTTCCCTGTGTGCCCACTAATGAATGACTGTCTCAATGGTATTTACCTTCATTATTATTACCTGTATGAAACTATTATAGTCATCAGGGACTTCATGCTTTGTGATAAGTTCGGTAATGCTTTATACATCAGCAACCGCAAACGCCCGAAATGTGTAAATAAAAGAGTGCAGCCATATTAGCTATTGGCTGCACTCTTTGTATAAACTTTATCCTAGGTGCCGGGTGTTGAGTATTACCGGGTAAGTTGTCCAAAATAGTGCAAAATCAAGTATTAACCGTTCAGCCTGTCGGGAAAGAACAGCGGACTGCCGAATTGATCCACGCCGAAATCTTTAATGATTTGTTGAGTATCTTCATCGATCATAAACTCTACGAATGCTTTGGCGCCTTCGGCATTAATACGTTCGAATTTGTCCGGGTTGACCTGCATGACGTGGTAGATGTTTTTAAGCGCTTCGTCGCCCTCGGAAACAATCTGCAGGTCTATATTTTTTGATTGGGCCAGGAAGGTGCCGCGGTCGCTTAATATGTAGGCCAACTTTTCATTGGCTACGGTTATGCTGGCACCCATGCCCTGGCCGGTTTCCTGGTACCATTTTTGTCCTGCGGGGTCAATGCCGGTCTTGGTCCAAAGGCCTTTTTCCATTTTATCCGTTCCCGAATCATCACCCCGGGAAACGAAAAGGGATTCACTGTCAGCTATTTTCTTGAACGTTTCAAGTATATCCGCGGTACCTTTTACCTGGGCCGGATCTTCAGGCGGTCCCAGCAGCACAAAGTCATTATGCATGACCAGCTGGTAGTTAATGACCACCTGGTCGTCCACCAGCGGTTTTTCAGCATCAGGGGCATGCACCAGCAGTACATCGGCGTTACCCATCTTACCCATTTCCAATGCCTGTCCAGTGCCTACGGGCACTGTTTTTACCGTGTAGCCGGTTTGCTCCTGGAACTTGGGCACCAACACGTCCAGCAGACCGCTGTCCTGGGTGCTGGTGGTGGTGGCCAGTATGATTTGATCATTTTCGGGTTGGGCTGGTTGCTGCCCTTGCTGTTCTTGGTTGTTAGAGGTATTTTGGTTGCAGCCCGCCAGCGCCGCTATAAGCACAAGCGCCATCGACAAAACCATAATTTTAAGCAGGTTTTTCCTTTTCATTAAATATTCACTCCGTTTCCATTTTTAATGTGCTTTTCGGGGCTGTATGTTGTTCAGTCTAAGTATTATTCCCCCCTTCTTCACAGGGCAGTGGTGAACAGCTTCAACAGTTATATCAGATAATACCTTCCCCCAAATGGGGGCAATCCTTGCTGTAAATCAGCAAAACAAATTCTTTTCCTTCTAGAAGGTGGTAAAGTGCTTTCAACAATAAAATTCAGTAAGCAAAGCATAATACTAAATAAAAAAGCCCGCATTGCCAAAAAAGAGCAATGCAGGGCTTTAAAACCCGACACGTTTCTCTTCTTTCCGCAATGGGAGGCAGGCCGGTTTCCCGGCGAACCCTAACGGTCGGGTTACCATAACATTATGTTTGCAGGTTTGCCCGACTCGAAGAGCTATTAGGTTGCTTCTATATAATATAACGGTATAATGTTGACTATGCAATATGTAATACTTGAATATCTGATAATAATGTTTGAGGTAATCTATGCATTAAAAGGATTTATTAGGTTAAAGTTTAATAATTATTCATACATCGCAATACAAAGGAGCTTGTGTATGCTCAGGGTCACAGGAATCAAATTATCTCTTGATGAAGATAAATCCCTTATTAGAAACAAAATAGCCAAAAAACTAAGGGTTAAGGTAAACGAAATTATTCACTATACTATTTTCCGGGAATCCATTGACGCCAGGAAAAGTAATCAGATTTACTTCGTATATACCGTTGATGTGGAGCTTGCCAATGAGCAGGCCGTACTCAAAAGGCTTAAGGCCGGTGATGTTACGGTTACCCCGCAAATGGAATACCGCTTTGTTCAGCCGGGCCACACGGCGTTGCCCCACCGCCCGGTGGTGATGGGGGCCGGACCGGCCGGGCTTTTTGCCGGGCTGCTGCTGGCGCGAATGGGCTACCGGCCGCTTTTGCTGGAAAGGGGTGCCGATGTGGACACCCGCACGCAAACCGTGCGCTCTTTCTGGCAGACCGGCCGTTTGGACAAAGACTGCAATGTCCAATTCGGCGAGGGCGGAGCAGGTACCTTTTCGGATGGTAAATTGACCACTTTAATCAAGGACAAACGTTGTCGCAAGGTTTTGGAGGAAATGGTGCTGGCCGGGGCCCCCGGTGAGATTATCTACTCGTATAAACCGCATATCGGCACCGATATTTTGAAGACTGTGGTTAAGAATGTTCGCCACAAAATAATCGATTTGGGCGGCGAGGTGCGGTTCAACAGTAAAGTAACGGATATATTTACGGAAGGCGATAAGCTAACGGGTCTGGAAATTAACGGGCAGCATACTATGGACACTGAGGTGCTGATTCTGGCCATCGGGCACAGCGCCAGGGATACCTTTGCCATGCTGCACAGCCGTGGGGTGCTGATGTCCCCCAAGCCCTTTTCCATCGGCGTTCGGGTGGAGCATCCCCAGTCATTGATCAACCGGGCCCAGCATAAAAATTTTGCCGGGCACCCCAAATTGGGGCCGGCGGAATACAAGCTGGCTTACCATTCGCCCGCTGGTCGCTCGGCGTACACCTTCTGCATGTGCCCAGGTGGGCTGGTGGTGGCTGCGGCTTCGGAGGAGGGGGGAGTAGTCACCAATGGGATGAGTGAATACGCCCGGGACAGGTATAACGCAAACAGTGCGCTGTTGGTGGGCGTGCGCCCCGGTGATTTTGGCAGTGACCATCCCCTGGCCGGTGTGGAGTTTCAAAGAAAGTGGGAAGGGCAGGCCTTCGCGCTGGGCGGTGGAAATTACATTGCCCCCGTGCAGCTGGTGGGGGATTTTCTGGCCGGCAGGCCGTCATCCGGTCCGGGGGAGGTGGAGCCCTCTTACCCCAGGGGAGTAAAATATGCTGATTTGACGGATTGTTTACCTGGTTACGTGACAGACACCTTGAAGGAAGCCATCCAGGATTTTGATCGTAAACTTAAGGGTTTTGCCCTGCCCGGTGCGGTACTCACCGGGGTGGAAACCAGGAGTTCTTCCCCGGTAAGGATAAACAGGGACGAGCAGTGCCGTTCCAACATAGCCGGTATTTACCCGGCCGGGGAGGGCCCTGGCTATGCCGGGGGCATTATTTCCTCGGCGGTGGACGGCATGCGGGTGGCGGAATTTATTGCGCTGCAGTATGCGCCGTGCTTATAATAACGCCCCGTTATTTTCGAGAAAATTACTATATATGAATGGTTATACTGTTTTTCCGAATACCATATCGCTGAATATTTAAGCCAGGCCTGGAAACTTCCGGGCTTTTTTATGTAGTGACTTGCAGGGAATAATTACTATCTTGTCGAATAATACAGAAATTATTGACCTTGGCAACCTATTCTGATTAAATGGGCAGTTCTTTTTTATTACGAACTAAAAACCAACTTGGGAGTGAAAACATGTGTTTATAAAAACGTTGATGGATCTCCAAGGCCACCTGAGAGGAAGCGGCGTTTTAATTAGTTTTGCCGGCCGGTTCTCCCAGGGCATTATTGAAGAATTGGGCGACGCCGTTAAAAAGCATATGCAGTCCGAAGACAGGCCTAAAAATGACATTTACAATGTTTTTGCCATTTTTGTGGAGCAAACCCATAATATTAAAAACTACACCGCCAGCAAAGAAGGCGTCCATTATTTCGAACAAATTGCTGGTTCGGGTATTGTAACCATCGGCAAATGCGATGGGGTATATTTTGTGTGCTCAGGTAATTTAATTGAAAATGTTGATGTCCAAATACTCACCGAGAAAATTGAAAAGTTAATTAATTTAGATAAAAAGGACCTGAAGAAACTCTACAAGGAACAAATTAGGCGGGAGTTGACCCCGGGTAGCCAGGGTGCAGGTGTCGGGCTAATTGATATTGCCCGTAAATCCAGTCAACCCATTGAGTATTCCATAGTGCCAATTGATGATGACCTATCCTTCTTTAGTATTAAAGTCACTGTTTAGGAGTGATTATAAGTATGGAGAAATTACATATCGACCAAACAAAAGGAACACCTAAAATTGATTTTGACCCGGATACTAACAAACTACTCCTATGGGGGCAGTCATACCCCGAAAACGCCTTTAAATTTTATGAGCCCATCTTTAACTGGGTTAACGGTTATCTGTACGCATGTAAGCAGCCCGTGCTCATAGAAGTTAACTTGTCTTATGTTAATACCAGCAGTACCAAATGTATTTTAATGCTGCTGGAGAAGTTTGAAAATGCCTATCAGGGGGGCGCACAGATTACATTAAACTGGTATTATGATGCTGAAAATGAAAGTGAACTGGAGTGCGCGGAGGAATTTAAAGAGGATGTGACATTTCCTTTTTATATTATTTCCTTGCCACAAGATGCTAACTAACTGGTTATTAATTGTGTAGCGTTTGATTGGAGTTATGATTACGGAGAGAGAAAATGTTTTTTAAGCAAGAAAGGCCCTCAAAAACAAATACAATCAGTAATGGTGCAAAATTTGATGTCGGCACCTTGAAAGTGATTGCGCTGGCTTGTTTATGTATTGCCCTGTCAGTGATTTTAACGGGCAGGTTAAGCTATTTGATAGTGGAAAGGGAAGCGATAAATAAACTAAAGTCCCAGGACCTGGTGTATATTGTTCAGTCCATAGCGGGCAAAATAGACGGGCGCATTGCCAGGGCCAAGGAAACGTCTCTGATTCTGTCCAAAGATCCAACAATCATGGAGTGGATTCAAGGTAAGGAGAAGGATAACGTATTAGGGCGGAGGGCTTTGCATATAATTAGCGGGATTGCTCGGGATTATGATTATAGCAATTCATTTATTGTAAGCACATTAACCAATAATTACTGGGCGGAAACCGGTCGATTGATCGACACTATGACTGTGGAAGACCCGGACGATGCCTGGTTTTTTGATGTCATTGCATCCAAATTGCCGGTTTCCATTAGCATTGACTACAATAATGAGCGCCAGGATACCTTTGTTTTTGTTGACGCTCTGGTGGGCGATATAGAAAGGCCAATTGCGGTAACAGGGGTGGGGCTTAATTTAAGGGATATGGCCGGTGAGTTTGCCGAGTATGAATTTGGTGAGGGGAGTAAGCTTTGGTTGATAGATGATAGCGGTGATATTCACCTGGCTAAAGATCTTGTTGATCGGGGGAAAAATATTTATTCTTTTATTCCGGCAGATATTTGCGAAGTGATTATTCAACACGCCGGAGAGCAAACATCCACCGCCGGGGTTTTGGAGTATCAAGATAAAAATGGTGAACTGCATGACCTGATATACCAGTCTCTTAATTCAACAGACTGGCAATTGGTATTGCAAATACCTCGGAGCGAAAGCATCGGCTTCTTAGATACTATTAAAATAAATACGCTGGTTGCCAGTGTGTTATCCTTTGGTTTAATTGTTTTCATATTTTACTTAATAGCTACCCGGATTGCTGATCCTTTTAAAAGGGCGGTATTATTAAGCAGGGAGCTGGAAAAGAAGGTCCAGGAACGGACTGCCAAAATAATGGATAGCATTGACTACGCCAAGCGGTTGCAGGAGGCTGTCATCCCCGGTGATGAAGAAATGGCCCGGGCATTTAAAGAACATTTTATCATTTGGCGGCCGCGTGATCTGGTTGGTGGCGATTTATACTGGCTTAAAAAGAAGGGAGACGATTACGTACTGGCGATAGTTGATTGCACCGGGCATGGTGTTCCGGGGGCGCTGATGACCATGGCGGTTGCCTCAATATTAAACGATATTGTCGATGGCGTTTGTTCTGATGATCCCGCTGTTATTTTACAGGAGATTAATGTGCGAATGAAGGCGGCCCTGCACCAAAAAGTCAACGCGGTTAGCGATGATGGCGCGGATATCGGTATTTGTCACTGGCGCAGCGGCCAATATATAACCTTTGCCGGTGCCAGGATTGTCCTTTACGTTAAAACAGCAGTGGGGGTGCGGGTGGTTAAAGGTGACAGGCATAGCTTGGGTTACCAAAAATCAGATCCTGATTTGGTATTTAATAAAGTAACGCTGCCTGTTGGGGAAGAAGATAAGTTTTATATGACTACAGACGGATTTTTGGACCAAAACGGGGGTTCTAAAAATCATTCCTTCGGTAAAAAGCGTTTTATGGCGTTAATCGATGACTATGGGCATTTACCGCTGGCCAAGCAGCGACAACTTTTTGAAGACGGTCTGGATGACTATAAACAAACCGAGGAACAGAGAGACGACATTACCGTTATTGGTTTTCAGCTCAGACCATCAGGCACTGGAGATGCAGTAAAATAATATTAACTACAATGACATAGGTAATTTGCCTGGTAAATTAAATGAAAGGGTAGTAGATTATGATTAGCCCTGATTTTAATCGCATGTTATTTAAGTATGAATTTGAAATTTTGGAAGCCGCCCTGGCTGAGCTGGCCACGGGTAAACACGATCAAAATGAGCTTTTACCCAAATACGAGACACTGGTGGCCGGCTATGAAAAATTGCTCAATTTGACCCGCAAGGTGTTTAAAATTAGTGATGTTCAGGGAAGAAATCTGCTCAAAAGGGATAGTGAGATTAAAAATTTATTGGACAACGCCGGGCAGGGGTTTCTTACCTTTGGAAAGGATTTACTTGTTAAACAGGAGTATAGTGCGGAATGCGCCCGCATTTTTGGCCAAAAGATTGGTAAATTAAATACTCAACTTTCGCAGTTCAAAAATCAGTCTAACCCCTTACAAAATAAGAATTTAGGCCAACTTTTTTAAGCAAAAACAAACAGAAAACACGCCTTTTTTGGTAAAATGTAGTCACCACAACAACACACCAAGAAAGGATGTTTTCTGTGGCTATAATTTTACCAAAAAATGATAACAATGAACAGGCTAAATCTTATTCTGATCGGTTTATAAAGCAGGCAAAAATAGGAACCTTTTTGCACCAGGCGAATATCCGAAAAGAATCCGGTCTATCGCCATTGTTCCTTTTCCAATTTATCTTTTCCCTTGTATTTCAAGGGAAAAATCTTTATCGAACATTGGAGTCAGGTCGTATAGATAACGCTCCTTCCAAAGATGCGATATATCGTTTTCTAAACAGGCCTACATTCAATTGGCGGAAATTTCTTGTTACAATCAGCTCATTTCTCATCAAAACAAGACTTTTACCCCTGACATCAGAGGGCCGGGCTCGTGTATTGATTTTAGACGACTCTACTTATTCCAGAAACCGTAGTAAATCGGTTGAATTATTGTCCCGGGTTCACGATCATTCAACAAATCGGTATCTGAAAGGGTTTCGGATGCTGACCTTGGGTTGGTCTGATGGTGGAACCTTTCTGCCCCTTGCGTTCTCTCTGCTTAGCTCTGATAAAGAGAAAAATCGTTACCAGGGGCTAAATCAAAGGATTGACAAACGGACAGTTGGATACCGCCGTCGCAAAGAAGCTATTCAAAAATCCACAGAAACTATGTTCTCGCTTCTCGACCAAGTGAACCCTTTTCAACTTTGTGCGAGTACCCTGCTTTTTGATAGCTGGTTTGCCTTTCCAGTCGTAATCAAGCGGGTGCTGACAGAATACCATTTGCATGTTGTTTGTATGCTCAAGAATATGCACCGCGTTTATTACACCTATAATGGAAGCGAATATACATTGGGTCAACTTTACAAAGTTCTTCGCAAAAACGCGGGCGGGCCAAGATTCTATCATCCGTCGTTGTCGGGCTTGGTAAGGCCCAAAACGGAAATGACGTTCTGGTAAAAATCATCTTCGTTCGAGACCGTAACCGCTCAAAAAATGGTTGGCAATCTTAACAACAAACCTTGAGCTATCTGATGAAGAAGTTATCCGTATTTATGGCAAACGCTGGGAAATCGAGTGTTTCTTCAAAGTCACAAAGTCCCATTTGCATTTGGCAAAGGAATTCCAGTGCCGTAGTTATGATGCGCTTACTGCTCATACCACCATTGTCTTTGTGCGATATATCATGCTGGCTTTAAGTGCCAGAGAGGAGAAAGACCCCAAGACCCTTGGCGAGCTCTTTTATCTGTGTTGCGATGAAATTGAGGATATTCGCTTTACCGAAGCTGTTCTTTTAATCATAGATCTTTTCGCCTCATCATTTAGCAAGGAATTTCTTCTTTCTGAAGAACAAATTCAACATTTTTTGGATACGTTTTTCGAGCAATTACCTGCCTTTCTGAAAAGTTCGCTTCAGAAAAGAGCAGTTGCTTGATATTAATAATTCCAAAACGCTTGCATATTAAGAGCTTGAGCTTATTTTTAAGGTGCGAAAGTTGAGTTAAATATTTTAACATTGCTGTTTGGTGATGACGATCAGCAAACAGCAAGATTTGCTGATGTATTCAAACGGATTTGGGAAACCGGGGATGCCCAACTGCAGCGTGACTATATCAAGGCGTTGCCCGAAATAATCAATATCAATGGGTTCCACCTGAATATTGAATACAAAGTTATCATGCCGAATCAGGAAGAAGAACCCCTGATTATGCTTATACTTACAGATATTACGGAGAAATATAAGGCTCAGGAGCAGGTGAACTTTTTAAACTATCATGATAAATTAACCTCTCTTTTTAACCGTACGTATGTGGAAGAGTGGCTTTCCTGCTCTTTGCAGGGCAGGCATTTTCCCATTAGTGTGATCATGGCCGATATGAACGGCCTTAAGCTGACCAATGATGTATTTGGCCACGAGCAGGGTGACCGCCTGCTGGTTAGGTTGGCCGAGGTACTGCTGCGCTGCTGCCGAAAAACAGATATCGTTGCCCGCTGGGGCGGGGATGAGTTTATTATATTATTGCCTGTCACTGATAAACAGGCCTGCCTCCGTATTTGTGAGCGTATCAAGGCCGCTTGTGCACAGGAGAAGGACCTGGCGTTTGAGCTCAGTGTAGCTCTGGGTATGGCCACACAGACTAGTCCCCAGGGCAATGTTTTAGATTTATTTAATATTGCAGAAAACCATATGTATAGCAATAAAATGAGAGAAAGCAAGCAGGTGCGGCGTAAAATTATATTGGGGTTAAAGGAAATACTGTGTACCAAGTGTTTTGAAACTGATTGTCATATAGAAAGGTTAAAAAAATTATCATTGGCTTTTGCTCAAAGCCTGGGATACACACAGGAATCCAATGAGGTACGGAACTTAAGTTTGTTGGTAGACTTTCATGATATTGGTAAAGTAGCCTTGCCCGGGGAGATTTTAGGCAAGCCCGGTCCCTTGTTGCCCGGTGAATGGGAAATCGTCCGCAGTCATAGTGAAACCGGCTTTCGCATGGCCCAGACCATCGGGGAAACAGAGGTGGGAGAACTTATTCTGGCGCACCACGAGCGCTGGGACGGGCGTGGTTACCCCTACGGCCTGCGAGATAATCAAATTCCCCGGTTGGCTCGCTTGTTTGCCATTGTGGACGCCTACGATGCAATGACTCGTGACCACCCGCATCGTAAGGCTTTGAGCCAAGCGCAGGCGTTAAATGAAATTGAAAAAGGGGCAGGTACCCAATTCGACCCGGAATTAACCCGGGCTTTTATCGAATTCATAACGGAACAACCCTTTATCTTAGGCCTTACCTAAGTTGGATTTGTTGTCTATAAAACTAATTCCGTGAAAATAATAATTATGTATGATAATTGCATAGATGACAGGGGTTATTTAATGAAGGATGTCGGTAGGAAAAAAAATAAAGTGGTTGTGGTGGGGGGGGAGCCGCCGGGCTTACCGCTGCCATGGCGGCGCGGTATAACGGCGCCGAAGTTACGGTGCTGGAGCGGTTGGACCGGGTGGGCAAAAAAATACTGGCCACGGGTAACGGCCGCTGTAATTTAAGCAATACAGATTTGGATATTGCCCATTACCACGGATTGAACCCCAAATTTACCTACAGCGCTTTGAGCCGCTTTGGTTTTTATAAAACCATGGAATTCTTTGAAAAGCTGGGAGTAGCCTGGAAGGTGGAGGAAGGGGGCAAGGTGTTTCCTGTTTCCAATCAGGCATCAAGCGTGCTGGACGTGATGCGGCATGAGTTGGAAACGCTGGGGATAGAAACCCGGTGTGCCGCCGAGGTCAAAGAAATAGTGTCCCAAAGCGATGGTTTTGTTTTGCGTTTGGGCGATGGCAGCCATTTCAAAGCCGACCGGGTGATAATTGCCACCGGGGGCAAAGCGGCACCTAATTTGGGTTCCAACGGCAGCGGTTACCTACTTGCTCAAAAATTGGGCCACAGCATTGTGGAACCCTTTCCCGCGCTGGTGCAGCTGAAGCTGGCTGCCGATTTTTTAAAGCAAATATCGGGTATCAAATTTGTCTATGCGGCGGAGATACAGCTGAAAGGAAAACCCCTGGCCCGCGCCGAAGGGGAAATATTGTTCACCGATTACGGCATTTCCGGTCCTCCTATACTGGCCCTCAGCCGCACTGCCGGTGAATACCTGCGCAGGGGAAAACCAGTGACACTGAAGCTTAATTTGATAAATTACATGTCCAGGGAGGAACTGGAGGCTTTTTTAATCAAACGTTTGCAGCAGCAATCTCACAAAACGCTGGCCTTTAGTTTTGTGGGCTTTATTAATAAAAGGCTGGTACCGGTGTTGTTAAGGGAGGCGGGTATTGGGGATATTCATAAACCGGCGGGGCAGGTTACTGTGGAGGAGAGAAATGCTATAATAGACATATTGCAGGATTGGCGCTTTGAAGTTACCGGCGCCAATTCCTGGCTGCAGGCCCAGGTTACTGCAGGGGGAGTGGATGTTCGGGACATTAATCAAAAAACTATGGCCTCAAAGCTGGTGCCCGGACTGTTTTTGGCCGGGGAAGTGTTGGATATAGATGGTGACTGCGGGGGGTATAATCTACAGTGGGCCTGGTCCTCAGGTTATGTGGCCGGTGTAAGCGCGGCTACATTATAAAATGTTGGGGGGAGAGATAAGTATGTCGGGATGTGGAAGCTGTTCATCATGCGGTGCCGGTGACAAAACCCGGGAGTATAGAAATAGTGATGGGAAACCGGCGATAAAATGTACACTGTGTGGTAAAGAAATAACCTTTGATAAATTGCCTGGAAATCGCCGGGTTACCTGCCCGGAATGCGGGACGGATATTGAAGTTATTCCGCTGCTTTTAAATTAACGCTACTGGTTAAGCTGGAAAAGAACCTAAAAACTATCCGGTTGCAGGGTGGTTTTTTTAGACGATTGTCCCGGGCATTATAATATCAAAAAATGGCAATATTACATTTAGTAACCAATCTAGCAAAGGTGATCAAATGAGCACATCAAGGTACGATGAAATCTTTAAAAAGCTTGTAAAAACCGCCTACCGGGGTGATATGGCCGAGGAAGTGGCCAAAATCCGGGACGGTGATAGTGTTACAGACCAGTATCTGCTTTACGCTTCGGGGGGTGGCGACCCCAACACAGTGGTGTTTAAGGTCCGGGACTGCAGTGGTAAGTGTGACGCAGGCGATGATAACTGCGAGGCGTCTTGTCTTTTTGGTGCCATAGTGCGTGACATGGAGGGTAATGTTGTTATTGCGCCCAATAACTGTACCGGGTGTGGTAAGTGTGTTGAGGTGTGCAAGCATTACTCGCTGGTGGATAAGAAAGAATTCGTACCGCTGATAAAAATTTTGACAGATCGCAAGGTGCCGGTTTTTGCTATTATGGCACCTGCTTTTATCGGCCAGTTTGGCCCGGGGGTGACTCCCGGTAAAATGCGGGCTGCGCTGAAGAGGCTGGGTTTTTACGGCATGGTGGAAGTGGCTCTCTTTGCCGACATTCTTACATTGAAGGAAGCGCTGGAATTTGAGCGGCACGTCACCCGGGAAGAGGATTTTATGCTTACCAGTATGTGCTGTCCCATCTGGGTATCTATGGTTAAGAGGGTTTATCAGGATCTGGTGCCGCACATATCCCCTTCCGTTTCACCTATGGTGGCCTGCGGCAGGGGTGTTAAGCATTTGCATCCCGGTGCCAGGGTAGTGTTTATAGGTCCCTGCATTGCCAAAAAGGCGGAGGCCAAGGAAGCCGATATCCAGGATGCTGTGGACGCTGTAATTACCTTTCGGGAATTGGAGCAAATTTTTGAAGCGGTGGGTATCAATCCGGCTGAATTGGAAGAGGACGAAAGCGAGCACTCTTCCAGTGCCGGGAGAATATATGCCAGAACCGGCGGGGTGAGCCAGGCAATATCAGATACGTTAAGCAGGTTAAGGCCGGACAGAAAGATTAAGATTAGGGCCATCCAGGCCGACGGGGTTCAGGATTGCCGCAGAATGCTCAAGGATGTTTTGGAAGGGCGTATTAACGGAAATTTCTTGGAAGGCATGGGTTGTAACGGGGGTTGCGTGGGTGGTCCCAAGGTAATCATTGACCCGGCGGATGGACGCAAATCCGTGGAGGATTACAGCAGAGAGGCGGGTTCCATGACGCCGGTGGATAACAAGTATGTTATGGAGCTGTTGAGGCGATTAGGCGTTCAAGATACGTCCGATTTTTTGGACAGCTCCAAGGCGGCCATGTTTATCAGGAATTTTGAGCAAGAAGCTCAAAACCGGGATAAAACAAACGGGCTATAGATATGGATGTGTACCAACAGGTAAATGCTGCAGGATATTGCGACAGTGGTGTATAATTAATGTAATTGTTACATATAGCAGGGGAGGTTTTGGGGATGGATGAAAATATAACTGCATTTAAGTGCAAGGATTGCGGTTTGATATTCTGGGCAAAAAAGTCTGATGACCCCAGATTTTGTCCTTTTTGTGAAAGTACTTTATTAATTGAAAATGAAGAACAATAGTAGAGCTGCGTAGTAAACTTAAATACCTACTTGCTGATGCTGTGGAAACTGCACATGAAAAACATAATAGAGCTGTGAAGTAAATTAAACACCCGCCGGCTTTGGCTGGCGGGTGTTTTATACGATTAATCATAATTAAAACTTATATAAACCATAGCAAATTATTTCTTGCCACAATGGAAATACAGTGATAATCTATAAATAGAAAAACAAGGAACCGGTTTCGACAACACTCATCTATCATGTTTAGTTATTGTTAAGAATTATTATATAAATAAGGGGGACTTATAAATGACGATGCCCAATAAAATCTGCCCGATTTGTGAGACCGAATTGAATTTGGAGAACGTGTCCAAAAAAGATTGGCTGGTTGAAAAACCCATCAAATTGGATTACGCCGGCCGGGCTATATGCCAAAAGTGCGCTAACTGGATTGAAAATACCGAATGGGACTAGATGATCAAAACCCCGGCATTGCCGGCGGCGTGTACTAATAATGATGCCAATACACCGTATCTCAAGTAAACGATGCTGTAAACCACACCGGAAATGAAGTAAATTGCAAATGCCGCCGGTTCGGGGCCATGTAATAAGGCAAAGATTGTTGAGGTTGCCACAACCCAGGCCCCGATTAAAAAAACTGCCTGCCCCGGCTTGGCCAATTGGCGCACCAGTCCCAGACCGATAAAGCGAAACAGCATTTCTTCCAGTAAAGGGCCAAGTAAAATAATCGATATTACGATGATAACAGTGTCCGCGGTGATTACTCCCAGGTCCGGCACATTGACCTGACTTGTCCCCGGGGCAATTGCTATACCATATTGCCGGGCTGTTTCCCTGTACCACTGAAAAGCCCAACTCAGCAAAAAACCCGCCAGTATAAATACAGGCGCGGTTTTATTTATTTTTTGGCAATCCTCCAGTAGTTCGTTCAACCGGCCCAGGCTGATTAATAACAGCACTCCCAAAAGCCCGGCCTGGCCGATAACCAGGTCAAAGGTTGGTTTTTTTACTTGCACACCCTTGAGCAGCAATGCCAAAGCCCCAAGCATTACAAAAAAACAAGCCATAGACTTTACATATTTGATATCCCCGCTGGCGATTATTGTTTTCATGTTCCTTTTACAGTGGTTTTCAATATCTGCCACATTTCATCGGAAACTACCCCCAAACGCCAGAGTGCGATGCCGTCCAGGTTATATTGCTTGGCTATGCCAACTTTGGTTAGTATGCTTTGCGGGGTTTCCGTGGGGGCGGAGATGCCCAGGAGCAGTTTTTGCGCCGGGACAACCGCAGTAGCCGACTCCACGGCTTGGATGACCTGGTTGACCGGCTCCGGTGTGGAACCGTAATCGTATGCCATAATAATTATTTTATCCGTTACTTTCCCCAGTGCTTGATAATCGTAACCCTTGTAGGAACTGTTGGGGGCATGCAGTGTAACGGTCAGGGTCTTGCCTGCCGCCTGCAGTTGTTCAAACAGTAAGCTGACAAAACTGGTAAAGCTGTTTTGCACAGCTTGTAATTGTGCTCCGGTATCCCGGTAACCTAAACCTTCAAGGTTAAGATTAACGCTGTCATACGAATTGATTTCTTTTAATATATCCGCAACGGCCTGATTCATGGCATTCTCGTTAGTTAGTAAGTTAGTGATGGTGCCATCTTCGTCTGTGACGTGAACCACCATCTCGGTGCGTATGTTATATGACCGGGCTGCGTCAAGAACATTCTCCCAGCCATCCGGGCGCTGCCAGCCTGTCCTGCTCTGCGTTAACAAATTGCCCTGCCCGTCAAGGCTGTACCAGCCCAGGGCCAGATCGGATACCAGGCCTGTGTTTCCGGCTGCTGTGCCGGGGTAAGGCACGCCGAACAGATTGCCCCAGCTGCTGGTTTGCGCATCGCCCAGGGCGTAGAAACCTACCACAGTCATCTGCTGTGGGGGGGAAGTAATTTTCACGGTGCTGGTAACATTATCCCACACCACCTGGCAATCGAAAGCTTCACTGAAAAATCGCAGCGGAATCAGCGTTCTCCCATCCAGGTTTAGTGGCGGTACCTCCAATGGGATGGGGGTCTGGTTGCGATAACCGGTATTGCTGCCCATTTGCAGCAGCACGGCGTTGTTCCCATCGGTGGCGTTTATCGTTTGTGCGGCACCATCCCAGGTGACCTGTACATTCAATGCTTCGGCAATAGCCCTGAAGGGAACCAGGGTGCGTCCGCTTTGGATGACGGGCTGTACGTCAAAACTAACCGGCAAACCGTCAATGAGTACAGAAATCTGCTTGTGTTCTTGAGCCGGGGCCGCAGTTGCGAATCCGCAGGCTAAAAAAAACAGCAGGGCCATAGTTAAGAATAAACGTTTCATAATAGGTAGATTACCTCCCGATTGAAATTGATGCGACGTCGCTTGTCGTGACGTATCATACTGGCATTATAACATGATGGCAATGAATTGCGAGGCCGGATCAAATAACTAATAACAAAAGGTTTGCCTTGATATTTGTAGTCATGCAGTTCCGTTGGACTTATCCCCGTATCAGGGTGGACCAGCTCATGGGTTTTGGTTGGAAGGTACTGATGCCCCTTGCCCTGGCCAACATATTTATAACCGGTATAGGAATGATGATTTACCAAGCGATAGGATGGTGAATTCCCCACTGGCTTCAAACAAATGGGAATAGTACATTACTAGGCCCGCTAAAAAGAGCCCCGTTTTAGGGGCTCTTTTTAGCGGGCTGGTGGCCTTTAAACCCTTAGCTTTTCCATCTTTTAACTTTCAATACTCGGTGCCATATTGCTGTCAATCACCGTTTGGTGTTGCAGGGGTTGGCTGTTGTTGTTCATCGGCTTTCGTTTCGCTGTCTTGCTGTGATTGGTTTTGAGGCTGTTGTTCTTCGGGCCTGGTTTCCCGGGCCGGAGCGGGTTGCTTGATTTCCTGAGTCGGTCTGGCCTGGGTGACCGGTTCCCTGGTCGTTGGTGCAGGTGTTGGCGCTGGAGTTGGAGCGGCTTGTGCTTTTCCCTCTTCCGGGTCTTCTTCGTCTTCCTCAGACTCTTCTTTTATTTCAAAGCCGACTCCGTTAATGGCTTTGTCTGTTTTGTCCAATTTTACGGCTACTAATTTAAGGTTGCCGTCTTTATCCTTGGCCTTTTCACCATCCGTATAATCCAGCTGTACATCAAGCCAGAGAAAGTCCTGTACAGGGACCCTTTGAATCACTTTACTTACCTTTAAGTCTTCCTCATCCTGACCGGTATTTAATAGTATGTAGCTGTTATTATTGTCGTGGGCCCAGGTTACCATGGGCCTGTCCTCCGTGGTGGAAGACACTTTTTTGATGGATGCGGGCAGCTCATCAATGTCCACTTGGCTAAAACCAATGCTGGATTCCTTGGGAATTAATGTTTGCTCCGGGGGAGCCGGTTTTTGCTGGGCCTGGTTGCAGCCAAAAATAACCAGGGTTGACAAAGCCAAAACAAAAACGGTTAGTTTTTTCATACTATGACCTCCCGATTTTTGTTTTATCTTTTGTCTAAAACCCTGGCTCTATACGTTAATTTATTACAACTTTGGCAGCAAAAAGGCAGGTGATTACTATAAAGGCCGGGATTATAAGGGAGCTAAAAGTAGTTACTTAAGAATCGCGTATGGCGTGTTTTATAGCCAATTTAAAGGGCTATTATAGTTAATTATTTTATTTGGACCGGCTGCAGGAACTTAACTCGATGTAGATACGTCCTTTAAATTAATAACTTTTTGCTATATAATTACTTGATTGTTAAGAAAGGGTGATGTACATTTTTTTATTGTACGGCAAGGGCGCAAGGCCTAAAGGTTAGAGGTTAATGTATATTTACTGTTACCTACTGTTATGCAAGTTCGGCAATATTTCCTCTATAGCAGTATTCCTAAATAATGAAATGAAAGGAACGGTAATATGCGTAAAATTATTATTATATTGGTGTCAGTGGCGGCATTGCTGCTGTCATGTAACGCTGCCTTTGCCCAAACGAGTAATTTTAAACTGGGCAATGAGCTTTTGATGACCAAGTATCACCACTTGATTGAGGGGAAAAGGGCGGGGCTGGTTACCAACCAAAGCGGTGTCAACAGCCAGGGGGTAAGCACCATTGATGTGCTGGCCGGCGACCCGTCCATCCAGTTGACAGCGTTGTTCGGACCCGAGCATGGTATTGACGGTAAGGCTAAAGCCGGTGCCTATGTGGAATCCTATACGCACCCGGTACTGGGTATACCTGTTTACAGCCTGTACGGGGCTACCAGGGAACCCACCGCTGAGATGCTAAAAAACGTGGATGTGCTGGTGTTTGATGTGCAGGATATTGGGGCCAGATCCTACACCTATATGTCCACCCTTAATTACTGCATGGTGGCAGCACAGAAAAACAATAAAACCGTGGTGGTGCTGGACCGTCCCAACCCGGTGGGTGGTGTGATAGTGGAAGGTCCCATGATGGAAGACCCTTATATCACCTTTGTGGGTGTGGATAATTTACCCATGGCTCACGGTATGACGGCCGGGGAACTGGCCAAGTTCTATAACCGTAAAATTGGTGCCAACCTTGAAGTGGTGCCCATGGAGGGTTATGCCAGGTCCATGATCTACCAGGATACCGGCTTATCCTGGGTGCAAACTTCGCCCAATATACCCGACCTGGATGCTGTTTTCGGTTATATGGCTACTGGATTGGGGGAAGGAACGGGTATCGGGCAGGCCGATACGTTCAAGTGGATTGGCGGTAATGGTGTGGATGCCCGGAAGTTTGCCGACTTATTAAATAATGCCGGGCTGCCGGGTGTGGTTTTTGTTCCTGAAACAAAGGGCGAAAGGGGTGGTGTGCGGTTAAATATTACAGACTATCATGCCTTTAACCCGGCTAAAACAGGTATTTACGCTTTAACCTATGCTCACTCGTTAACTAACTTTACAGTGCCCAAAAGCGGCGCAACCGTGGTAATGTTTGATAAAATTATGGGGACCAATAAAATAGGCCAGTACCTGGAGCAGGGACTGACACCCCAGCAAATAGAAGCGCAATATGCCGGGGCGCTGAACCGTTTCAAGGAACTGCGGAAACAATATTTGATTTATGGCGACGGGACCGGGCAGAATGCCGGTGGTGATGGCGGTTCGAATGCCGATCAGGATACCAATCAAGATGCTGGTCAGGTTCAACAGCAGCCCATCAGTGTTATAGTTGAGGGCCGGGCCATAGACTTTGATGCGGCTCCCTTTGTGGATGCCAATAACCGCTTGATGGTTCCGCTCCGGGCCATTGTCGAGGCTCTGGCTGCGACGGTGGACTATGACGAAGAAACAAGGGAAATTACCATCGTCAAGCAGGGCCAAACAAACATATTTATGCTGAATAGTAACATGGTGCTGGTAGGTGGAGAGCTTAAGAGTATGGATACAATGCCTGTGGTTAAAAACAGCCGCACCATGGTGCCGGTGCGCTATGTAGGTGAATATTTCGGCGCGCAGGTTAACTGGGATCCCGCAACCCGCATAGTTACAGTTGACTAACTGTAGGCGTTTTAATGGGTTTCTGATCAACGGTAAATTGTTGATGGTATGTAAATAGGCGTTGTTGAAATCCTCTGATTCACCTTGGATTTCTACAACGCCTGCTTACTTGTTGGAGAAATCAATACATAAAGTTTGCCAAATATGTTTGCATATTATCAAAAATCAGTATAAATTGTACATGATAAATATTATATCAGCAGGAGGTTTTGTTATGGAACACACCACCAATACAAAAGTTATTTTCGCCGATGGCATGGAAGAGGCAAAGGAAAAATATCTGGCGCTGGGCTTGAAGACCGAGGACCCCAAAGCGGTTTTGGAGTGCTATAAGGTTTCCGAGTTGGATGATTTTGATTTAGCCGAGGATTTTAATTTTGTTGGTGAAATTTCGGTATCCCCTGAAGTTATGAATACAATTCGCCAGGACCCTGACAGGGCCTATGTTTTATACTACATAGAAAACATATGATGCAGCAAATGTCTTGCCATTAATTTTCCAAAGTATTAAGCCACGATGCAAAATATGCATGTAATTTATGCTGTAAAACTGGCCATAATATAAGTAGATTAATTTACAGGAGGAAAGTATATTGCAAGGAACAGTAAAATGGTTCAATGACAGCAAAGGCTATGGATTTATTGAAGGTGAAAACGGCAGAGATGTTTTTGTTCATTATTCGGCCATTCTAACCGATGGTTTTAAATCCTTAAGCGAAGGACAGAGGGTGGAATTTGAAGTTACTGACGGTCCCCGTGGCCAGCAGGCATCCAACGTACAGGTGCTCTAGTCAAAAGCCAAAAAAAACCCCGTGTGACCGGAGTCGCACGGGGTTTAATTTTTTTGATGCAAAAATTTCAGCCAGTCGCCATGCTCAATTACTTCCGCGCTTTCCTCCAGCCAGTGGGCTTTGGTGGGCGGCCATAAATACATATGAGCCTTGACCGTTTCACCGGTTTCCAAATTTGTAACATCCCTGATTTCCCTTATCAGGTCACTTTGGCTTTCAACGCCTGTAAACTTATGGATTTCATCGATTTCCGGCAAAATTACCAGCAGCTCGGGTGATTCAAAAATTACTCCCTTTACTTCCCCTTCGCCATCCTGTACTATCGGATAGCCGTCCTGCAGCAGGTGATACATCACTCCTTTAGCCTTGGCCGGAAAGGTTTTAGGTTTACACGACTTTAAATAACGATCATAATTGGCCAGGCCCGGGAGCAGGGTGCCGTACACGAACAATCTATTTAAATACACAAGCGCCACCACCTTTGTATAGGGTTTGAATAATACTTTCTGTTTAACAAGGGAATTTCCTTTATTATTGTAAGAATATTTTAAAAAAACCCGGACTTTTTTTATTTACTGTTGGATATGCCGCCAGGTTTGTTTTTAAATTGGTTGCCGGTACTGATATTGCCCCGGGCCAGAGATGCGAATATGCCGGCCAAACAGGTGGCGGCGAAAACAATAAAGGCTGTTTTAATGCTCTTGGTGAGCAGGCTTACGTCGGCTTGGTTAAGTTCCACATGACCAATAAACATGGCCATAATTAATGTGGCTATGGCCATGCTGATGGCCTGCCCGGTTAAACGCATGGTGCCCAGGGTGGATGAGGCGATGCCGTAAAATTTCTTTTCCACCGAGCCCATGATGGCATTGCTGTTGGGCGAGGAGAACAGGGCAAAGCCTATTCCCAAAAGGGCCAGGTTTATAAGCACAAACCAGATGGGGGTTTGCTCGGTTAAAAAAACAAAAATAAACAATCCCAAAGTGGTCAAAGTCATACCCCATGAGGCCACCACCCTGGGCTGTACCCGGTCGGACAGCTTACCCGCAAAGGGTGATAATAGCGCCATGAGCACAGGCTGGGACAATAAAATAAAGCCGGCCTGCTGGGAATTGTAGCCCATGACTACCTGTAGATAAAGGGAAAGTAAAAAACCCACAGCAGAGGTGGCGCTATAGTTAATGAGTGCCGCCAGATTGGAAAAAGTAAAGGTGATATTTCGACTAAACAGCTTTATATTGAGTACCGGGAACTCGGTTTTCATTTCATGCCAGATGAAAATAGCCAGTATGATAAGGCCGGCGATAAGCAGGTAACCAGACCAGGTTGCGGTGGTGATGCTGGATATGCCGTACATAAAGGCCACCAGACCAACTGAGTAAAGGACCGCTCCGGTAATGTCATAGCTTTCTCCCCTGGCGCCCGCCCATTCTCCTTTGAGTTTGGTTAGGCTCATAATAATAACGGCTAAACCAATTAGTACACAGAGATAAAAAATAGATGGCCAGCCCAAATTATGGTTTAAAGTACCGCCTAGCACGGGACCCAGGGAGAGGCCGGTATAAACCGTGGCTACATTGATGCCCAGTATTTTGCCCCTTTCCTGGGGGGGGAACACCGAGGTCAGTATAGCCATGGCGGTGCCGAAAACCATGGCGCTGCCGATGCCCTGCAATAACCTGAAGGCAATAAGCATTTCAACTGATGCGGCCAGGCCACATAACAGAGAAGACAATGTGAAAAAGATCATGCCGGCAATGAATACTTTTTTCCGGCCCACAATGTCCGCAAATCTGCCGAAGGGCACCAGAAAGGCCGCCGAAGCCAGTATGTAACTGGTGACCACCCAGCTTAAGTGCATGGCGCCGGCGTTGAACTGTTCACCGATGGAAGGTATGGCCAAATTTACGGCGCTGCCCATGAAGGGTGTTAAAAATGATGCCATGGTAATGGTAATCAGGGTATGCCTTTTAAATTGCGCATCCTGGGTCAAATTCCAACACCTCCGGTTAATAACGAGCCTAACGAGCCTGGGATGAATATAATTGGCTACACCATTACTTTATAACTAAACTTATAACCTGTAAAGCGGTGCGGTGTTTGTTCCTCAGGCCGGTTGATGGAGATTTTTAATTTCCAGGATGCGGTTGTGGGTAGCGGTTGTCTCAGTGTCCTGCCAGAAACAGGTAACGTGCTAATATCAATATACTGAGCAGCCACATCAGCCAGTGAACCTCCCGGGTGCGGCCGCTGACTGCTTTGAGCAAGGTATAAAATACTATGCCGGCAGCAATGCCGTTGGCAATACTGCCGGTAAAGGGCATGAGCACGATGGTTAAAAACGCAGGCAGGCCTTCGGTAAAATCGATAAAGTCAATATTTTTCATAGACTGGGCCATCAGCAAGCCAACGATGATTAGCGCCGGGGCTGTGGCCACCCCGGGTATTAGCCCGGCCAGCGGGGCCAGCACCAATGCCAGCAGAAATAGTACGCCTGTGGTGACAGCGGTGAGGCCGGTGCGCCCGCCTTCGGCAACGCCGGCCGTACTTTCCACATAAGCGGTTACAGAGCTGGTGCCCATAAGTGCGCCGAAGGATACACCGCAGGCATCAACCAGCATAGCCCGGCCCAGCCGGGGTGACTGCCCGTTTTTATCCAGCAGACCTGCCTTTCCGGCTGTGCCTACCAGTGTGCCGAAGGTGTCAAATAATTCCACGAAGGTAAAGGTGAAAATTATCGACCACAGACCCATCTCCAGCGCACCGGCCAGGTCCAGCTTGCCCACCGCCAGTGTGGAAAAATCGGGCAGGGCAAAGGGTTGAAAGCCGGTGGGTATGCTGGTTACACCCATGGGCAGGCCGATTAATGTAGTGATAAGGATGCCGAATAATATGGCCCCCTTAATCTTTTTGGCCATTAAGAGGGCGGATAGGGCAAGGCCGATCAGGGCCAGCAGCGTGCCGTTATTGCCAAAGGAGCCCAGGGTGATATTCCATTCAAAAGAACGCAAAGCGGCCACGCCCCCGGCTTCATTCAATGCATCCAGGGTGGGGGGGATCACCGGCCCGGCCTGAATAACCATGAATTCAGCCATTTTCAAACCCAGCATGGTAATGAACAGGCCAATACCCACAATGATGGCGTTTTTCATTGATTGGGGTATGGCTACCACCAGCAGCTGGCGAATTTGGGTAACGGTTAAAATAATGAACAATAGGCCTGATATGAATACCGCACCAAGGGCGATGGGCCAGGGGATGCCTACGTGTTGGGCGGCCACGGTGGCAAAGTAAGCGTTGAGTCCCATACCCGGGGCCAGGGCAATGGGGAAGTTGACAAGCAGCCCCATGGCGATGGTTACCACCCCGGCGGCCACGGCGGTGGCGAAAAACACCGCGTTTTTGTCCATGCCCGTGGCGGCCAGTATATTGGGGTTAAGGAACAGTATGTAGGCCATGGTCATAAAGGTTGTTAAACCGGCGATTATTTCCGTGCGGGTGTTGGTATCGTGTTCTTTTAGTTTAAACAATTTCTCCAGCATGCTTGTTCCCCCGGTATAATTTATGATCACGCGGTAATGTGCCCGGGTGTGCAGTATGAGCATTATTTGTATTGCTGCTATTCATTAGCCCGAGCTTTTACTTTATTCTTCCTAAAAATTATCCCATTATTCCGGAGGAATGATAGCGCTGTTACACTAATAAATCAGGTATGCCACGGCAGGTGTTGCCGCATATGTTAGTTCGGTTTTGCGATTGGTTGGTGCTTATTTAAGGATTGCTTAGCAGGGCTAGTCTTTTATGCAAGAACATGCATTACCAATTAACTGGTAATTTGCTTGTCTAAAGATATATTGTTGTCTTACAATATATTAAGACATCATGGTAGTGACAGAAAGGAGTTGTATTATTTTGCGTAAAACAGTTGTGCTGGTTGTGGCTTTACTGCTATCGCTGACAATGGCTTCTGCGGCTTTTGCCCACTCCAGCGGATATGTGACCTATTTTAATAACGGCGGCAGTGGCTGGGTTAGCAATGGCCAGCATGGTCATTACTGGTCCGGATTTGACGGCCCGGTGATAGTTAAAGGTATTTCTAACGATGGTCACTTCAATGCTCACGACTGGGGTTATGGTTATTCCCGCGGCGGCAGTTTGTATCGTTACAACGATGCTAATGGCAAAGCGCATTATTACTATGATTGGGATAACGATGGTGACTGGTACTACTACAAGGACGATAACGGCCGAAACCAATATGTCTACATTGACCCTGATCGTGAAGGTGAATGGTATCGTTATTACGACAAAAACGGTAATATTCAATACTATTATGATGTTAGGTAACTATACCCAGTTGACTTGTTGACTGTAATAAGCAGCAAGGGAAGCACGGGGCGGTTCTCGCGGGGGAAGCAAGAGAACCGTACCCTTTGCTTTCCCAAGCAGGTAACTTAAATAAATACGGGCGAACCATGTGGTTCGCCCGTATATTATAATTTTACTTAATTTAAACAATCTTTTTCTTTAGCTTAGGGTGCATCAATACTTTTTCGGAAGCGTAATTTTCGCAAGGTATAGTGAAATTAGGTACCAAGCTCTCTACACCGTGGTTGTAAAGCTCCATTTCCATAGCGCGAGCAGTCTTTATCATAGCGAGGACGTTGAAACATTCTATTCCATTTTTGTAGTGACAATTTTCGCAAGGAGCATTAATAATTCGTCTTGACATGAGCATCACCTTCTTTTGACCATCAAATTTTGTCTGAGTAAATTATACTAGTGATGTTGTTTGTCTACAAGTTTTTTGTATACAAAATACAGATGTTTATATTTTTTGAATGTATTTTATATTCATCTTATATGCATTTTTTCATCGAAATAGTTAATATGACAGGGGATTGAGGACGGTCCGGTTTTGGCCGGTAGTAAACTGCCCAGCAGGTGATGGTGGCCAGACAGTACCAAGAATTAATGTCTAAGTCTTTTAAAAATTGTTTTACTTTTAACTAATAATGTGGTATTTTAATATAGATTAAATACTTGAATAATAACCATGGAGGTTATGCATCACAGGAAGTGAAGGCATTATCACATGGTTTTTTATTTTTTTGGCGGTTGTTTGGCGGTTATTAAGTCCCTATCAACTTAGCAGCGGTGAAATAAACAATCTTAGTACAATTTCTTAGTATGAACTCGATGTAATTTAACGTGAGGTATGTAAAATGCTTAAAAATAAATTGTTTCGCATTGCTGTTATTGATGGCCAGGGGGGCGGTATTGGATCGCAAATAGTGGAAAAATTGGCTATGGCGCTGCCCGCCGGCAAGGTAGAGATTATCGCTCTGGGTACCAATGCCCTTGCGGCAAGCCGCATGCTCAAAGGCGGAGCCAACGAAGCGGCCAGCGGCGAGAACGCTATTGTTTTCAACGCGCCGCGAGTTGATTTGTTTGCCGGTACAGTGGGCATGATTATGCCCTTCGGTTTTGGCGGGGAAATGACCACAGCTGCTGCTGAAGCAGTGGCCCTGTCTCCGGCCCCCAAATATGTTTTACATTTGAACCGGACCGGGGTGGAGCTGGTAGGCAGCATAAATGAGCCTCTTCCGCATCTGGTGGATATGCTGGTGCAAAAAGTGCGCGAGTATTTGGAGCTGTAATCATTTAGATGCTGTAATTAAGCAAGCTGGAAGATGAATAATATATACGATAAAAATGCCGCACTTGAAACAGTTGAAGATGCCATGAAGGTATTGTATCTGCGAAAAGCAGATGAGCGCTTTCATGGCTTTTAATTTTTGGCAAAGGCTTTACCTTGGCAGGAGCCTTTGACCTCCTTAACATATTTCCACCGCTGGATTTGACGTGCGCCATCGGTGGAAGACACTCCTTTCGATGGGTGAATGGGGACGGCCAATCTGAGCTATCCCATTCACCTTTCTTTTTTTATATGTATTTCTTGCTTTCCTGCATGTTACCAGGCGACAGGCCATTGCAGTGTGATACTTATCACAGCGGTTTTGTGCGGTGTATGACAGCAATTGCTGCCATATTTAGTTATGATCAGCTTAATAAGGCTTCTCTCGCCTGTATAGGCGGGAGTTCCCAATGCTGGTTGTAATAGATTTATTTTCGGGGGTGATAAGGTTTATGCGGGATATCGTTAAGCAGGATGGCCGGGTAGCTCAGTCTGATGTTGAAGGAAAACTTTTTACTTATCTGTGTAAAATGAAAGGCGGCAAGTGTGCAAGCTTGCCTAAAATGTCCTTGTCCGGTTTGTTGTGTACTGCGCTGGGCAGTTTTGTGGGGATAGGGTTAGTGGCTGCATTATCGGATATTTACAAATTATCGCTTCTGCTGCCTTCTTTTGGGGCCTCAGCCGTACTATTATACGCTGCCTGCCACGTGCCTATGGCCCAGCCCAGAAATGTCATCGGCGGTCATCTAATATCGGCATTTATGGGCGTGCTGGTCTATCAAATGTTTGGCGATGCCTGGTGGACCATTGCTCTGGGGGTGACGTTGGCCATTATGGCCATGACGGTAACATATACACTGCACCCGCCCGGAGGAGCTACCGCTTTCCTGGCTGTCTATACCGGGCAGGATTTTGGATTTATTATGTCCCCCGTTGGGGTTGGCGCCCTTTGTTTAATATGCATTGCCTTGCTGGTGAATAACTTGTCCGGTGAGCGAAAATACCCGGATTATTGGTACTAATAAAACATAACATATTAATAACCAGGTTGTACTACATACCTTACTGGATGATGTTACAAAATGGTCCTGCAGGGATCCTACTGGTTGGAAATTTAATATAAAGGGGTGTTAATGTTATGGAAATAATTAAAATGGGCGAGCTGCCTACTTTTAAAAACCCGAAGGGTATAACCGTGAGAAAACTTTTGGATATGGATGGTCTGGTGTTAATGAATTTGCTTTTTAAACCGGGTGAAATGTTGGAAATGCATACCACTCCCCAAAATGTAGTCTTTTATGTGGTAAACGGTGAGGGAACGGTTATGATTGGAGATGAAGAATCCCGGGTAAAAAAAGATGAGCTTGTTTATAGCCCTAAAGGAATCCCGCATGGACTAAAAGCTGCCGAAGACCAAGAATTTCACGTATTGGTGTGGAAACTGCCCACTGCATAAAGCTTGCCAACCGCAGTACCTCAGAATAGCCGCGCTAATCTGGTAACCAGATTGCGCGGTTTTCCTTGCTTAGCAGACAGAGGGGGCGACAGGGGGACGTTTCATTTGTCTTATTTCGATATGCTAATCACTCGAACTGTCTAATTGTTGATAGGCGACTTGCATGCCACTGGATTCGTTATCTTTGACTGCAGCTCTCGCACGGTCTGTTCCCCTTGGGGTAGTTTTGGGAACCGTAAAGGCCAGGCCCAAAACTGCTAAAGAAAGTAATTAAGAAAATTTTTTAAAGATATTCATAAACTCGTTTAACGATTCCTTGATGTCCCTGCCTTCTCCCAGGTCGTTTTTGATATGGTCGGCCAGGTGGCAACCCAGCATGGTAATGCCCACCCGGTTGACGGCGGCTTTGATGGCGGCCAGTTGAATGACGATATCGCCGCAGCTGCGGTAGTCCTGTACCATCTTCTGCACGCCCCGTACCTGTCCTTCGATTTTTTTCAGCCTGCTGAGTACTTCCTTTATGGTGGCTGGGTCTCTTTCTAATACCATGCTATGGTCAGTTTCAGCCGGCCAAGTTCCATTGGCAGCCGTTTCCCCGTCATAACCCCCCTGGTTAAGCTGTTCCTGCTCACTTTGGTTATTGTGATACTGGTCTATGCCGGTTCTTTTATGTGCATAGTTCTGTTTTTCTTTCATGTCTACCTCTCCGTTAATCAGAGTATTAAAGTAAATTGTTTCTATCGCTACAGCAATTTAATGGTTAGCGAAGCAAAATAAATAACATTACGCTGTAGCGCTATGATTGTGTGATGAGTACCTAAAGACCTCCTGCGCTTATTTTAAATACATACCCTTACCCCGCAGGGTATGTATTTATATTATATCCAATATTTTAACTCTGTTCAATGCTAAGACTGATTAATTCGTATAATATTGGTCTTGACGGATACTCAAATATGTAGTAGTTTAATAATATACCCATGGGGGTAGGGGTACACATAAGTCGGAGCAAGCCGAATTCCAGCAGGGGCACAGCCCGGTAATTACAGCCCGGACAAAGCTACAGTTATAATGCCACCAATGTTTATAGTTATAGTTATAGTTGTAGCATGAGTAGCTTCGATTTGATACCCTGGTACAGTATCTGATCTTCCAGAATTTAACGATAATTAATTAAGGAGGCAATGCCCGATGACACCTGAAGAACTGAAAAACATGCAATCCGACAAGGTGGTGGATGCTAGAGGAACTTCCTGTCCCGGACCGATTCTGGCGGCTAAAAAGTCCATTGTGGAAGTGCAAGTGGGCCAGGTTATGGAAGTACTGGCCTCGGACGCTGGAACCAAGAAAGACCTGCCGGCCTGGTGCAAAAAAACAGGGCATGAATTCCTCGGCATGTGCGAAGACGCCGGCGATATTAAACTATTTATCAAAAGGACGAAATAAATATGGCCGGGACAACCAAAGAAGGCAAGGATTTTGCACCAAAAATCCTTGCCTTTTCCACAAACAATATCTCCGACCCGGGGATTGACCTGGCGGGTAGCTCCCATATGCACTATCCCCCCGGCGTAATGGTGGTTAGCATGCCCTGCACCAGCGGAATTAAGCCCGGTTGGATTTTGCACGCGGTGGAAAAAGGTTTTGACGGTATTTTCATTGCCGCCGACGGTGAAGAATGCGCCTACCTGCCGGACTGCTCGGAAAGGGCTTCGAGTATTGTCAAGAATGCCCAGGAGTTACTCAAAAAAAGCGGTTATGAACCCGAGCGGATCAAAATGTCGGCTATTTGTTCAGTATGCGCTGAGCCGTTTACCAATCAAATTAAAACATTTTATCAGACTATTCAAAAACTAGGACCAGCCAGGAAGGGATCAAACTATGAACTATGATATTGTCGTTATCGGCAGTGGCATCGGGGGCATGGAATCGGCCCTGAAGCTGGGCGACATGGGTTATAAGGTGCTGGTGGTGGAAAAGGAACCCAGTGTGGGCGGTAAAATGATTCTGCTCAGTAAGGTGTTCCCCACGTTGGACTGCGCCAGCTGTATTTCTACCCCCAAAATGGCGGCCACCACGCATCATCCAAATATTGACGTATTGGTATATTCGGAAGTCGAACGAATAAAGCGGGATAAGGAGGGCACGTTCAGGGTGCAGGTGCGCCGGAAGCCTACCTTTGTGAACCAGACTCTGTGCACGGGCTGCCGCCAGTGTGAAATGAACTGCAACGTAGCGGTGCCTGACCAGTACAACTTTGACATGGTGGCCCGGCGGGCGGCTTATATCGCTTTCCCCCAGGCCGTGCCCAAAAAGGCGGTTATTGAGCGGGCGGGCAGCTCACCGTGTTCGTATACTTGTCCGGCGGGTATCAAGGCTCACGGTTATGTGGCCCTGACCCGGGGCGGCAAGTATCAAGAGGCTTTTGAGCTGATTCTGGAAACAACTCCGGTGGTTGGCAGCCTGGGCCGGGCGTGCTACGCGCCCTGCGAAGCGCAGTGCACCCGGAGCGACATCGAGGGCTCGCTGCCCATCAGAAAGATTAAGCGTTTTATAGCGGATACTTATTATAAAGAACATCCCGTTAGCCAGGGGCATCTTAGCCAGGAGCAATCTGGTGTCCAGCCTGGCTCTGCCCCGGAATATAACGGCAAAAAAGTAGCCATTGTGGGCTCCGGCCCTGCGGGCCTTACCGCGGCGCTGCACCTGGCCCGGCGGGGTTATCAGGTTAAGATACTGGAAGCGGCGTCCCGGCCGGGGGGCATGCTGCGGTTGGCAATACCGGCTTACCGGCTGCCCAAGGATGTAGTGGACCGGGATATTCAAAACGTTACCGCCCTGGGGGTGGAGATTGAAACCGGGGTTAAGGTGCAAAACCTTGATGACTTAAAAAAACAAGGCTTTGATGCCATATTTATGGCCACCGGTACTCCGGGCTCCAGAAGGCTCCAGCTGGAAGGAGAGGATTTGCCCGGCGTGGTGGCTGCGCTGGATTTCCTTAGGGAGGTGAACCTGAGCGAAGTTAATTGGGGCGGAATCAACCTGCGGGAAGCCAATTCGGTTGGAGCCAAGCAGGGTGAAAATAAACCGGGCCAAGTCAACTTGCGAGAGAATCCGGCCGGTGCTGTATCTCTCCAGGGTAAAACCGTAGTAGTGGTGGGCGGCGGCAATGTAGCCATCGATTCGGCACGGGTGGCCGTTAGGCTGGGTGCACAAAAGGTGATTGTGCAGTACCGGCGCAGCCGGGCTGAAATGCCCGCCCACGACTGGGAAAT
Source organism: Desulfoscipio gibsoniae DSM 7213 (assembly GCF_000233715.2). GTDB lineage: Bacteria > Bacillota > Desulfotomaculia > Desulfotomaculales > Desulfallaceae > Sporotomaculum > Sporotomaculum gibsoniae. The sequence continues at coordinate 812,083 of NC_021184.1, forward strand.
TGAAGCTGCCGAAAAGGAAGGTATCGAGTTTCGGTACCTCAGTGCCCCGCAAAAATTTATCGGCCCCAATGGCTATCTGGCCGAAATTGAGTGCATTCAAATGGAGCTCAGCCAGCCCGGCGCAGGGGGCCGGAAAAAACCGGTGCCGGTAAAGGGCTCCGAACACCGGCTGCCCGCGGACCTGGTGATTACCGCCGTGGGACTGGTACCGGATACCGAATGCTGGGCGGATAGCCTGAAATTGCAACCCAACGGCACCATTGCTGTTGATCCGGAAACGCTGCAAACATCAACGCCATATGTATTTGCGGGCGGGGATGTGGTGACCGGGCCTTCCATGATTGTGGATGCGGTGGGCCAGGGCAGGCGGGCCGCCTTTTTCATCGATCGTTTTCTAAACGGCCAGGATATGCAGGGGGTGGATTATGATTACCGTTTGCCTGCTATAGATAAACAGCAAGTGCTTGACCGGCAGCAAAGTTACCGTGTGCTGGCCCCGGTGGCCGGGCGGGAAACGCAGCCATTGCAGTCCGGGCAGGTCAGTGGCTTTGCCGAGGTTGAACGACCCCTCACCGAAGAAGAAGCCCGCTACAGCGCGGGCCGCTGCCTGGATTGCGGCGTATGCTCCGAGTGCCACCAGTGTATATCGGTATGCCCGGCAGGGGCTATCGATATGTCCATGAAGGAAGAGCATATTGAGGTGGAAGCGAAATCAGTTATCGTGTCCACCGGCTTTAAACTGTTCGATGCCGCTCTCAAACCCCAGTATGGCTACGGGCAGTATAAAAATGTGATCAGCGGCATGCAAATGGACAGATTGCTGGCTCCTACCCGGCCATATAACACCGTACTGCGGCCCTATGACGGTAAGGTGCCCGACAACATTGCCTATGTGCTGTGCACCGGCTCCCGGGATTGCACGGTGGATAACCCGCTGTGCTCCAGGGTGTGCTGCATGTACTCGGTGAAGCAAAACCAGCTGATTATGGGGGCGCTGCCTCTGGCGGATGTGACGGTTTACTACATCGACGTCCGAGCCTTCAGCAAGGGATACGAGGAATTTTACCAGCAGGCCGGCGCTATGGGAGCCAACTTTGTTAAAGGCCGTGTGGGCCGTATTGAGGAAAAGGAAGATGGCAATCTGGTGCTTTTCTATGAAGATATCGACAATGGCGGTCAGCTGCGCCAGGCGGAACACGATTTAGTGGTGCTGTCGGTGGGATTGCTGCCTAATACCGAGACCTTGCAACTGTTTACCGGGGAGCAGCTTGAGAGCGATGAATTCTTCTATGTTAAAGAGGTTAATGAAGATATCAATCCAGGCCAAACCAGTATTCAAGGCGTATTTGTAGCCGGGACCGCGTCCGGCGCCAGGGACATCCCCGATTCCATACTGCATGCCGGCGCGGCGGCGGCCCAGGCCGCAGCTTACGTGGAAAGGACAAGGATGAGCAAATGAGTGACCGTAGAATAGGCGTTTATATTTGTCACTGCGGCGGAAATATCTCCGATTACGTGGACGTGGAAAAGGTACGGCAGGCTGTGCAGAGCGAGCCGGGTGTGGTGGTAGCTAAAACCGCCATGTTCACCTGTTCCGACGCCACCCAGCAGGAGATGGTGCAGGATATTCAAGAGCAGCAGCTTGATGGGCTGGTGGTGGCGTCCTGTTCCCCCAAGCTGCACTTGTTCACCTTCCGGGAAGTGGCCAAACGGGCGGGTTTAAACCCTTACCAGTACACCCAGGTTAATGTACGGGAGCAGTGTTCCTGGACTCATACCGATGACTACGCCGGGGCCACGGCCAAAGCCATCCGCCTGGTGCGGGGCGGCATTGCCCGGACGCGGTTAACCGAACCTCTGCAGCCTATTAAAATTGACACCGTACCCAAGGTGCTGGTGGTGGGTGCGGGTATAGCCGGTATGCGGGCAGCCGTGGGTCTGTCGGACCTGGGCCTGGCAGTGCTGTTGATTGAGCGGGAACCTGTGGTTGGTGGTTGGGTGGCAGGTTTGGGTAATATGTACCCCCATGGTAAAAACGGGCGTAAACTAATTGCCCAGCTGACTGAAGAAATAAAGCAAAGAAAGAATATCACCCTGTTCACCGGTGCCGAGCTGGTGGGAAAATCGGGCAGCATTGGCAACTTTAACGTGAAAATTCGGGTGGGTGGTAAAGGCGGCCAAAGTCAGGAAGACATAACCACCCAAGTAGGTTCCATTATCGTGGCCGCGGGCTTCGACAATTACCAGCCTGCGGCAGGCGAATACGGCTACGGTATTGACGGGGTGCTCACCCTGGCGGAGTACAAGGAGTTGCTGGATGGTGCTGCAGGCAAGTTATCTTACCACGGGCGTGAAATCAAAGACATGGTATATGTTTACTGCGTGGGCAGCCGGCAGCAGTCCGGGGAACACCCCAACCGCTACTGCTCCCGTTATTGCTGCAACGCGGCGGTGCATGCTTCCATTGAGTCCGCCGGTAAAAATCCCGGTCTGCACCAGTACCACCTATTCAGGGATATGCGTACTTACGGCAAGTTTGAGTTGCTGTACAGCCAGGCTAGGGAAAAGGGTGCCGTGTTCCTGCGGTTTGACCACCAGGAGCCCCCGACGGTGGAAAAGGGGGCGCACGGTAAGCTAACGGTTAAGGTCAAGGATTTATTGACCTACGGGGAGCAAATCGAGATTCCTGCCGATGTGGTGGTACTGGTGACGGGCATGGTACCCCGCAGCAACGCTAATCTGGTGGATGTGCTCAAGCTGCCCCTGGGGCAGGATAAATTTTTCAATGAAATACACCCCAAGCTGCGCCCGGTGGAAACCGTGGTGGACGGCGTGTTTATTTGCGGCACCTGTCAGGGACCCAAGAATTCCTCGGAAAGCGTGGCCTCGGCCCTGTCGGCGGTGACCCAGAGTGCCTCTATTTTAAAGAAGGGCTTTGTGGAATTGGAGCCCCTGATTGCTGCGGTAAATCCCGATGTCTGCCAGTGGTGCGACGGGTGTGCTGATGCCTGCCCCTATTCGGCCATTGAGCAGGTGCAGTATCAGGGCCGGGCAGTGGCAAAGGTGAACGAAGCGGTTTGTAAAGGCTGTGGCGGCTGCGCGCCGCTGTGCCCGAACGGGGCTATTAATCTCAAAGGCTATACGGATGAACAAATGAAATCCATGATCGATGCCTTTTTAACCTGACTAACTTGGCGTAAGTCTCCCACTTCTATAAATGGGAGTACAACGCCAACTAAGTCATGCATTTTGCAGTTCTAAAATTCAGGGGGAGTTGAATCTCCCCCTGAATTAAGAACTTGCTTCAAAGGAGATTATTTAATATGCAGGGTGCAGTGAGAGATTTACGGGAAGTTATTCGGGAAGAGATGTTCATGCGGGATAGAATACTGAAAATACTGCAAGACGGTCCTAAAACGGTACCCGAAATCGCCGGAGCTCTGGGTTGTCCTTCCCATGAGGTAATGTACTGGGTGATGGGCATGCGCAAATACGGGCACGTGGCGGAAACAGAGGAAGAAGACGGCTTTTTTAAATACAAGGCTGTAACAGGGGAGGGAAATTAAATGGCCCGGGTTAATCCCGAATTTGCCGGCGCGGTTAAGCAATCCGAGGCATTTAACGCCTCGGCCTGTATGAACTGTGGTGTGTGCAGCGCTGTATGTCACATGGGTATTGAGCTGCTGCCCAGAAAACTGTTCAGGTATGTTTTGCTGGGTATTGAAGACAAGGTGTTGGCCAATGTGGAAACGATTTATTCCTGCCTGTTATGTAAAATGTGCGAGGTAAACTGCCCCGCTTCGGTGCATATTGCGGAGAATGTGCGGTTTTTGAGAAATTACATTAATAAAAAAGTCTATCAACTTTAAGGAGAGTAAAGCCATGCCGTTGCCAACTGGCGATACCATAGGAATTTTAGCGGATAATTTAGCCTTAAGGCAATCCGTACTGCCCATATCCGCCAAAAGCGCAACCAGGTGGGCCGCTGGCCTGGAACTGCCCCGGGGCGGTAAAACCGTGCTGTACACGGGGATGACGTACCAGCTGATCCCCTACATTGCCGCTATGAACAAAGCCCAGGAGGGTATTGAGGATTCTTTCTTAGTTAATTTTATCGGGCTGGGCCGGCGGATTAACAAATTAATTAATGTTTCCGGCTTGATGGCCAGGCCTTCCAAAAGCATGCAGCAGGTCTACAACCAGATACTGGTTAATATTGTCCGGCTGCTCAAGCAGGCGGGGGTTCAATTCGGCTATTTGTATGAAGACGAATTGTATTCCGGGGCGCTTATTTATGACCTGGGTATGGATCATGTATTAAAGGAACACGCTCAAAAGGTATACGCGACTTTTAAAAAATACGGGGTAAAAAAAATAATCACCGTCGACCCCCATACCACTAACATGCTGCGCTCGGTTTACCCCACCATGATTAACGGTTACGATTTAACAGTGCAAAGCTACATGGAGGTACTTGTGGAGCGTAATCTGGAGCCTCGAAATAAACTGGATACGGATGTGGTGATGCACGATTCCTGCGTGTATGCCCGGTATGAAAATGTATTAAACGAGCAGCGTACTTTGATGGCCAGGGCCGGGGTAACTATCAAAGAACCGGCCAATTCGGGCAAATTCACCATGTGCTGCGGTGGCCCTGCGGAGTCTTTGTTTCCCAAAAAAGCCAGGGCCCAGGCGCAAAAAAGGGTGGAGCAATTCAAAGAAGTGGCTTCGAATGCGGTAACCATGTGCCCCATATGCTATGTAAACCTGCAAAAGGCGGCCGGAGGAGCGGTGCAGTTAGAGGACATTTCGGGCTACCTGGTACGCGCTTATTGTTAGCACTACAGCCGGTGCGGGTGTTGAAAGTTGAAAATTTGCAGCTGAGAGTTGATTTAAAAGTTTGAGAGATGAGAATTGAAATTTGAAAGTCTGGATTTAAAATAAAAACGATCGTTTGGGAAATAACGCTCACAGTGACCAACTGTTTGGGGTTCCGACATTATTCAGTATATAAAGGGGTGAACGGTTCTGGATACTACTAAAAAAACCATCATTGTCTTCAGCGGCGATTTGGATAAAGTGATGGCGGCCTTTATTATCGCCAACGGGGCTGCAGCCATGGGCGACGACGTGACCATGTTCTTTACCTTCTGGGGGCTGAATGCTTTGCGCAAGCCTGAAAACATCAAGGTAAAGAAAAGCTTTTTACAGGGGATGTTCGGAAAAATGATGCCCCGGGGTGCCGACAAACTGGGTATTTCCAAAATGAATTTCGGCGGCATGGGGGCGGCGATGATGAAAACCGTGATGAAGCAGCAAAACGTCACCACCCTGCCCGAATTGATACAGACCGCCAAAGAGCAGGATATTAAAATGATTGCTTGCACCATGTCCATGGATGTGATGGGCATTAGGGAAGAGGAGCTGATTGACGGGCTGGAGTTCGCCGGTGTGGCTACCTACCTGGGGGAGGCCGACGAGGCCAATGTGAATTTATTTATCTAATGAGCACTGCTTGGGCGGCGGTGGTACAATAAATAATACGTATAATCAGCCGCCATAAGGTTGAACAGGTAAAGGAGCAGTGTATTATGGAGATAACTAAAACTAAACTCGCTGGTATGATTGATCACACTTTGCTTAAACCTACGGCTACCCGTGGGGACATTATTAAACTATGTGGCGAGGCCAGGGAATACAATTTTGCCGCTGTGTGTTTCAACCCCTACTGGGTGCCTCTGGCTGCCGGACAACTGGCGGGCTCGGGTGTGGCGGTGTGTACCGTGATAGGGTTTCCCCTGGGTGCCACCTCCACCGCCGCCAAGGCCGGCGAGGCCGCCCATGCTGTTCAAAACGGTGCCCTGGAAGTTGATATGGTTATTAATATCGGCGTTCTTATGGAACGCCATACAGAAATTGTGCTGGAGGATATCCGGGCGGTGGTGGAAGCGTCGCGGTCGCAAAACCCTGCATCCATCACCAAGGTAATTATAGAAACCTGTTATTTGAGCCGGGAGCAAAAAATATTGGCTTGCCAGCTGGCCGCCCGGGCCGGGGCACAGTTTGTCAAAACCAGCACCGGTTTTGGCCCGGGGGGCGCTGCGGTGGAGGATGTGGCACTGATGCGGGCTGCTGTGGGGCCTGAGATGGGCGTCAAGGCTTCCGGGGGAATAAAAACAGCAGAGCAGGCCCTGGCCATGATCAAAGCGGGGGCCAGCCGGATAGGAGCCAGCGCCGGGGTGGATATAATGCAGGAATTGAAGGAATCCGCTTGCTCTTTCGCGAAGTGATTTTTGAAAAAAATGTCGCAAAGGATGTGTTTAAAATTGTTGCAGGCGGCTCTGTTTGACCTGGATGGAACTCTACTGCAGGTACATACCCAAGATTTTATGAAGGAATATATTAAGGAGATAGCCCGTGCCGCGGCGCCGGTGGTTGACCCGGGCCGGTTTTCCAAGGCTCTTTGGGACAGCACCGGTGCTATGTTGGCCAATCGCGATGCGGCACTTACCAATGCTGAGGTTTTCTGGAACGATTTCCGTTCGCGTATGGCCGACTGCCACGAGGCCCTGGAGCCGCGGCTGAATGATTTTTACGCTAATGAATTCAAAAAGTTGGCCAGGGCCGTCGATACCTCTCCCCTGGCCCGGCAGGTAGTGCAGGCGGCTCTGGACCGGGGGTTGCGCATTGTACTGGCTACCAACCCGCTGTTTCCCCGCTCGGCTATTTTTGATCGCATGGCCTGGGCCGGGGTGGCTGATTTACCCTGGGAACTGGTAACCAGCTATGAAGATATGCACCACTGCAAGCCATACCCCGAGTATTTCCTGGAAATAGCCGTCCGGCTGGACTTGTCGCCCGGGGATTGTCTGATGGTGGGCAACGATGTTCCCAAGGACATGGCCGCAGCTGCTGTTGGTATGCAAACCTATCTGGTTACTGATTACCTGGTTAACCCTGATCAGGTTGATTACCGGGCGCTGGTCGACTGGTACGGCATGCTGGACGACCTGTGCCGCTGGTTTACTGATGGCGGCTGGGAGCAAGCCGTCTATGATAGCTTGGCGGTAGCCCGGGTGCGCCGGTATGTAAAGGAATTTGATGCCGGCCTTGCACCGCTGGTATTTAGTGAAGCCACCAGCACGGTGGAGGAGGCGGCCCGCGCTCTTGGTGTGGAACCCGGCATGATTGCCAAGACACTGTTATTCCGGGCTGGTGATCAATACGGACTTTTTGTCGTAGCGGGGGATGTCCGGGTAAGTACTAAAAAAGTTAAAGCCCTGTTGGGCGGCAAGCCCAGGATGGCTACCCCGGAGGAGGTAGAGGAAATCACTGGCTACCGGGTGGGCGGGGTATGCCCCTTTGCCCTGGCCACAGATGTGCCGATTTATCTGGATGCGTCCATGCAGCGGTTTGATGTGATTTACCCGGCTGCAGGCACCGCCCATTCCGCGCTGCCCATTACTTTTGAAAAATTAAAGGATATCACCCTGGGCACGGTGGTGGAATGTTGATTATAAATAATAAAGTTAAAGTTAATGCGCTTAATGTTTTATATTGCTATATGATAATATATTGGAGCTAATTTTTAGTGTAAAATTGAAATAACTAAATTTTTACAGCTAATTTAATATTGAATACGAATATGAATAGGGCAAACTAATTGGTGCCGGGGATTTATTTTTAGATTACTGACAGCTTAAAGCAGTTTTTGTGAATATGAGCTGGGCGCCGGCGTGGCACCGCGTCCATATTAAGAAGGACAAAATTTGATTTTCCGGTTATTCTAATCTGATTGGGGGCATTTTGCCAGATGAGCAGCAAGAAAATAACCTTAAAAATAAACGGTATGGAGTGTGCGGCCTGCGCGGCCAGGATTGAGCGCCAGCTGAAAAAAACAGACGGGGTGGACGACGCCGCGGTTAATCTGGCTGCCGAAAAGGCTACCGTGCATTACGACCCGGAACGGGTGGGTGTCGACCAGCTGGTGCACACCATAGCAGACCTTGGTTTTCGGGTGCCCACCGAACGGGTGGATTTAAAGATCAGCGGCATGTCCTGCGCGGCCTGCTCGGCCCGGGTGGAAAGGACTCTGGGGGGGCTTCCCGGAGTGCTCCGGGCCAACGTCAACCTGGCCATGGAACGGGCGGCCGTGGAATACAATCCGGCCCAGCTCAGCCTGGCGGATATAAAAAAGGCCGTGGCCGACGCGGGATACCGTGCTGAGGACGGTGACAAGCGTTTTGACGGGGACAGGGAAAAGCTGGAGCGGGAACGGGAAACCCGCCGCCAGCTGATGCTGCTGGTGATGTCCGCGGTGCTGTCGCTGCCCCTGCTCAGCATGATGTTCGGAGAGTTGCTTAACATTCACCTGCCCCAGATTTTACACAGCAAAGTGTTTCAATTCGCCCTGGCTACGCCCGTGCAGTTTATCGCGGGTTACCAGTTTTACCGGGGCGCTTACAAATCTTTAAAACACGGCAGTGCCAATATGGATGTACTGGTGGCCATGGGCACTTCCGCCGCGTATTTTTACAGTGTGGGCACCACTTTCTTTTTCCCGGGCCATGTTTATTATGAAACCGGTGCTATAATCATCACCCTGATACTGCTGGGCCGGCTATTGGAGTCGGCCGCCAAAGGGCGTACTTCCGAGGCCATTAAAAAGCTGATGGGGCTTGCGGCCCGCACGGCCCGGGTGGTGCGGGACGGGCAGGAAATCGATATTCCCGTGGAGGACGTGCAGGTGGGCGATGTGGTGCTGGTGCGCCCCGGGGAAAAAATACCCGTGGACGGTGTTATCCGGGAAGGTGCGTCGTCCGTAGATGAATCCATGCTTACCGGCGAGAGTATTCCGGTGGACAAGCACGAAGGCGACGAGGTTATCGGCGGCACCATCAACAAGCACGGAGTTTTTAAGTTCGCGGCCACCAGGGTGGGCTCGGACACCGCCCTGGCCCAAATTATTAAAATTGTGGAAGAGGCCCAGGGTTCCAAGGCACCCATTCAGCGGCTGGCCGACGTTATTTCGGCGTATTTTGTGCCCGTGGTGGTGGGCATTGCCACGGTCACCTTTCTGGCCTGGTACTTTATCGTTGATCCCGGCAACCTGGCCCGGGCATTGATCAGCTTTATAGCTGTGCTGGTCATTGCCTGCCCCTGCGCTTTAGGTTTGGCCACGCCCACTTCAATTATGGTAGGCACCGGTCGGGGCGCTGAAAACGGCATTTTAATCAAGGGCGGTGAGCACCTGGAAAAGGCCCACGCCATCAACACGGTGGTACTGGACAAAACCGGCACCATTACCCGGGGTGAGCCTTCTCTTACCGACGTTATTTTAGCCGGGGACGCGTTTTCCGAAAATGAACTGCTGCAGCTGGTGGCATCGGCGGAAAGTGCCTCCGAACACCCCCTGGGGGAAGCCATTGTGCGAGGAGCTAAAGAGCGGGGTCTGACCCTGGTTGAACCGCAAAGTTTTGAGGCTATACCCGGTCACGGTATTACCGCTGTGGTCAGCGGGCGGGCGCTGTTGATAGGGAATCGCAGGTTAATGGCTGAACACCGGGTGGATACAGGTGTTTTAGATAAGCAAGTGGACGAACTGGAAGGGAGCGGCAAAACAGCCATGCTGGTGGCCGTGGACGGCCGGGCCGCCGGGATGGTGGCTGTGGCCGACACCGTCAAGGAGCATTCCGCAGAGGCCATCCGGGTTTTGCAGGATATGGGCGTGCAAACCATAATGATCACCGGCGACAACCGGCGTACCGCCGAGGCAATTGCCCGCCAGGTGGGCATTGCGCCCGAAAACGTGCTGGCCGAGGTACTGCCCCGGGACAAGGCCCGGCAGGTAAGTTTGCTTAAAGAGCAGGGCCGGGTAGTGGGAATGGTGGGGGACGGCATTAATGACGCCCCGGCCCTGGCCACCGCCGATGTGGGCTTTGCCATCGGCACGGGCACCGACGTGGCAATGGAGGCGGCGGACATAACATTGATGCGGGGTGACCTGCGGGACGTAGCCGCCAGCATCAGCCTGAGCCGCGGCACAATGCGCAATATCAAGCAAAACCTTTTCTGGGCGCTGGTATACAACTCCCTGGGCATACCGGTAGCCGCCTCCGGCTTTCTATCACCTGTGCTGGCCGGGGCCGCCATGGCCTTCAGCTCGGTGTCGGTGGTAACCAACGCGCTGCGGTTAAAACGTTTCGATCCTTACCGGGAATTTCGGGCGGGCAAATAGGATAGGTACCGCTCGGTTCCGGGCCCTGCCCCGCCCCACGTTTTAACATTTATTCTTTGTCATCGATGGGAAATATAAAATGCAGCCAGTTTTGTCTCCCATGCAGTACCCTGGCAATTACAATACTATCCTCTAATACTCTATAAAATATACTGTACGGAGTTACTACAATACGCCTGTACCCATATTGTGCGCCAGGTGCGTCTTCTTCAGGGATAACCGGCCCCATTTCAGGAAAATCCTTCAGCTTCTTTATACCTTTATATATACGTACTCGTAATTTTTCTGCTGCCTGTTTATTATCTTGGGAGATATAAGTGAAAATGCTATCAATATCGTAATAAGCCATTTCAGATAGTACAATTTTTTTACTCACTGTCTATCCTCTTTTTTATTGCTGTAAAGGTTTCCTCAAAATCCCGCATAGGTGTCCCTGCAGCTATTTGACGGTCAACCTCAGACAACATTCGCCCCAACCGCTGTCGAGCCATCATCTTTTGAAAAGCTTCATGGCTCATTACCACCAAATCAGCTTCGCCGTTCTTGGTTACGACAACTGGAGCTTGGGTTTCGTGGCATAACTTAGAAAAAGAATTATAATCATGACGGATTGCAGTTGAAGGCTTGATGTTAGTAATAATAAATTCTTGCCGGCTCATGAAATTCACCTCTTTAGCCATTATTATGTCAATATTATAGCACTTGTTAATTAAATTCAACTGTGTTATCCGGAAGCGTTTGTAATACTGATATAGCATAAGGGCTTTTATTTCCATACATTGTAGCCCGCGGTGTCATAGAAAAAAGTAATAGTTTTTCGAATGAGATCATAAAATGTGGAAGGAAAATATATGAAAATGTAGAAATGAATAATATTATCACCAGGTGCAAACATAACTGACCTGGTGTTTTTGTTTTGTCTGGGTACTTGATATAAGTGCTTTAGATGATTTTAATATAATTTCCGACCTATTATTTAGCAGTGACAAATAGTTGTCTTTATTATTTGTTAATATAGAAATACATAAAATATAGTATACAGGAGGCTCGTTTTGTACGCGTACATTAAGTTAAGGATGGACCCGTCCTCGCCAGCCATACCAATTCACTACAATTATCTTATACAGTCGGCTGTTTATGCCGCGCTGCCGGAGGACATGGCTGTTCGTCTCCATGACGATGGTTTTAAAAGTGGCAAGCGCAACTTTAAAATGTTTGCCTTTTCCCGGTTGCTGGGGAGATTTTCCTTAGACCGAACCGCAGGGACCATTACCTTTCCGGAAGGGGTATCTCTGGTAATTTCTTCACCGGATACGGGGTTTTTACTTGCGCTGATCAATAATCTGCTGACTAAAAGCACCGTCCGCCTGGGACAATCTTTATTTTATGTAGAAGAAGTGCGTTTTGATGAGCAAAAGGCGGAGGCTGAGGTTTTGACCGTGCGCACTCTTTCACCGGTGGTGGTTTACAGCACTCTATTGCGACCCGAAGGAGGAAAATATACCTGCTACTACCAGCCGGGGGAAAGGGAGTTCGATAGGCTTATCACGACCAACCTGGCTAAAAAGTACGAGGCCTTCCATGGCCTCCGGCCTCCGGAGGGGGAGATAAAGGTACAACCTCTGGACAGGCCCCGCCTACACGTAACTACGTATAAGGGCACCGTTGTAAAGGGCTACACCTGTCGATTGAAGCTGAGCGGGCCGCGAGAACTGCTGCAGATGGCCCTGGACGCCGGCCTGGGAGGCAAAGGAAGCCAGGGGTATGGGTGTGTGGGGAAGATCGAGAGGTTAAAAGCCGGGAAAACTAAACCTTAAAGTGTGTCGCAAGATAAACGATCATCTACTAATCAATGTCCCCGGCTTTTTTAGCTTCGTCTAAAAAGTACCCCAGATCATATTGGCTATGCCGCCAATAGTCATATAAGGTATGCGTTCACGTTTCAAAAAAGTGTTTACCTGTCGAAGGCTATGTTCAAGGACGTTCATAAACTTCTCCTAAAAGGGCAAATGCTTGACGCATTTTTTGCAACCGCCAAACTTTTTCCTTAACTACTTTTTTCCGTAACCAATCGGAATTTTGGGTACTGGCCATTGCCCATGCATCACAATACCATTGGAATGTTTTTAATGGATCAATTTCTACCGGATTGCGGATCGAGGATTGCCAGACGTTATATATTTTCCACTGGTTATTACGGCTGATAATCTGTTTGTTACTTTGGAGCAAGATTATAACCTCCTTTGTAGTTTCATTAATCCTTATAGGTAGACTATCAACAAAAACAAATGTTTCAATTCCTAAGCAGGTAAAAATATAACGTTTATCTTGACATTATTTTAATCCAAAACTATAATGTATGCAAATAATATATGTTAATATCATCAAAAGCAAATTAATATGAATTATTGGGAGGTGAAAAAGTGATTACAGCGGTTCGGGAACTTGGCACGTTTGCCCTAAATAAATCAGGTAAAGATAGTCTATCTGCTTTGACCGAAGTTATAAACGCAGATAACTATCCTTATATGCTGGTAATTGAACTGGAAGAATATGAACCCTGTGAATTTATTTGTGTCAGTGTGGAAGATATGAATGCGGGGGGTGCTGGAAGATATATTTACCGCCAGGGTAGTTCAAGGGGTTCAAATTATTCCCCTACAGCTATAATTACTGATATTAAAAAAACATTGCCCATTAAAATAATTGGGTGGTTTAATTCGGTAAGTAAACAGAAACTGATGTTTTCCAAAGAAGAGCAAGGATATCTTAAAATAATTAAAAAATCTCTTGAAAAAAACCGAGCAAAAATTGAATCCGAAATCATGGAAAAATTACAAGACATTGGCAAGAACTGCGGACTAACGTTAAAAATTGGTGGCAAATACCTATCGGAGCTTGTTATTTTTAGAAAAGCTTTTACGCAATTGGTGTCTGCAAAGGAGGATAGTATATCTGCCCCGGATAAGCTATGCTCCCTCTGTGGCAAAAGAAAAATCAAGGTATCAGCCGGTGCTCCCGCGTATAAGTTTTATACTATTGACAAACCCGGGATGATTAGTGGGCATTTCATTGAGGAGAAAAGTTGGCGTAATTACCCGGTATGTCAGGAATGTTCAAGGGCGCTTGATGAGGGTAAAAGAATTACAGAACGGAATTTAAAATTTTCATTTTATGGGTTGTCTTATGCCCTTATCCCCAAATTCCTCTTCGGTAAACCTTCAGAGATAATATTAAAAATAATAACCGGTAACCGGATGGACAAAAATATCAAAATAAAAACTGAAACCGGTCAGAAATTGGTCAAAACAGAAGACAGCATACTACATATACTGGCTCAAGAACAGGATAACTTAATGTATAATTTTCTTTTCAGTAAGAAAAGTAACAATGCCGAGAGGATTCTTTTATTGGTGGAGGATGTGCTGCCTTCACGTCTCCGGGCACTGTTTGCGGCCAAGGGTAAAGTGGATTCTGTATTTGTGGATGACCCTTTTCACCTGGGAAAAGTCCGCAATTTTTTTGCTAAATCTGACGAAGGTAAGCGTGATAACGATTTGGATAAATATTTTCTTGAGATAATTGATAAGACTTTTAAAGGCTTACCGATATCTATACCTTTTTTGGCAACACATTTTATGCGGGAAATCAGGCGTGATTTTAACAACCAGGAGGGTGCTCTCTTTAAAGTTGGTAATGCTATTCAAACCGTTATGTTTTTTGTTGATTTGAGTATGCTTACACCAAAGGAGGTAATTATGGCGGAGACAATCTTTGATCCTGTTTTTAAAAAATATGAAGCACAATTGGACAACCGGGAAAAAAGGGGTATCTTTTTATTGGGCTCCCTGACTAAGATGCTGTTAAATATTCAATACACGACCAGACACTCACAACCATTTTTGTCACAGTTAATGGGATTGAAAATGGACGAAAGAAGTATTAAAGGACTACTGCCCAAGGTAACAAACAAACTTCTTGAGTACAAAAGATTAGACCATAAAAAAGCCCAATTGGCTGAAGTAATATCACAATATTTTTTGGAATCATCTGCGAACTGGCGTTTATCAGTTGATGAACTGAACTACTATTTTGTGTGTGGGATGAACTTATACAAGGAAATCAATGTAGTTCTGTACGGTCAGGAAGAAGTGAAGGAAGAAGAGGAGGAGGTTGATGTCGATGTCGATTAGCAATCGTTCGGAGGTTTTATTTATCTATGACTGTACATTTTCTAATCCCAACGGGGATCCCCTTGATGCCAATAAGCCCAGAATAGACGAAGAAACCGGCAGGAATATTGTAACTGATGTGCGGTTAAAAAGAACCGTTCGAGATTACTTTCATAACTTGAAAGGTGAGGAAATTTTTATCAGGGATATTACTGATGATGATGATCACTTACAGGATGCCAAAATGAGGGCGGAGGATTTTCTAGCGGATAAAAAGGATAAGTCCAAGTTAAGTCTTAAAGAGATGCGGCAAGTAATCAGGCAAAATATTTTAACAAGTTGCATTGATGTACGGTTGTTCGGTGCTACCATTCCCATCGAGAAGAGCAGCAAAGAAAAGAGTTCCGTTACCCTTACTGGACCGGTGCAATTTAAAATGGGACAATCTTTACACAGAGTTAAATTGCAGTTTATCAAAGGGACCGGAGCATTTGCATCCGGTAGTGAAAGAACGAAAAAAACTTTTAGGGAAGAGTATTTGCTGCCGTATTCCCTAATATGTTTTTATGGTGTTGTTAACGATTGTGCCGCTGAGCACACGGGGCTAACCGATGATGATGTAAATAACTTAATGGACGCTCTCTGGAACGGAACCAAAAATCTCATTTCCCGATCCAAGGCGGGCCAGCAGCCCAGATTGTTAATCAGGGTGGCCTATAAAGAAAAATTTTATCATATCGGGGAGCTGGATAAATTAGTGGCTTTTCAATCCGATTTGAATGATGAAGAAATAAGGGATATCGAAGAAGGGTTTTTAGATTTCGGAAAATTAATTGGGATTCTTGCTGAGAACAAGGACAAAATTGATTATGTTGAATATGCCATGGACAAGCGTGTAAGGCCTAAACAAAAATTAAAAGAAATGTTATCTGAACATGGTTTGAACGTCCGGGAATTAATTTACTAGGGTGATGCTAATGAAAAAGAAGGTGCTCATCTTCGATCTATACGGGGACTATGCTCACTTTAGGAAATATTATACAACAACATCCCCTTTAACTTTTTCCATAATACCTCCGGTTACGCTGATGGGGGTACTCGGCGCCATACTCGGATTATCTAATCAAGATAACCTATATCTAAAAACATTGAACGAAGCCGGGACCAAAGTAGGCATACAGTTAATGAAGCCGGTTAAGAAATTTCGCATGGGCATGAATTTAATTAACACCAAGAACGATTACTGGGTGCCCAGACACAGAAATGAAGGTGCCAGAACACAAATAAAATATGAATTTCTAAAGGATGTGGCTTATCGTATTTATGTTTCCATGGATAATGAAGAATTGTTAAATCAATTGGAGTACAATGTTAGCAGACATAAATGCGTTTATACGATTAGCCTTGGGTTAAGCGAGCTGTTGGCTGATTTTTCCTTTGTTGACATGCAGGATTTTAATTGGCGGGAAAATGATGGTAAGTTTATTGATATTGTTACGGCAGTACCAATGAACGACGTTTTGCAGGGTGGTATTGACATTTCTCCGGGTGAAAGATACCTGAAAGAGAATATGCCAATTAAAATGGATTCAAACAGAGAGGTTACCCAGTACAGTGAGATGTTGACGGAAACCATGGGAAACCATATCAAACTGAAAATAAATGGATTCTGGGAAAGCCATGGTTTAAATATTAATTTGCTGTAATAGATTTGCCCCCGGCTTTACAGACCGGGGGTATCTTTTATCTATCAATAAATCTCATAAGATAGGGAGGTTTTGAGCTGTCTACCACACTTTTAAGCCACCCTGACCAAGATTTAAGTGCTCATCTACTTGGAGTCAGCAGATGGACACAAATGCTCAGTGCCGGTCGTGAAGTAAAATTCTGGGACGCCGGTGTTTTAAATGATATTTTAAAGATTTTATCTTTTGCTCATGATTTTGGAAAAGCTACGCCATATTTTCAAAAATACATTGAGAATCCGTATAAACAGAAAAGTGGCCCCCTGGCCAGACATTCACTTCTGTCCGCCGTAGTTGGTTATAGATTGGCCAAATATTATTTTGAGGGTTACCGGGATGCACAAAAATTAAGCTTGTTTGTTTACGTGGCTATTAAAAGGCATCATGGTAATTTGCACAGTATTGAAGATGAATTCCTTACTTTTAGTGACCAGGATCAAGACTTACTTTTAAAACAGGTTAGATCCATTGACTTTTCAATGCTGGAAGAAACTTGGAAACCTCTCGTTATACAGTTGCCCCCCGGCTTATCCAAGATATTACCCTTTACCTGTGAAAAACTAGAAATTTGGATCAAGGATATGCAAGAGGAGCTAAATCAAATTAGTTTATGGTGGTTGTTAAATGAAGATAAAAATCAGTCTTTTCTTGGAGACAAAAATGAGCCTCAGGCTGAGTATAGTCTTGATAATTATTTCAAATTCTTATATATTTATTCCCTTTTATTGGATGCCGACAAAAGCCAGGTGGGGATAAGGGAATACCACAGGAATAACGTTGAGATATCCTTGAATTTGGTAGATGAATATAAGAAGCATAATCAATGGGACAGTACCGGACTTAACGATTTTAGAAATATGGCCTATGAAGAAATATCCGATAATTTATCCTTGGCGGATCAGGGTAATTTGTTTAAGATCACCCTGCCCACGGGTATGGGGAAAACATTGGCCGCATATAATTTTGCCTTCAGGTTAAGGGATAAAAGGCTTAAGAATAGGGGCATTCCCCCTAGAATTATTTATGCTTTACCATTTTTAAGCGTTATTGATCAGAATTACAATGTTTTATCCGATATCATGGAATTACAAGGATTGACCGGGCACAATATTCTTATAAAACATCACCATTTAGCTGATCCCGTTTATACAATGGGAAAGGGTGAAGATGAAATAACATATTCACCCAACGCTTCAAAGCTGCTAATTGAAGGATGGGCTTCGGAAGTGGTTGTTACTACTTTCGTCCAGTTGTTTGAGACCTTAATTGGATGGAGAAATAGTTGTTTGAGACGTTTTCATAATCTGGCCCATTCCATTATAGTTCTTGATGAAATTCAGGC
This sequence comes from Desulfoscipio gibsoniae DSM 7213, assembly GCF_000233715.2. GTDB lineage: Bacteria > Bacillota > Desulfotomaculia > Desulfotomaculales > Desulfallaceae > Sporotomaculum > Sporotomaculum gibsoniae. Next base: position 829,579 of record NC_021184.1, read on the forward strand.
TTTGCCGGTTTCTTACTGGCAATTGGCACAGCATGTTTTGGAGTACATGATCAACAACATGAATGTGGATATTATATTGGTTACCGCAACTCAGCCCAAGATATTTACGGGTGATATGAACCCCTTCGAACTTGTTAATGCTGAGCAATATTTTGGGAACATGGATAGAATTGCAATGAAAGTGGATTTATTCCCCAGGACCGTGAGCGAATTTGCAGATTCAATTAAAGACGAATTACAGGGGCAGGAAAGAAAAAGCTTTTTATTTATATTTAATACCATTGCATCGGCTAAAGAGTTTTACCAACTCTTAGTGAAAATGGTGGATGAGCCGGTGGCGTTTCTATCCACAGGTGTGGTGATGAAGGATAGAAGCCTTAGAATAAAAGATATTAAGGATAAGAAATACCGTTTTGCCGTCAGTACCCAGTTGGTGGAGGCGGGTGTGGATATAGATTTCGACGTGGTTTATAGGGACTTTGCCCCTATGGATTCAATAAACCAGGCTGCCGGACGCTGTAACCGAAATGGCCTGGGTGAACGTCGCGGGGTTGTAAATATAATTTACCTTGTTCGGGAAAACAAAAAAAGATCATATGCCGGTTTGATATACAACAATACCTCCCTTGATATAACCAAAAGGATATTAAAGGACAAAGGTATGATTTCTGAAAGTGAGCTTTTAGATTTAATAGATTTATATTTCCAACATGCCAAGGATTTGGGTAGGGCCAGTGAGTCCTTTCATTTGTTGGAGGCTTTGCAAAATCTAAGATTTAATTCAGGGGATAATCCAGATGCAGGGGTGAACGATTTTAGACTAATTAAACAGCGAGGTAATCGGGTTAATATTTTTGTAGAATTGGATCGGGAGGCGGAAGAAGTATGGTTGGAATATGAAGATATCGTTCAGCACTGTGAAGATTTTTATCAACGGCAGGAAAGGTTTGAAACAATTAAAAAGGATTTTTATCAATATGTAATCTCTGTTACTGTTAACGAAGGGATGTTTTTGCCCCCTGAGTTTAACAATTTTTGCTATGTTAGTAAGTTTCAGCTCAAAAGTTATTATGATAAAAACCTTGGTTTTGATACTTCTAACTATGAAAATATTTTTTAGCCATTTAACAAGTAGGTTTTTGTTTGTAAATACCTGGCTGGATTGAGTTTAAAATATGCCGGCTGCCGGGCTTAGTATAAAACACGACCTTCCCATGGCCGGCGCTATTATATACATTACGGCAATAATGCTCTTAACTGCCAGGTGGTTGCAAGTGATAAGCATTTTATGAGTTTAGGAGACGTCATCTTTATATGACACAATATCATAGGAGGTAGGTTTTTTGTGAATGCCAGGGAAATCAATGTTAGTGGCACCCTGGTGTGGTATTACTATATCTGCCCCAGGGAAGTCTGGCTAATTGGCCATCAGATTACCGCCGACCAGGATGATGCAAATGTGTCCCTGGGACGGTTTATTCAGGATTATACATATCCACGTGAGCGTAAAGAACTGGCGGTTGGCCAAAGTAAAATGGATGTTTTTCGTGTCACGGATGAGGGTTTGGTTATCGGAGAGGTCAAGAAAAGCTCCAAGTTCAAAAGTAGTGCCCGCATGCAGTTGGCTTTTTATTTAAGCGAGTTAAAGCAACGTGGTATAGAGGCCCGGGGAGAACTGCGTTTTCCCAAAGAAAAACGCAAAGAAGAAGTAATGTTGAACGAGCAAACTGAACGGGAGTTGGACAAGGTATGCCGGGAAATCCTACGTATTCTTTACCTTCCCGCCCCACCGGAGCCTAAAAAGATAAGTTTTTGCAGAAAGTGCGCTTATGCAGAATTCTGCTGGTCGTGAGCGGACAGTCGCAGGCATTTGGATTGCTTTAATATGGAACAGTTAATTGAATCTATTGGGAAGTGTTATTAATGAAGAAAACTCTATATGTTTTTTCCAGTGGCGAACTCTCGCGCAAGGATAATACCCTGTTTTTTGAAACAGAAGAAGGTCGGCGTTTCATCCCGGTGGAAGACACCGGGGAAATTATGATTTTCGGAGAGCTAACCGTCAATAAGAAACTGTTGGAGTTCTTATCTATAAAAGAGATTGTGCTGCATTTTTTTAATTATCATGGCTATTACATGGGTTCATTTTACCCGCGCGAACATCTAAATTCCGGATTTATGACATTAAGGCAAGCTGAGCACTACCTGGATGAGGAAAGGCGTCTAATCATAGCAAAGGAGTTTGTGCGTGGCGCGGCCAGGAACATCCGCCAAGTATTGAAATACTACCATGGCCGGGAAAAGGATGTGGCGCGTCAATTAAATGCGATTGAGAATTTAATTGCGCCCATAGATGAATGCAAGGATATATCAACACTGATGGCCTTGGAGGGGAATATCCGCGACCATTATTATCATGCTTTTGATGAAATAGTGGGCAACCCGGACTTTATCTTCCAAGAGCGCACCAGGCGCCCACCTAAAAATTATTTAAACACACTGATTAGTTTTGGGAATTCTCTAATGTATACTATTTGCCTCAGTGAAATATACAAGACACATCTGGATCCCCGCATCGGTTACTTGCACTCCACCAATTTTCGCCGTTTTACCCTGAACCTTGACTTAGCTGAAATATTTAAACCGATAATAGTGGACAGGTTAATCTTTTCCCTGCTCGGGAAGAAGATGATTACTAAGGAAAGTTTTGACCGGGTTACAGAAGGGATCATGATGAAAGAAAAGGCCAGAAAATGCTTTGTAGAAAACCTGGACGAAAAATTAAAAACTACCATTAAACACAGGGATATTGGGCGTCCGGTTTCTTACCGCAGGTTAATTCGGCTGGAATTGTACAAGATGGAAAAACATTTGATGGGGGAAAAAGAATATCAGGCTTTTGTAGCCAGGTGGTAGAATATAATTAAAGGTTGGTGAAATTACACTGTTCGTTATTCTGGTTTATGATGTTGGGCAAAAGAGAGTGGCTAAAGTATTGAAAAAATGCCGACAGTACCTTAACTGGGTTCAGAATGCCGTACTGGAAGGTGAGGTTTCAGACGCCAATCTAAAAAAGTTAAAAATGGAGTTGGAGCGAATTATTCACAAAGACGAAGACTCGGTCATATTTTACTCTTTGCGTACAACGAAATACTCTTCCCGAGAGATTATGGGTTTAAAAAAAGGAGGAGATGAAAATATAATCTAGAACAAGGGATAAAGTAGGAAAATCTTTGTCGTCGGTCTCCGATAGCGTATAAATGCTAGGGGATCGACGACACTTTGTAATTGAAAAAAACTTGTGGTATAAGGTTCCCGGGAATATTATCACCACAACCCCCAATGTGCTCTTAATTTAGAAGCCTTATTTTTGTGGAAACACGACGGGTTTTTAGACTACCTATGAGGAATTGAAACTGTTGTTGGGCGCGGGATTCCATTTGCCCGAAATATCGTTTTTAGACTACCTATGAGGAATTGAAACCCGCCGAGGCCAATTCATCTAAACCGGTCCCGCCGAGTTTTTAGACTACCTATGAGGAATTGAAACACACATCTGGCAAGGACACAGATTCTGGCTTTAGCAGTTTTTAGACTACCTATGAGGAATTGAAACCCGCCGAGGCCAATTCATCTAAACCGGTCCCGCCGAGTTTTTAGACTACCTATGAGGAATTGAAACACACATCTGGCAAGGACACAGATTCTGGCTTCAGCAGTTTTTAGACTACCTATGAGGAATTGAAACCAAGCAACAATCGTCCAGAGAAACCACACTACTGAAAGTTTTTAGACTACCTATGAGGAATTGAAACTCTAATATTCTATTCAGCACTGTGGCAAGCTCCCCCGTTTTTAGACTACCTATGAGGAATTGAAACTAGGTCCGGTATACCTTATCAGGCACAACTTCCCGCCGTTTTTAGACTACCTATGAGGAATTGAAACCTGGACAATCGTCACGCGCCTTGCGTTGACCTTTTCTGTTTTTAGACTACCTATGAGGAATTGAAACTGCGCTATGACGGTCTCACTGCAACAGCAGACCACCTCGGTTTTTAGACTACCTATGAGGAATTGAAACTTTTTAATTCTATCTCTATCTTGAATTAAGCGTAGTTGTTTTTAGACTACCTATGAGGAATTGAAACTTTTTGGAGATGGAAACAGGCGTAATTTTGATCCGGGTTTTTAGACTACCTATGAGGAATTGAAACCTGTCCTATATGTGGAATTAGATTCACAGGGATCAACGTTTTTAGACTACCTATGAGGAATTGAAACTATCTCGCACCCGGGGCAATGTTTTAGCCAGCGGGGTTTTTAGACTACCTATGAGGAATTGAAACTTGCGCAGAAGTCGTATACCTCCTCTGTCCTAGCGCCAGTTTTTAGACTACCTATGAGGAATTGAAACTTAATTCTTCTGCAATCATCAAATTTTACTTCTCGCGTTTTTAGACTACCTATGAGGAATTGAAACTCATTGTGCGGGTCATTTCCAAACCCCATTCCACGTGTTTTTAGACTACCTATGAGGAATTGAAACGCGTATCACCCACTAGGTGCTCACCTCTTTGTGTTCTGTTTTTAGACTACCTATGAGGAATTGAAACATGCCCTGTGCAAACATACTTACAAAGTTTGGACCCGTTTTTAGACTACCTATGAGGAATTGAAACCGCTCTCGGTTGATAACCTGTACCGCAAGTGGAAGGCGTTTTTAGACTACCTATGAGGAATTGAAACAGCTCCTTCATAACTCCGATTGTTGCCCCGGCCAGGTTTTTAGACTACCTATGAGGAATTGAAACTTTGTGTAATGCATTTAAATAGTTGCTCATAAAACGTTTTATATTTTATATTAAAATTAAGGTTATGGAGGAAAAACACAATGGGAATCGTCAAAAACATTCAGGGGGTGCTACAAGTGAAACGGTATGTAACCATTTTCTTGTTAGGAATGGTTCTATTTTATGGGGTAGGCTGTTCGAACACAACCAATAATTCTAACACGACAACCAGCCAAATAGTTTCAAAAAAGTACATTGAGAATAAGGGTTACAAAATTGTTTCATACGATGGTATATTCGAAGAATATGTACTGACAAAAGAAAAGATTACCCAAGAACCGTACATACAAGAGTGGGCAGTACAGAGCTTTGAACCCAAAAAATATCTTGAAAAGAAAATAACTGTTGAAAAGTTCACCGTTCAGAACCACCCTTTAGATAAATGGATTCCGATAGGTGGTCTTAACAATGATATCCAATCAACAGGAAAAACTGCAATATATGTTTTTGTGGTAGATAACAAAGCTATAGGCGGTTATTCCATACCAGCAGTTAAGGAAGGGAAAATTAAACTGGCAGACACAATGATCTGGTCTGTAGATGGCAAACATTTTTCTGAACTAAACCCTCATATTGATTCTGAACAGTGGAAAAAATCTTGGCAAGAAAAGTTTGAGTAATAAATAAGGTAACATCCCAAAACCGTTGTTACATATTATTAACATATAACGACTGACAATCCAGTATAATTGAAAAATCGCATTATCCATAGAGTGTATAATATGGTACTTTACGCACCTAACCCATGAAATGACTGTTATGTTTTGATTGTTAAGTGCAGCATCTATGATGTTTGAGCGAGCAGCAGACAATTTAATTACTGGTGATATGCTTGACATAATATAAGTTTCTTTCTCATGCATGCACCTTTCAATTTTTTCTAATTCGTAGTTTTACTTTATACTAATGGATAGATTAATCAAGGTTTATTCTTTTAAAGTCACAGCCAGTGTTCCAGGATATGTGGGTTAGAAAAAAGAACTTCTGTTGACCCTTGAACAAGTTTTAAGTAAGTACATGGTATTATAATTCATAATGGACATGTTTTTAAAAAAATGTTAAAATACCGTAAATTAAATAATAGTTCAGGTTCCCCGGCTATGTCGGGGTGAAAAGGGAACCGGGTGTAAATCCCGGGCGGTCCGGCCACTGTAAGTGGGGAGCGGCTCCCAAAGTGCCACTGTACCGGCACTCAATGGTTTACTGATTACATAATAATCACACTATTTTTGTATATACCATTGGGTGCCAGATGGGAAGGCGGGAGATTTGCTATGAGCCACAAGTCAGGAGACCTGCCTGAACAAAACACGATAACCTCCCGCGGAGAGGGTTAGTGTGGTTGCCTTAACTAAACAGGTAAAGTAACTTACTGGATAGATAACCTTAGCTTATGGGAGCTAAGGTTTTTTTAGTGTTTAATTAAATATTGTAACAGGTGTTACCGTTCGAGAAACGGTAGCTGAAATTCGGTTCACTTATTTGCTGTTAAGGCATGGTAGCCCAAAAAAAAATACTTGGGGCCGTAAACCTAAAACCAGCAAACCGGGCCTGTTCAAACACACCGCTGATAAATTTGGGGGGTGATTGAACTATGGTTCGCTAGGGGGCCGAAAAATAACTCATAGTCCCCGGCTATATAGGGGACTTTTATAGTTTAACGGCTTTAACAGGGTAATTCATTAATTTTTAAACTGATGGTGTTTGTGAGGATTTTTTTGATGCGCATTACGTGGGTTTAATGAATCTAGGGTTTGCGAAGGAAGGTGACAAATATGTTATGGTTACAGGGCGGTTTATTGGTTGCTACTTTAATCCTGGGTATTAAAACAGGGCTGATTTTGGGGACATCCTGGCTGAACCGGTGGTGGCTGATAATGATTTCGGGCATTTTCGGCATTAGCCTGTACGGTTTGGTGCTGGCTTTTAGCGCTCACCAGCAAGTGCTGGTTATGTTTTTGGATCGCTATACCTTTGTTGGTTCTTTACTGATGGCCGTACTTTTAATTTACCTTGGCTTACAACAAGGACCGGAGCAGGGGTGTTCTTCATTTAGGCAACCGGTTGAAAAAGCTCTAAAACTCGGATTCAGTCTTGGCCATTGGAAATTTATCCTTGGCTTTTTACCCTGCCCGCTATGTTTAGCTGCCCTGTCCTTTTCAATAATCTTAATCAGTCCCATGGTAGGCATGTCCTTGTCCGAACTTGGCCGGGTTATAGCCCTTCTCTTTTTAGCCCTGGTACTGGTTACTTCCGTAGCAATCAGGAAAATAGTTCAATTAGTTAAATTTAATCCTGCAACCATCTTTAACACCTTGTTACTATTTATCGGTATACTAACACTCACCTTTGCACTGACTGTCCCTAATTTTGTACAATCTATGGCCATGCCCTTAGCCCCTTTGACCATAAGCTCACCTCATTTGGTGGCTTTGGTGCTGGTTGTGATGGCTGGCCTGGGGCTTTGGGGGTATATCCTGTACCAAATTAGTTACGTAAAGGATTGTGATAACCAGTGAACATTCCCGGTTCAGAATATTTAACTAAAATTTTACATGCTACTTCACAGAGCTTGTTAATCCCCGTTGTTTTAGGACTGCTATTATTTTTGGTAATTGCTTTCACGGAGTTGGGCACCTTTGTGGCAGAGGGCAAAAGGAGGAAAGCTAACAAATCGGTAAATATGATGGAAGTCTTTCACAATGTGGGTAACATTGCACCCTGGCAGATGAAAAACCTGCAGCAGGTCATTGATAGCTGTTCATTGTTACCCCGTCAAAAGAATCTGCTTACCGCCCTTTTAGCAAAAGTTAATCTTTCTACTGAAGTTAAGCAGCTAATTGCCCGGGATATTCTTGATCAGGAAGAATTCCGGGCCAAAAAGGTGCTGGGCAAAACAGACTTGCTGGCCAAACTGGGGCCGGTAATAGGGCTTATGGGTACACTTATTCCCCTGGGGCCGGGCCTGGCCGCTCTTGGTCAAGGTGATGTGCGGGGGCTGTCTGAGGCGGTAATTATTGCCTTTGATACCACGGTGGCGGGCATTGCCGTCGGAGCCGTAGCTGCCCTGATCTCCAAGGTGCGGCGGCGCTGGTACGAGCAGGATCTGAGCAACATGGAATTGCTCTTGGAACTGGTGGTAGGAGGTGAAACACTTGCTGTCCAGGAAAATGAGGCGGGGCCGGCTGTCCGAAGAAGAAGTTGATCCCCTGGGCGGGTTGGGTAACCTGATTGATGTGATGCTGGTTTTTAGTTGCGGCTTGATGGTAGCCCTGGTGCTTTCCTGGAACCTGCAAAATATTATCTTTGCCAAGGTTAAGCCGGAGGAAAAACAGCGCTTAATGCAAAGCATACAAAAAGTAATTAATGTGGAGCGGGGCCAGGAGCTGGAGGAAGTGCCCCAAATACAACAAGGTGGGGGGGCCGGATACCAGGAGATGGGCACGGTGTATAGAGATCCGAAAAGCGGAAAGTTAATTATGATTGAAGATGGCAAAGAATAACGGAGGTGGCAAAGACTTAATGTTCTCAAGGACATATAAATTACGCAAGACTGCAATCTCTATCTTTCTGGTATTATTGGCCCTTGTTGTTACTTTGCTAATTAAAGTGCCGGTGGCTACAGCGGATGAAAATGTCAGCACTAGGGTGGTTATGCTTATAGGCAGTGAGGGATTTTTAATGCCCTTGGTGGATGCTTATGACAAGTTGGGGAACTATCCTATTGATTTGAAATTATTTAGTTCTAATGACTTGGTCAATGAAAAAAAAGTTCAGCAATTTAATCAATCTTTACAAGATGCCGATGTTTTTTTGTTGGAGATGATCGGTGGCAACGGTATCCAAACGGTAGGACCGTTGCTGCAAGACCTGCCTGAGGAATGGAAGGGTAAGGTGCTTTCTACTCGGAGCGGTTCTTTTCCGCAATATCCACAAATTGATGAGAGTCAGGATAGCTTTCTAGCCAATTATTTTAAGTATGGCGGCGTGGAAAACATGCGGCGGCTGGTATTGCATCTGGCCTCTACGTACGGGCAAGTTACAACCGGAGAGCAATTGGACCCGATCAATATGCCCGGCCGGTGCATCTATCACCCGGATGCTGAAGGATTAACTTTTAATGTGGACGGGCTGTACGGGACGGTATGTGATGCGGTTTATGAGGCCGGTAACGGGGCGACCCGGGGGTTGGTGGTAAATGAAGTCCACCGGGCGGTTTATGATAGTGTTTCAGCTTTCGTATACCAGCCGGATAATATGACCCGGACACTGGCCCGGTTGACGGTAAACCAGGCCGTGTATGACCGGGGCGGGGATGCTCCGGTATTTGAGGCCGGGGATCTTTACCAAACAGTGGCTGGGGCTGTATACCAGGCCGGGCAGGGAGATGAAGGGTTACAGGACTTTTATAACACTGTGCGCCAATCTGTTAGCGAGGCGGTTTACCAGGACGGTGGTTCAGATGCCGGGTTGGCTATAGATATGGTGTACAGCGCACTTTACGACCAGGCTGCACGGGACTACCTGGGAGATGCCCAGGCTATGGTTTACCGGGCGGTATACGATGCCCTTGCCGGACCGGAGCTTCCCGGGTTTGACCCTGCTCATGTATACCAAAGTGTGCATGATGCCGTATACTTGCCCACCGGCGGGGGAGGCGGGATAGGACTCCCGCCGGGTACTTTCGATACTTTAGGCGGTTATTTGGCATGGTATAAAGCCAGCGGGCATTTCAAAGAGGGGGCTCCATGGGTTGGTATCACTACCTATGATAGTTTTTTTAAAAATAGTGATAGCGACATGTTTCTGGCTGTCCAAAGGGAACTGGAAGCCGGAGAAGCCAATGCACTCCTGGTTTTCAGCGACAGCAGCAACCGTAAAACGGCGTTCCAGGACTTTTTTATGCCCGACGGCAAAAGACAGGTAGACTTTCTTATTGCGGCGGTGGGGTTTAACTTTATCTACGGCCAGCCGGAAGAGGGTATCGAGTTATTTAAACAGTTAAATGTACCGGTTATGGCACCGGTTTACAGCAGCAATCTGAATGAATGGCAGAGCAACCCGGCCGGTATAAGCAGCGAGGTGGCCTGGCAGGTTGCCTATCCTGAGCTGGACGGGCGTATTGAACCGGTGTTCATGGGTGGCAGTACGGTAGTCAGTGTAGATGAAAGTACAGGAGCTACTATAATCAAAAAAGTGCCTCTTTCAGATCGAGTTGAACGCCTGGTAGGCCGGGCACTGGCCTGGGTCAACCTGCAGCAAAAGGATAATACGGACAAAAAAATAGCTCTTGTTTATTATAACCATCACGGGGGCAAAGATGATATCGGTGCTTCCTACTTAAACAGCATTGCCAGCACAGCGGTTATCTTACAGGCATTGCGGGATAACGGCTACCGGGTGGAAGGTGAACTCAATCCCCAGGCGGTAGAAGAAATGATTCGTCAGCGTGGAAGGAATGTCGGCAGCTGGGCGCCGGGGGAACTGGACACACTGGTGCAGGCGGGAGTTTTACTCCTGCCGGTAGAGAAATACCTGGAGTGGTACGCCACCTTGCCCGGGGAGCTGAAGGCGCAGGTGGAAAAGGAATGGGGTCCGCCCCCAGGCAATATTATGGTTTATGAAGGTAATCTGGTTATTCCCGGCGCTACGCTGGGCAACATTTTCCTGGGCCCGCAGCCCGTACGCGGGTGGGGGGATGATCCCTCAAAAATCGCCCATTCACCTGCTTTGCCTCCCCCACACCAGTATATAGCTTTTTATTTTTGGCTGCAAAAGGAATTCCAGGCCGACGCGGTGATCCACCTGGGCACCCACGGTACCTTGGAATGGTTGCCCGGACGGAGCGTGGGGCTGGGGGAAGCTGACTGGCCGGATGTATTAATGGGCGATCTGCCGGATATCTACCCTTACATCATGAACAATCCCGGCGAAGGAACCCAGGCCAAGCGGCGGGGGTATGCGGTGACCATCGACCACCTGACGCCGCCCATGATCCAGCCCGGGCTCTATGGCGCACTGGACGAACTGCAGCAGCTGGTGCTGGATTACCAGTATGCGGTGAGTGGGGGCAATACAACCAGGGCAACCAACCTGCAGGAACAGATTATTGAAAAAATTAAGGCGAATAACCTTGATCAGGATCTGGGCCTTAATCTCGAAACGGCTGATTTTGCTCAGGTGGCCTCCTTGCTCCATGATTATTTGGAAGAGCTGTCAACGGAGCTCATGCCCTACGGTCTGCATACCTTCGGCTTGCCGCCCCAGGGAGAAATGCTGGACCTGATGGTTAATTCCATCATTAATTACGATGTGGCGGCTAGAGAAGGAAGCAGGGAGGAAATCAGAGAACGCCTGCTTTTGACTACTAACGAAATAACTAATCTGCTACGGGCACTTTCCGGTGAATTTATCGAGCCCGGGTTGGGCCGGGACCCGGTGCGGGTACCCGATGCATTGCCTACGGGTAGAAACATTGTTTCCTTTGACCCGCGCATGGTGCCTGATGCGGCAGCATGGAAAACGGGCAAAGAGGCGGCTGATCAGCTTCTGGAAAAATTTTATGCGGAGCAAGGGCGTTATCCGGAAACGGTGGGCGTGGTCCTTTGGGCTATTGAGACCATGCGCACTCAGGGAGAATCCGTGGCTCTAATCCTTCGTTTAATCGGTACCGAGCCGGTTTGGGATAAGAGCGGCCGGGTGAGTACGGTGAAGCTTACTCCCTTGGAAGAACTGGGGCGACCGAGGATTAACGTACTGGTGACCATTTCCGGCCTGTTCCGGGATACCTTTTCCCATACCGTGGGCGTGCTGGACGAAGCTTTCAGACAAGTTGCTTTATTGGAAGAGGATCCGGAAAACAACCTGGTGCGCAAGACCTATCTAACTTTGCGGGACAAGCTCCGGGAGCAGGGTCTGTCGGAACAAGAGGCAGACGATCTCGCGCAAGCCAGGATCTTTGGTGATGCTCCGGGAACCTACGGGACAGGCGTTTCAGAACTGGGTCAGGCCACCAGTGCCTGGGAAGACAGCCAGGATCTTGTGGACACTTACATGAACCGTATGTCCTACGTCTATGGCAAGACTGCTTATGGTGTGCCGGCTCAGGATGCCTTCCGGGAAATCTTAAAGAGCGTGGATTTGGTTACCCAGGTGCGGGATTCCCTCTGGGGTGTGTTGGATAACGATGACGTGGCCCAGTACCTGGGGGGGCTGAAACTGGCGGCGGAAGCGGCCTCCGGTAATAAGGTGCAGTCATATATCGTCAACACACGCACCGGCAGTCCCCGGGTGCAGACTTTTAGTGAGTTTGTCGGCACGGAATTACGTAGCCGGCTGTTTAACCCCAAATGGATCGAAGGAATGCTCAAGGAAGGTTATGCCGGGTCCCGGGAGATCGGTAACCACGTGGCGAATATGTTCCTGGTGGATGCCACTCTGGAGGGCATCGATGACTGGGCCTGGCAGCAGATAGCCGAAACCTTTGTTTTTGACGAAAAGATAATGAGCCAGCTGGATCCTTTTGTGATGCAATCTATCATCGGTTGGAACCTGGAAGCGGCGCGACGGCAGATGTGGCAGGCCGATCAGGAAACGTTGAGCAAACTGGCTGATAATTACATTCAAACAGTTACTCAATATGGCGTGGTTTGTTGTCACCATACCTGCAGCAACATTGTATTTAACGAGTGGTTGGCCAGTTATGCTACAGTGGACAGTGAGGCCATGGACAAGTTCAAGGAAGTTTTTTATACATCAACTGACCAAAAGCTGAATATAGCCTCCAAGCAAAACCAGGATCAAGATCACCATGCGCCATCACCGCACAGTTCGTCTTCCCGCAAGGCTTCTCCTGAACCGGTGGAGCAGGTGGAACAACTACAAATGAATGTTGAAGAACCGGTGGAGCAGGTGGAACAACCGCAAATGGATATTGAAGAAGCCGAGCCGCAAAGTACGCCGTCACCCGGGGCCGCGGCAGCGCCAAGTCAAAGCCAACAATTGGCGCAGTTGTCTACACCGGTGGGAGACAAACCGGCCCAGCACAATACTCAGCAAAATATACGTACAGAAACTCAACAATCTACGCAACAGGAAACCGCAAAGCCGGAACAGGGGCAAAAAAATGTCAAGGCATACGAAATTAAACAAGAATCAGCACATCAATCAAGTAGCACCGGCACTAAAGCTGTTTCCTTTATAGCTCTGCTGGCTGCCCTTGGACTGGTGGCCACCTTTTTCAAAGGATATATCAGTAAATAACGTAGGCCACTAAAAAAGTTAACCCTGCTCCTTACTCTGGAGATAAGTTTAGGGCTGGGAGTTGGAAAAAGGTTTTAATCCTGACTTTGACAGCATAAGAGGGTAAAAATAGGCCGCAACCCATATAAATAAAGGGGTTGCGGCATTCATATAGGGAGTGTAAATAATTCCGTGTAAATGGCTTGATCCCGCTATAAACTGGTTAAGCTAGTAATGGCTCTTTCCCGCTAGGAGGGTAAGGCTCTGCTGGAGAGCAACCTGAGCGCCTAACGGGGTTCTGCCGGGGATAGCAGAGGGGTAACCTGTTGCCCCTCATCCCTTACATTTATCCTTGAGGAGAACAAAAGCGTAAAACTCAATTTTTTTATATAGCCATCTCTGATTCTATCCTATCACCAAAGTATATGGCAAATTGGGAGATGCAATTTTTCCAATCTTTAACTGGCATAGTCCATTTTTTGGCTGCTTCAACGGTGGCCAGGTAAATAATTTTTTTCAGTGCATCGTCTGTTGGATAGGCAGTTTTAGTTTTGGTTACTTTCCGTAGTTGCCGGTGGTAACCCTCGATGATATTAGTAGTATAAATCATTTTACGGATTTCATATGGGTATTTAAAATAAGCTGTTAATTCAAGCCAATTCTTCTCCCAAGAACGAATTATAATGGGATGTCTTTTACCCCAGTTTTCTTTGAATATTTCAAAGGCTAACTCGGCCTCTTCCAGGGTTAACGCCTGGTATACTTGCTTAAGATCAGCCATCAGTTCCTTTTGTTCTTTGTATGGCACATACTTTAGGGAATTACGGATTTGGTGAATGATACAAAGCTGAATTTCGGTTTTGGGGAAAACCGTGTTTATAGCCTCGGAAAACCCGGAAAGCCCGTCTTTACAGGCAATCAGGATGTCTTGCACTCCCCTGCTTTTGAGATCATTACATACGCCAAGCCAAAAGCTAGCACTTTCATTTTCCCCAATCCAGATGCCAAGTATTTCTTTTTGGCCAGCCATATTTAGGGCCAACACACTATAGGCCGCCTTGTTTATTATCCGGTTATCTTTACGAACCTTGAAATGGATAGCATCAAGAAAAACAATAGGGTATATACGGTCAAGTGTCCGGGACTGCCACTCTGCAATCATCGGTAGTATTTTGTCTGTTATCTTGCTGACCATGGTAGGGGATACGTCGATACCGTAGATATCCCTCATGTGGTCCTCAATATCACGTGTAGACATACCCTTGGCGTACATGGCTATAATTTGGTCTTCAAGCTGGTTGGATGTCTTTTCATATTTGCCGATAATCCTGGGTTCAAATTCACCATTACGATCCCGTGGGATTTCTACTTCTGTCTTGCCAAACTTAGTTTGGATAGTCTTCTTATTGTAACCGTTGCGACTGTTGCCAGTATTATTGCCTTCAATGCTGTGTTTTTTATACCCGAGGTGCTCTTCAATTTCAGCCTCGAATATCTGCTGCAAGGTGTCCTTGAATAGATTCTTGAGCATCTCATGTACGTCTTCTACGGTGCGGCAATCCTTTGCTAATTCCTTGATCGTTTTGTCTTGCATGGCTTGCATAAATGGTCATCTCCTTTATTGGTAGTTATAACCATTTACACTAAATTAATTACGTTCTCTTCATATATTTTCAGAAATATGTAGGGGATACTTCATTTTTTACTGTTAGCTAAAATATTTTTTATATCACTAAGTCTAAGTCTTTTTTTCGTAAAATCAATGCCGAGAGCGTTACCGATGGCATCGGAGATCTCGCTTCGGTAATCGAACATGTAGAGGTTATCCTGCTCATTGGAGCAGGCGATTCTGTTTAGGCACTCAACAATCCTTTCCGCCGAGAAACGCCGTTCCGTTTTCTTCTGAATAAGCCGTAAGATAATGAGAGCAATGAAACAGGTGAGGAAGTGCGCACCGATGCGGTCTTCCCGAGAGACGTATACCGGGCGCGCCTCAAGCGTACCCTTCGTGACCCTGAAGGTTTCCTCAATCTCCCACAGCCCACGGTATGTATCAATAATCTCCCCATCGGACATATGCAGTTCACTGGTGACGATTGCATAATAACCATCGTACATTTCCTCTTGCGCAAGTTTATCAGAATCAAAGTATGGACGTTGCTTACCTTCAAGGACTTCACCCGTCTCCTTATCGAATTCCAGATGTTTGACGTACTTGGCCGCGCCGTAGGTTATGGCTTTGTTATACTTCTTTGGATCCGCCACAAGATCCAATGCCTTTTTCACAACCTCTTTCCGCTCCGCCCTTGCTTTGTCCGCGTACTTCTTTGCCCAGAACACAACTTGCTTTTCATACACAGTCTTCTTTGCCGTCTTGCCACTTTTCATGGTTACATTAATGTCCCGCGCAATTCTCCTGCTCTTTATTTTGAATTCGGCATCCTCGCCGGCCGGCTTGCCGTCAGTTCCGACATAACCCTCGTTATCAAGCACATAATTTTTAAAAGCGTCCGTGCCGCCGCGGACAGAAAAACTAAACACATATCCATTACTGTTCTTTCCGCCGGTCAGGTAATAAATGTTGTCGCCTGTGATGATCCCCATGTCGGCGACCACCACGATCCTGCCTGTGCCGTAATTCTTCCTGACTTCGCCGATGACGGAGCGGAATGTTTCTTTATCCAGCTTGTTTCCGGGAAAAAGTTCATAATGCAGCGGAATTCCGTCTGCGTCCATCGCAAGTCCCATTTGGACGACCGGGTCGTGGCGATGCTCTTTCGACCTGCCGTATTTACGTAACTCATCCGCCTCGTCGACCTCAAAGTAGAAATTCGTGACATCATAGTAGATCGTCTTTGTGTTGCTCCCGTATTTCTCTGCGATCTGCCCGTGCAGATACCGTTGGAATTCCTTGGCGATCTTTGCAAAATGCGAAAGGGCACGGTACACATCCGCAAGCGAAAAATTAAAGCGCTCAAAATAACGGCGCCGTTCTTCGAACGCCTTCTTCTTGGAACCGGGCGATAGTAGTCTGGAGACGACAAGCAACATCATGATGGAGTTAGTGTTAAACTTGAAACTTTCATTACGTGCTCGGTTATTGAAGAAGCGATGCAGTCCGAGTTCATGGTAGATCTTTAAGATTGCGACATAACCAAAATTTTTCCTGTCATCAGCCCCTTGGACGAGCTGTTCATCCATGTTGATGGTCAGTGTCAGCTTTTTCTTTTTGTTTTCTTCCTCCGTCATCTTGCGGGCGACTTCTTTGAAATGAGCGATGGGATCGTCATATTCCTTTTCCAGCTCATCCAAGTAACCCAGGGACTTTATGGTTCGATCAGTTGAAATATTGGTTACGGGGTTTCTGTATTTTTGGGCGATAACAAGATAGGTTCTGCCTGATTCTTTTCGATACGTTTTTTTGAGATACATAACAAGAAACCTCCCATATCTGCATAGCCAGACCATGTCTCTATTATAACATATTGTGCCAAATTATGCCACATAAAAATGAATAAAATTTAAAATAAAAAAACCCTTGCGGCCTTATGTCGCAAGGGTGTTCGGGTTTTCTCTAGTTAACTAGGCTGTTAAACTAACGGGGAGTTGGAAAAAGGTTTTAATCATATAGACAATTCAGTAAAAGTATGTTAAATTTTAAATATACGCTATATGAAAATAGGATGGTGAGAATCATCTGTTGGTCCGCTGAAGGCGGATATATTTTGAATATTTTTTTTGAAAAATATTATGCCATGAAGGTTTTTAACCTGCAGAAGCGGGGATTAACTTTCATGGCATTTTAATTTGGGTTAAAGGTTTAACCTTGGCATGCCTTTGACCTCGTTAAACAATTGTTCTACTACCGGGTTTGCACATGTACCGGTAGTATAATAGTTCCTTCTTTCAATCGGCGGATGGGGTTGGTAATCCTTAAACTAACTCTATCGCCGGGTTTTTCCCGCTGAATCTTAAGTAATAGCCATGAAGGTTAGAATTCCACAAGGAGTGGAGTTTTGAACTTCATGGTTTTTTTATTTCGTTAAGCATATTACATGAGAGGAGATGATGTATTGAATAAGATGGAAATCATGCGGAAAATTGAGCAGGAAGAAATAGTTATCATTCAAGAAGAGGTTAAAGTAGATTTTGATAATCGTCAGCAATCGCCTATCGGTTTTCAGTGGCATAACCGGCATTATGAGGTTTTAGAAGTATTAACAATGAGTAAAGATTTATGTGAAAATTTAAACTATCTAGTATTAACAAATAAAGGAATTTTTAAGCTGATATTGGTGAAAGATAATAACCAATTAACTATTTCTAAAAGCAAGTGGGTATTAAATTTCCAAGTGATGGAAGATATCGCCTATCCAAATAAGAGGGTCAATGCAGTCATTCACTGAAAACTATCAGGTCAATTTGCTTATTACCATGTTTTAGGCTTAGGATGGAAAAGGAGGGAAAAAATATGCAAAGAAAGTACCTGTTGTTGCTACTATTGGGTTGTTTGTTATGTGTATTTATTGCGGCCGGTTGTGGCGGGGAGGACGATAATGACGCTGCTGCTGACCGGCAGGATACTTCCGGTCAGCAGCAATTGATTGTCGCTATATCAACTGATGTGTCTAATTGGGATTTGGATAAGTTTCCCGAAGGCGATAGCCGGTTTCCCTGGTCACAAATTTATGAAACTCTAGTGCGGCTGGATACAGATTTAAAAGAGCAACCTGGTTTAGCTGTTTCCTGGGAGCCGTCCGAAGGGGGTAAGGTTTGGACATTTCACCTGCGTAAAGGGGTTAAGTTTAGCGATGGGTCACCGTTAAATGCCGAAGCGGTAGTATATTCATACAGCTCGCGAGCTGATGTAGTTAAACGCAAAATGCTGCCGGTACAAAGCATTGAGCCGGTGGATGAATACACCGTAAAGTTTACATGTTCTCAGCCTACGCCGCTGCCTTCCTATTTTACCCACGTCGCCTGGCCTGTGATGAGCCTAATGAGCCTGGATGACGGAGGAGCTTTCAAGGGTCCGATAGGTACGGGGCCTTATAAATTAGATAAGCACCTGACTGATCAGGAAATTGTAATGGTTCGTAACGAGCATTACTGGGGGGAGCCGGGCACGCTGGATAAGATTATATTTAAAGTGATTCCCGATGCTTCCGCCCGGTCAATGGCCTTGCAATCCGGTCAGGTGGATATGGCATTAAAAATTAACGAGTTTGATATAGAAAATTTGGAATCGCAAGCTGGAATTAATATTTACAAAAAACCTTCTACTTTTACTGATTTTTTGCAGTTTAATACTGAAAAATCTCCCTTTGACGATGTTAATGTGCGGCGGGCTGTGTCTTATACCGTAGACAGTGAAAAAATCGTGCAACAGATGTTGGCCGGTATTGGCGTTCCTGCCAAGGGCAGGCCCATTTCGCCGGTGATGCAGTTTAGTAAATCCGATTTGAAAATTGAGCCGGATATACAAAGGGCCAGGGATTTATTAGCTGCGGCGGGCTGGAAAGATACGGATGGGGACGGCATACTGGAAAATGGCGGGCAACCCTTGCAAGTTTCCATGCTGCTGGCTCCCTGGAGTCCCAGACAAAAAATAGAAGCGGAAGCCATCCAAGGCCAATTAAAGGAAGTTGGTATTGATTTAAAGCTAACGGTTATGGAAACCGGTGCCCTTACCGCAGCGGAAAAAGCAGGCGAATTTGATATATTGCTGCGTTCCGGTTACTACACCTGGGGTAGCTACCCGCATCATTTTAAAATTCACACCACCAACCATATGTATGGACACTGGGATAACAGTGAATATGACCGCCTGGTGGCACAGGCTGAAGCTGCTCTGGGTGAAAATGAAAAAAAAGAACTGTATAAAAAACTGCAGCAAATAATTATCGATCAGTTACCTGCATTGTATACCATTCACGAAGAAAAGGTGGTCGCCACCCGGGATTGGGTAAAAAATTATCAAATCACATCTGAGGATCCCTGGCTTAATCTAGCCGGGGTAAAGGTGGAAAAATAAGATACGGAGGGATGAGGCGTGGATACCCACAGGGAATGGTTTAATAAAAAGGCTGAAACGTGGGACAATGTTGTCCTTGAGGCTGAGAGGTGCCACCGTTTATTTGATTTAATTACGGTACTGGACATACAAAGGGACAGCCGGGTTTTGGATGTGGCTAGCGGAACCGGTATCTTGATACCCTGGCTTTTAGAGATTGTGGGTACGGGGGGAAAGGTGGTTGCCGTTGATTTTGCAGAAAAAATGATTGATGTTGCCAGGGGTAAGTATGGTGATACGGGAGTTGATTTACTGGTTGCCGATGTGCAGCAGCTACCTTTTGAGGATAATAGTTTTGATGAGGTAATATGCAATTCCGCGTTTCCTCACTTTGCCGGCAAGCTCGATGCTATGCGGGAAATGTCCCGGGTGCTCAAAAGCGGCGGCAGGTTGACTATATGCCACCCTGCACCCAGGGAAGAACTGAATAATTTTCATCGCTGTTTAGGTGGTGTCGTTGGTAACGACATGCTGCCGTCTGAGAGTGAAATGCGGCAGATGGCTGTAAAAGCGGGTTTAGATAGTGTTTTCATAAAGGATGGTCCCGCAACTTATTTGTTTACGTGTCGTAAAGTTAGATAGAGCGGCATTGATAGTGCCTATATGTTTTATTTATTGGATATTGTTTGTAGTATATACAAAATTGTCTTGTTTCTTGGATGTCTTATTTAATTGGAGTTTATAAATATGAGTTATTACCTCGTTAAACGCTTGCTTTATCTTGTACCCGTTATGCTGGGTGTATCGATTATCACTTTTGGATTGGTCAGCCTGGCACCCGGAGATCCGGCGGAAATAATCATGCAGTCCGGGGGAACGGAGGTAACCAGGGAAGCTGTGGAGGCAATGCGGGAGGAACTGGGTTTAAATGATCCGGTACATATCCGTTATTTCCACTGGCTAAATGACGTGCTTCACTTGGATCTGGGGGAGTCCTATCGTACCGGCAGGCCGGTGGCTGAGGAAATCTTCTGCCGTTTTCCGGCCACTCTGGAACTGAGCCTGGCGGCGGTACTATTTATGCTGTTGGTGGCTCTGCCCTCGGGTATTCTGGCCGCGTTGCACCGCCATGCCTTTGTGGATCATATCAGCCGGATCTGGGCGCTGGTAGGTGCATCCGTGCCCGATTTCTGGCTTGGTTTGTTGTTGATTTATTATTTCTCCGTGAAGCTGGGTATTTTCCCCGTGATGGGCCGCGAGGGAGTGAAGCACCTGGTGCTGCCGGCGGTAACCCTGGGGTTTGGTTTGGCGGCCATGTATGCCCGTCTGCTGCGGGCCAGCATGCTGGAGGTTCTGGAACAGGATTATATAAAGGTGGCCAGAGCCAGAGGATTAAAAGAAAAACTAATAATCGGCCGGCATGCTTTTAAAAACGCTCTTTTGCCGGTGGTGACCGCTCTGGGTATGAGGTTGGGACACCTTCTGGGCGGGGCGGTGATCGTAGAAACTGTGTTTGCCTGGCCTGGGGTGGGCAGATTATTGGTGGATGCTATTTTTAACCGGGATTACCCGGTAATTCAAGGCTATGCGCTGACCATGGCTGTTGTGTTTGTATTTATCAACTTGCTGGTTGACATATCTTACTTTTACCTTGATCCGCGCATTCGCCTGGGAAGGGGTAATAATGTATTTCGGTCATGATATTGAGCTGTTAATGCTTTCATATGGTAGCTTTGCATGATTATATAATGAAACTTGGCTGCTAATGTGTTGAGAGGAATTGGTATTTGGTGCGGACGAGGGCTGAGGGGATAAAAAAGGCTGTGCCGAGAACGCTGACCGGGGGGAAGCGGGAAGGAATTTTATCCGCGGTCATGGGCCGGTTGGTTCGGGATAAATTAGCGCTTGTGGGGTTGGGAGTAATCGTTGCTGTTGCTGCTCTGGGGTTGTTTGCGCCTTTTCTGGTGCCTCACGACCCGGTGCAAGTGGATCTGGGGCAAAAACTAATCAGGCCTTGTGCGGAATACCCACTGGGCACGGACCATTTGGGACGCTGTATTTTCTCCCGGGTGATTTACGGTACGCGGGTTTCCCTTTCTACCGCTGTGCTTATTTTAACGGTAATTATTTTTATCAGCGTGCCCGTGGGTACCGTTTCAGGCTATGTTGGAGGAAAGCTGGACAATATGGTCATGCGGTTCATAGACATACTGTTGGCTTTTCCCGGACTGGTGTTGGCCTTGGTGATAGCGGGTATGCTGGGCCCGGGGCTGATTAACGTAATGATCGCTCTAAGTGCTGTCTGGTGGGTAGATTATGCCAGAATCATCCGTAGTATGGTCCTTTCAGTAAAGGAAAAGGAATTTGTTGCCGCCGCCAGAGCCTCCGGTGCCACCCACAGCCAAATTATTTACCGCCATGTATTGCCCAACATAATATCACCGGTCATTGTGCTGGCTACACTGGATATGGGCAAGCTGATTCTGACCATTTCCGGTCTTTCCTTTCTGGGTTTGGGGGCGCAGCCGCCTACTCCGGAATGGGGGGCCATGCTCAATGACGGCAGGCCTTATATGCAGGTGGCCCCACATTTGATGCTTTTCCCCGGGCTGGCAATCATGCTGCTGGTACTGGCTTTTAACTTGCTCGGTGACGGATTGCGCGACGCTTTTGACCCCAGGGGGGATAATCGCGGGTAACCATATTTGCGGCAAGTATGCCGCCGGGGTGCAAACAACATCAATAGGCGGGTGGTGAAAGAATGTCTTGTAGTTCTGTGTTGAGCGTAAGTAATTTACATACGTATTTTTATACCCGGCAGGGAGCGGTTAAGGCTGTAAACGGTATCAGTTTTGATTTAAAAACAGGTCGGACTTTGGCGATCGTTGGAGAGAGCGGTTCGGGTAAAACTGTAACCGCGCTTTCAATCTTCGGTTTAATTGACCCGCCCGGTAAAATTGTCCGCGGGGATATTTGTCTGGACGGGTGCAATTTGCTAAACCTGTCCCAAACCGAACTGCGCCGGATACGCGGCAAAAAAATGACTATGGTTTTCCAGGATCCCATGACCTCGTTGAACCCGGTTTTAACTATTGGGACCCAGTTTATTGAGACCTTGAGCTGCCACGCAAGCATAACCGGGGCGGAGGTTAAAAGGCAAGCGAGGGAAATGTTGAAAAAAATCGGATTGCCGCAGCCCGAAAAAATAATGAAGAGGTACCCGTTTCAGTTAAGCGGTGGTCAGCGGCAGCGGGTGATGATCGCTATGGCCCTGGCCATGCGCCCCAGACTGCTGGTTGCTGATGAGCCCACCACTGCTCTGGATGTTACCGTTCAGGCGCAAATACTTTATGAAATGCGCCAGTTGATCAAGGATTGCCGGGCCGGTGTTTTATTGATTACCCACGACCTGGGAGTGGTGGCTGAAATGGCTGACGAGGTGGCGGTGATGTATGCCGGATCTATAGTTGAGTATGGGAATGTTTATGATGTTTTTGACAATCCCCTGCACCCTTATACAAGGGCTTTGCTTAAATCAGTTCCTCGTCCGGGAGTGATGGGTGAAGAATTGACAACTGTTCAGGGGCAGCCGCCAAGTCTTATTAATATGCCCGGGAGGTGTGCTTTCCTGCCCCGCTGCGAGCAAAAAACTTGGGGGTGCCGGGACGGCGTTCCTTTGTTGAAGGAAGTTGAACCGGGCCATGCGGTGGCCTGCCACCGGGCAGCGGCGGGTAAACCCGGAAAGGTGAAATTGCGTGAGCTTGCTTGATGTGCAAGGCTTGATAAAGTATCACCGCTTAAGTAGTGGGGTTTTTTCAGCCCGCAGTGAAAAAATCCATGCGGTGGACGGCGTTTCTTTAATTGTTGAAAAGGGGGAAACCCTTGGCCTGGTTGGTGAGAGTGGCTGTGGTAAAAGCACTTTGGCCCGGCTGATATTAAGATTGGAAAACCATGACGGCGGCAGGATTATATTTGATGGACAAGATATTACCGGCCTGGCAGGGAAAAGGTTGCGTTGCATAAGGCGCCGGATGCAGATGATTTTTCAAGATACCTATGCTTCTCTTAACCCCCGGATGACCGTTGGTGCTATCGTTGGTGAGCCTCTGGCCAATTACCGGGTGGGAACGCGGCGGGAGCAAAAAGAAAAGGTGCGGCAATTGTTGCAAACCGTTGGCTTAAGCCACGAACATGCCGCGCGTTATCCCCATGAATTCAGCGGCGGCCAGCGCCAGCGTATTGGCATTGCCAGGGCGCTGGCCTTACAGCCCGACCTTGTGGTCTGTGATGAACCTGTTTCCAATCTGGATGTATCTGTTCGGGCCCAAATTGTAAATTTGTTAATGCAATTAAAAAAACAGTTAGGCCTTGCCTATTTATTTATTTCCCATGATCTGACAATAGTCAGCTATATCAGTGACCGGGTGGCGATAATGTACTTGGGGAAAATCGTAGAGATGTTGCCCGGCGGCGATTTGGCTGTAAAGGCCAGGCATCCCTATACTCGGGCACTACTGGCGGCGGTACCGGTACATCACCCGCGGTTAAGGGGCGACAAGGAACTGCTGGTGGAAGGTGAACCTCCCGATCCGGTGAGCCCGCCGGCAGGCTGCCGCTTCCATCCTCGCTGTCCCCGGGCGCAGGAAAAATGCCGGGTGTCGGAGCCACTTCTGGAACCCATCGGCGCGGGGCACCAGGTAGCCTGTCATTTGGCGGGGGCTTAGCGTTGGTTTTAGATTTATATGCGCATTTCCAGAGAGGCTTGGCTTAAATTGATAGCAAGCCTTATGCCAAGGCCATTCAAGATAAATTCTTAAATAGTGCTATAAGCTAAGTAGTTCATGTTTTTGAAAAACAAATTTATATTTTGGGGGCATTCAATTGCGAAAGCAAAATCAGTATGAGAAAGTCAGTGGCCGGCTTTTAGAGCCGGTATTTTGGGAAAAAGCCTGGAATGAGTCGCGTCAAGATTCTTTGCAAGCCCGGCGGCGGGAAAAAACATCTTCTCTTGATTACTGGAACCGTATATCCGGGCAATTTGCACGCCGGGCCGGGCAACAAAATACGGCCAGGCGGGTGGAACGGGTGTTGGCCTGGCTGGATCAGCACGGGGTGTTACAGCAGGGGATGGAGGTTTTGGATATCGGTGCCGGAGCGGGTGTGTTTACCATTCCTTTGGCCCGCAGGGGGGCAAAGGTGACTGCCCTGGAACCGGCTCCGGCCATGCTGGCTGTGTTACAGGAAAGGATTAAGTTTGAAGGACTGACTAATATTCGTTTTATTGAGAGGGAGTGGGAAACAATTGATCCGGTTGCGAACGGTATATCAGGTAAGTTCGATCTAGTTTTTGCCTCGCTTACCCCCGGGGTGAGGGATGTGGATACCTTGATAAAGATGACTGATTGCTCTCGCGGCTGGTGTTTTCTGTGCAGTTTTGCGGGTCATCGTTTTACTCCGGCCCGGGAGGAGTTATGGCGATTGGTATTCGGCGAGAAAATGCCCCTGCCGGCATCCGATATTTTTTTCCCTCTGAACTATCTGTATACATCGGGTTATAGCCCTTCCTTCCAGGTATGGGCGGACGAATGGGATGAGGAGTTGTTGATAGAAGAAGCGGTATCAGGATTATATGATTTTCTTAGGGTTTACACGGAAATTACCCCGGAGGTTGAAAGTATGGTTAGAGGTTATGTGGAGCAACGGTCGGTAAATGGAACTTTTGTAGAAACAACCAGGGTGCGTTTGGGTATGCTTTTATGGCGAAAGTTTGAGCAATGGCCGACTTATTGTGAATAGTTATTGCTTGATTGAATGCCTGATATGATGATGCAAACATGTTGGCATAACGATGATCAACACGGGGTAGCGCTTAAAAAGGCTACTTGTTATATATTAAATTATCTTAAAAGGGGGGATTAATTTGGGTTATAAAAAAATAATTTATTTAATGTTATTAATTGTCCTGACTGGCTTACTTGGCGGTTGTGGCACCGGTGACCGGGGGCAAGCCGACGGGCATGAATTGGTAATCGGTATCGGGCGGGACTTTTATAACGGTGCCGAGAGCAGTAATTTTGTTCACGGCAGCACTTGCGTTTGGGAAAGCCTTACTTATCTCGATGAAAATTTGGAGCCCACACTGCAACTGGCCGAAAGACTGGTTTCCGATACAACGGCATCGGTGTGGACGGTTTACCTGCGCCAGGGTGTCAAGTTTCACGATGGTACACCGCTTGATGCTGACGCGGTGGTGAAGAGTATTAAACGATTAAAAGAACATGTCGAATTTGATGAATATGGAACCTTTGTCAATCTGGAAAAAGTTGAATCTGTGGGCGAGCGGGAAATAAAATGTACCTTTAACAAGCCTGAACCGGCCTTTCCGGCTAAAGTAGCCTACCACGGCTGCCCCATTTTCAGCCTGCAAAGCTTTGATGACGATGGCAAAATAACCTTTCCCCACGGTACGGGGCCGTTTAAGTTTGCCGAATATAAAAACGGTGAAGCTTTGGTAGTGACGCGTAACGATGAATACTGGGGTGACAAACCTAAGCTGGACAGGGTAATCTTTAAAATTATCCCCGATCCATCTACCCGTCTGGCCGCGCTGCAGGCAGGCGAAATACAGGCCGTGGCTGATGTGGGTGGCATACTGCCGGAACAGGTCCCGGTAATTGAGGGGGACGACGAACTAAATTTGTTTTCGTGCCCGGTAACGACAACCCACTACCTGCTTTTTAACAATCAAAAGCCGCCCTTTTACGATGCACGTCTGCGCCAAGCGGTGAGCCTGTCGCTGGATCGTCGGCAGCTGGTTAGGGAAGTGCTTAACGGTTATGGTGAACCTGCGGATACCATCTTTACTCCGCAGGCCAGAGCGTGGACGGTCGGGGGTTTATGGACAATAGATAAGAACAAGGCCCAAGAACTGGTTGCACAGGTTAATGCGAATACGCAGCGTCAAGTGGTCTTTGTAGTTAATTCAGCCCTGGCCAACCGCTGGCCGTACAAGCCAATTGCGGAAATACTGCAATCGGATCTCAAAACTTTCGGCTTTGAGGTGGAACTTAAGATGTTGGAAATGGGCGCCTGGAAAGAGGCGGTAGAAAAAGGTGAATATGACCTTACTTTAACACCGTATACATTGATGACCGGTGATCCGGACTTCTTCTTTGACAGTTTGATTCACTCCAAAGGGCTGATGAACATGCAGCGGGGTATTGGTTACAGCAGTTTGGAGGCAGACAGGTTGGTGGAGGTGGCCGCTGCCGAGCGGGAACCGGCTAAAAGGCAGCAATACTATAGCGAGCTGCAGCAGTTGGTTGCGCAGGATATGCCGCTATGTCCGGTCTATCATGATGTGTGCCTGTATGCAACCGCAAAAAATGTTCATAATTTAAAGCTTGATCCATTTTTTAAGCCGGAACTGGATAAAGCCTGGATTGAAAAAAGTAATTAGAATTTATAACTGTTAACTTGTTTTGTATCAGTAATGTATATTGCAGTCCAGTCAAATAATCTGTTCAATACGATTGTGTGGGAGATAAGAATACCACGTGTATTGGTGGCAGTGGCGGTGGGTATGGCCCTTGCAACCGCCGGTGCGGTATATCAGGGAACATTCAGGAACCCGCTGGTGGAGCCATTCGTTTTGGGAGTATCCGCCGGTGCGGCATTTGGCGCGGCATTGGCCATTGTGTTTCCGGGATATCTACCTGTTCAATTGTCAGCCTTTGTTTTTGGCATGATTAGCGTTACAGGCACTTATTCGCTGGCCAGAATTAGAGGACAAACCCCCCTGGCAACATTGATCCTGGCCGGCATAATCATGGCAGATAAGACTGGAGGTGCTTATCCTGATGTCTAATGTAGAACAATATCTTAGAAGGTTGGAGCTATCACAATCTTTGCGGGAACCCGTCATTAGAACTGCAATAGAATCATTACGGCTTCCTGTAGGAAGTTTCGGTTTGGATGTAGGCTGCGGAATTGGTTTATATACGTTATTGTTGGCGGAAGCGGTGGGGTCTGCCGGACACGTAATAGGTCTTGATATAACAAAAGAGTTCCTGGCCAAGGCACGCTCTTTATCATCGAAGTCCAATATAGGTAATAGAATTTCATTCAAGGAAGGTGACGCGTGTAAACTTCCGTTTGATGAAAACACTTTTGACTGGGCCGGCAGCATGGATTTTGCCGGTTACGCTCCTTTGGACCCGGTACTTTTATTGAAGGAAATGGGACGGGTCGTAAAACCGGAAGGACGGGTGTTTCTTTTGATATGGTCTTCTCAAAAGCTGCTTTCAGGGTTTCCTATGCTGGAGGCCAGGTTAAATGCGACCTCTTCAGGAATTGCTCCGTTTACCACGGCAATGAACCCCGAGTCTCATATGATGCGCGGGTTAGGGTGGTTTCGCCGGGCGGGCTTAATGGAACCGGAGGCTCGGACTTTCGTGAGGGATGTCTGCCCTCCCTTAGGTCCTGAAATTAGAACCGCATTGACCGATCTTTTTCAAATGCGTTGGGAAGAAGTTGATTCAGAAGTTTCGCCTGAAGATTGGGCGGAATATCAGCGTTTGTGTAGTCCGGATTTACCGGATTTTATACTGAATGTTCCTGATTATTACGCATTTTTCACATATACTTTATTTTGCGGCAGAGTTGTTTAAATCAAACCGAACGAAGGATGATGTCAAAATTTAGGTTAGTACGGTCACTTTATATATTGTCACAACCACGTTCATTCTTACAGTTTACAATCTTGGCTACATAATTTGGGGCAGCGGAATTTGTTCTATTTTTATACTAAGTTGACAATAGCATGTTTTTGATATACAATTGTATTACAAAACATACTAGGGAGGTCTTTCATGTGGCACGGAGTAGCTTGATCCAAATCAGAGTTGATGACGCTCTCAAAAAGGACGCAGAAGCGCTTTTTAACGATTTGGGGCTTGATATGCCTACTGCTATCCGTCTTTTTTTGAAGCAGTCTTTACTTCATAATGGAATACCGTTTGCTATTGTCCGAACAGATGATTTTTATAATGACTATAACCTGCAAGTTCTGAAAAAATCCATACAGCAACTTGAGCATGGCAAAGGAACAACTCACGAACTGATTGAGGCGGGCGATGAATAAGGTTTGGTCAGATGAAGCGTGGGAAGATTACCTCTATTGGCAGATGCAGGATAAAAAGACTTTAAAGCGGATAAACCTGCTTATACAGGATATTGACCGAGTATGAAAAAGAGAAGTGTATAAAAAAAGCACCTTCCGGGAGGTAAGTGCTTTTTTTATACACTTCTTTAGCATCAAAAGTAGGAAATCAGAATTAACAGTAGAATATGGATCAAAATCAGCAGGTGTTTGCTATTACTTTCATTTACACCGGTAGCGAATGTATATTTAACGAGCAGAGTGATTTAAAAGGATTAAAAAATATGGACAATTTTGTGAACGTATGTTAAACTGTTAAAAAATATAGCGCATAAAGTTTTAAAACAATTTAATTATAATAATAATATTAGGCCACGAAGGTTTTCCCAACCACAAGGTTGGAAAATGCCTGCGTGGCTTTTTAATTGCGAAGGAGGATATAAAATGCCTAAACTAATTGTTTGCGGCCGGGGAGGATGTGGCAAAAGTACCTTGGTGACCCTTTTAGCGAAAGCATTAGGTGAACGGGAACGGGTATTGGTGGTGGATACCGACGAATCTAATCTCGGACTATGTAAAATGCTTGGTCAAGAACCGCCGGAAATGAGTTTGATGGTTTCTCTGGGAGGTAAGCCGGTGGTACGGGAAAAACTTCTGGCCTCTATGAGTCAGGAAAATGGTGAAAAAGTGGGCTTTTTTAGGGAAGATTTATCCTTGGAGGATTTACCCCCTGCATGTGTTAGCTGGGACGGGTCGGTGGGTAATTTACGCATTGGTAAAATTGAGCACAGTATGGAAGGCTGCGCCTGTCCCATGGGCTCAATTACCCGGTCATTACTAAAAGAGCTTAAAGTAAATAAAAACGATTGGGTTATAGCAGATACTGAAGCAGGTATAGAACATTTTGGGCGTGGTGTACTGGAAGGTGTGGACGCAATATTAATGGTTGTGGACCCTTCATATGAGTCCATATTACTGGCTGAAAAAGCCAAGGGATTGGCCGAAGAGGCTCATAAGAAATTTTTTGTTGTTCTGAACAAAGTGGACGAGGCTACGGAACCTACTTTGCGGCAGGAGTTGACCGACAGGAAAATTGAGGTTGGCGGCGTTATAAACCATTCTTTAGATATTAGCCGGGCTAATCTTGTTGGAAACACATTGGATGTTAATATGCAGCGGGAAAGTGTGGATGAATTAGTTGATAAAATAATCGGGCTGTGTAGATAAATTTAAAACATTGTCGGCTTACGGTTAATTAACAAAAATAATAGATACTACAGCGAAAAATATAGATAAACGTAACATAGGGACGATTCTATGATTATTGTAGCGCAATAATGATCTTGCTTAAAATAAGGCAACGGAACCACCACATGACGTGGCGGAATAAGTAATCTTTTGCTGTAGTAGTAGCTTACCCGGTTTGAACCATGAAGGTTTACGCTCCTTGGAAAGGGGGTCCTTCATGGTTTTTTGCGTTCTCGTAATATTAAATCAATGATAGAGGAGGCGGCCGAATGAACAAAAAACATTTTCTATTCACATTATTACTGGTGATGTGTTTGAGCTTGCTTTTGTTTGGCTGCGGAACAGATCAAGCACAGAATAGCCAAACTGACGGTAATGACGAAAATAAAGAGCAGAACCAGGTGGATGTGATTCGCCTGGAGGGAGGG
The DNA here is from genome assembly GCF_000233715.2 of Desulfoscipio gibsoniae DSM 7213. Lineage (GTDB taxonomy): Bacteria > Bacillota > Desulfotomaculia > Desulfotomaculales > Desulfallaceae > Sporotomaculum > Sporotomaculum gibsoniae. The sequence continues at coordinate 859,522 of NC_021184.1, forward strand.
GATTGGGGTTATCCGAGCCCTTACGCCCATTATTCCAGGGGGCCGGGCAGTTTTAAAATGGCCCTTATATTTGACGGGCTGTTGGAGAGGGATGAAAATGGGCTTATTCCCTGGCTGGCCGAAAAATATGAAATCATAGACAATGGCAAGCAATATCTTTTTACTATCCGGGACGGTGTCAAATGGCACGACGGTAAACCGTTTACTGCCGAGGATGTACAATTTAGCTTTGAATATGCAAAGAAATATCCCACGGTACGGTCTGATTTTGCCGGTGATGATATTGAAAAAGTGGAGGTTGTGGGAAATAACCAAGTGCTGGTAACCGTTGCGGAGCGCAATGCCGCTATGCTCTATAACCTGGGTAATGCACGCATGATCCCCAAACACATTTGGGAAAACGTGGACAATCCCAAGGAGTTTACTGCGCCGGAAGCGGTAATCGGTACCGGTCCCTACCGCCTGACGGATTATAACAAGGAACACGGCACTTACCATTTTGAGGCCTTCGGAGATTTCTGGGGACCCCGGCAGAGGGTTAAAGCTATTGAATTCATTCCGGTCAGTGAACCAATTCTGGCCTTTGAAAAGGGGGAAATAGATCAAACCGGCATCAGCTCGGACGTGCTCCCCCGTTTCCAAAACCGGCCGGAATATAAAATAGTACAAAGCCCGGGGTTCTGGGGGTACCGGTTGTTATTCAATATGGGTGATAATCCTGTTTTAAGGCAAAAGGAACTCAGGCAAGCTATTGCTTATGCCATTGACGCCCGGGAATTGGTTGATAAAGTGGAACGCGGGGCTGCTGTTCCTGGTAGTGCGGGGGTATTACCTCCGGATCACGTCAAGCCAATAAAGCCGTTGATATGACTTTGTAGATTAATTAGCAGTTTAAAAGGTGACAGAGGGACGTTTCGCTTGTCTTATTGAACAGCTCTTTATATTATATTCTTTCCTAATTCTTATCACTCGTGCTAACTGTATTATATTTGTTCCTTTCTGCTGATATAATTCAACCCGTAGGCAAGGGCGTCACTGGTAACGGTGGGGTCTGAAGGAAGCCGAAGGGGGAACTTGGAACATAGCGCAAGCGAACCGGTGATGGCCTATCAGGTGGGTAACCTTGCAAGTTGTGGGAAAGCCCGAAAACTGGAAATAAAACAGATTGCTATGTTGGTCATGGTTTTTTTGCCTGATAATAGCCTGTACTATAAGGAGTTTGAACACTTGTCCGGGAGCAAGTGTTTTATTTTTATGTTTAAATGTATCTTGACTATATGGTTAACAAGAAATATAATGATAATCATTATCATTATCATTATCATTATTACGATTTTGGTAATGTGAGGAGGATATCATGAAAAGGCCCCTGTGCTGTATTAAGAAAGGCATGACCGTTTGTATCCCATTGCAGACCAAATCAAATTGCTGGCTCTTAATGCATCCATCGAGGCGGCCAGGGCCGGAGATGCCGGGCGGGGATTTGCGGTGGTGGCTCGGGAAGTCGGCAAATTAGCGGTAAAAAGTAAAAAAACTGTTGAGGATATTTCCGTTACCCTCAGGCAGGTAAGAACTAACGCCTCTGCGGTTATGGAGAGTATGTCCCGGGGTGCTGAAGGCGTTCAAAACGGTATGGGTTTAATTGCCGAGGTTAACCAGTTTTGCCGTGCAATCGAGGAACATATGGCGGCCAGTGTGGTTGCTGTTGAAAAGGCCGGTTCCGGTGCCGGTGCACTGGATTTGGGGATAGGAGGGGTGCAGTCCGTTGCCCGGGAGGTTAACCAGGTGGTAGGTAAACTATCCGATAGCAGTGGTAATACCACAGACACTTTAAAAGCTCAATCGGAATCGGTACAGCAATTGTTAAATAACCTGCAGAGGTTGCGAGGAATGGCGGGGAGAGATTTTTATGGCGCAAACGGGTTGGACAAATATTGCTTTTGATAGGGTAAATAAAAAAAAATCAAAACGCCGGACAGTTAATTGCAAATGCGGTACAAGGCCGGCAAATGACGAAGGCTGTCGTAATTGTAAACAGTGCATGAAAAAAATATTGATTATTGGCGGAATAACCAAATTTAAACATCTATATGCGGATTTGATTGAAAACTGCGGTCATAAGTGCATATATTTAGATGGTTATTTGAGGAAAGGTGATAAACCATTGGAGAAAAAGATTATCAAATGTGACATGGTTTTTTGCCCGGTAGACTGTAACAGCCATAATGCCTGTGCCAGCGCCAAGAAATTATGCAGAAAACACGGCAAGCCTATTAAGATTTTGACATCATCCAGTGTTACTAATATGGCTAAGGCCATAAAAAGTATAAACTTGTAGCTTATAGATAATAAACCCTAAGAGAATATTTAGTTGAATAATCAAATTTATATTTTCTGCTGTAGCTTTTATTTTGAAAGGAGGAGTTACATGACGGGGGAACTGGTCAATAAAAATGAGGAAAATACTCAGTATGATAGTAAGTAAATCACCCAGCGGCATGGCAAACTTAATCTATATAATTTGGAAGAGTGGAACGGAAGAAGCTTGCCGACAAAATTCCTTGTAGCATATGCCGCAGATAGCATCACCTGTGTTGCTTAATACGGCATAACAATGAAAAGCGGACAGAGGGTGTTCGTAGAAATATAAAAATCCGGCTGTCTGCTTTTTATTGCTCTGTTTCAATCCATTCCAAGTATTGGGCCGCAGTCATTACACGTGGACGTTCCATATTAAGCTTTAAAAAGTGTTTATCTCCACTGATGATAATGTCCACATCTGCAACGATAGCAGCATTTAGAATCGGTTGATCCTTTGGATCACTTATCAGCTTTTGAGGGTACTCTGGGGCTGGCACCAAATCATAGGCAAGCTCGGCAAGGAAAACCTCCACATCGGCTAATGCGTAAGGCGCTTTGCGTCCTAACACATCCCGTAACTCGAAGATGTTGCGGTCGCAGAGTACCAACTCGTGATACCGCGCGGCGTGAAGCAGAGTAGCGGCAGGCTTTGAATGAGGCCAGAGCAATGCTGATATAAGGATGTTGGTATCGGCCAGCACTTTCATTGCTTTGAATCCTTTCCGTAGCGTACCTCGTCAACGAGAGCCTGCACTTCATCTTGATTTTTGATGCCGATTGCCTCCGCTACATCCTTAAAAGCTTTTTGAGCTTTTAGAATTGCCGTAGCCGAAGCATTGTTGATGACAATTTCACCGTTTTCACGCTCAATAAAGAGTATTTTATCTCCCTCCTTGAGCATAAGCTTGCGGCGTATTTCGACCGGAACGGTGATTTGACCGTTTGCGGATACTTTTGCAAGGTTCATCAATATCACTCCTAAGTCTTGAAATCTCAAGAATACTTTATATATAGTATACACCATGGAGGTCAATTTATAAACAAAAGGCTACACTTCATATATCATGCTAAAATTTACTTCATTTCTAAAGAAGACAGGGATAAAAATGGAGAATCAATATCAATTTCAATGCTTAAGAGGTATCAATGTGAAAGAAAAAGCTGATACCGGGCTTGGAAAAACTGGCAGAAGTGAGGTGAATGTAATCAAAAAATCTAACTGTTGAGCCTTCCATCTGCCTGCTAAAGAAGGACTTATAATGACTTCCAAAACTCTTCTTCTGTTATTTTTAGCTGATGCCTTAGTATCTTCTTCCATAAGTTACCGGGGATTTCTTTGCTGACGGCATGGCTTACCCTGGTACGTAAAACATCCCCGTTAGCCAAAACTTTTTCATAGTACCAGTGGTCTATATCCCTTATCAATATCCACCCCGTTTTATCGCAATACTTTTTCAGGTGACCAAATTTTGGGGGCATATTTAAATCTCCAGAAGTGATTTAATTTCCTGGTATTGTCACAAAGCCAAACCCTCAATATATAAGGAAAATGACCCTTTCGGTTTGGGGCGTTTAAAAACAGACTCATATTGTCCCGGTAATCCTCTGCGTATGTTTTTAGTTCCCTAATAAGCTCTTCAATTGCCTCATCCAAGGTAGGCCCATTTACAGCAATATCAATTTGGTCCAGCACTATGTTTTTTGTTAAATCTTAACTTCTATATAATAAACCCCAAACTTGCTTTTTCTCCGCCTGTTAGTACCTTTCATGATGCCCGTCTCCCGATACCGGGGTTTATCCTGACCGCGACTTTTCCCCCGCCCCAATAAAAAGCGAAACCTTGCGTCGTTTGCAAGCGTCTACATGATAGCAGTTTCAAAACAATATTACGCCGACTACTTATCTCCGAGGTATACCTGCAATTTATGATGCAAACCTGGCCGAGAATCTTTACCGATCCAGCCGCAGCAGTGCAGTGGTTGGATGAAACTTACTTCAAACTAAGCAGTCCAATGGCCCGGGAAAACCTTGTTTATGCCGTTGGTGAGGTTGCTAAGTTAAACGGGGCCATCCACCCGGCCGTCACCGTTTGGCTTTGGCGAGTCCAGGAACAGGAACCAGACCCGGATTACTGCTTTGACCAGCTTATTACTATTTACGAACTGGGAGAAGCAAAAGCGTTGGAGGAGATAGACGGCCTCTATTCCGGTATTACTTCCCCATGAGAAGAGTGGAATTGATCCGCAGCATTGCCGGTCTTACCCGCCGGCAGACGAAAGAAGCCCAGGACGGTTTGATCGAATGGCTGTGGAAAATAGCCGAAACCGATACGTCGGCATATTGCCGTCAGGAATGTCTTTCCGCCCTGTATACGGATTTGGGCCAGGAAAAGACACTGGAACAGTTTGTATAATATATGAAGATATAGTTATTTAATTATTGTCAAGCTTTCTGCTTTAGACATCGTCATAATATACATATTTTTCTGGTGTGAAGAAGTTCCCTATCTTTTAAGAGAAACCCTGTCCTTCATGCGTAGTAAATATATGAAAGGGATTTGAAAGGGGGTGGAGGCTTTGGAATATTCGCAGGCTGAACTGGTTCGGGGTATAAGAAACAAGGATTCAGCCGCCTATGAGTACATGATATGTAAGTATACAAAGACGGTTTTCTGTCTTGCTTACAATATTTTGTCTGAGTCTCATAGCAAGGAAGATATTGAGGAATGTGTTGCCGATGTTTTTCTTGATGCATGGATAAAGATCGCCGAGTTCGATGAAGAGAAGGCAAACTTTAGAACCTGGCTGTTGATTCTGACTAAGTATAAGGCGCTAACATACAGACGCAAAAAACGCCTGAGCAATATTCTGGATATCGAGGATGCTGATATAAAGAACGACGTCAATTTGGAAAAGCTGGTATTACTGAGACAGGATCAGGAACAAGTAATAAAAATAATTAATTCCTTTCAAAAGATTGATCGGGAGATATTTGTGAGAAGGTTTTTTCTGGGCGAAAAGATTAGCGATCTGGCTAAAGCCTTCAATTTGTCCCGTGCAGCCGTAGACAACAGGCTGCTGCGGGGAAGAAAAATCATAAAGGAGGGTTTGCAGTATGAATGAAGACAAAATGCTCACGATACTTAACAATCTTGATGATGATTTAATAGAGAAGGAGATTGACAATCTTATGGACGGAGTTGAATGCAATATGGAATCAATAAACAAAAAAGCACATAAGAAACTTGACAAGTATAATAGGAAGATCAAATTCAGAAAACAACTGCCCTATGTTGCGGCAATTTGTGCATGCTTTATCTGCATCAATACGGTATATGCAGATGACATATCAGAAGCGGTAAAGAGATTTTTTAACAAAACCCCGGTATATTCAACCATGGTAGACGGAAGCGCCTATTATCTGAAGGACAGCCTGGTACTGGATGACAATATGGTGATCGACAGCTTCATGGTTTCGGAAGGCAGAATGGACATGAAATTCACCTCAAAGCTTGGTATCAGTATTCTAAAGGATACGAGAATTATACCTAAGGATAATCCGAACACTCAATATGTCATGGGGGGCTATTCCGAGGATAACGGCAAATATACTTTCAGCTTCATGAACGGGAAAGAAGACAACTACAACATTAAGCCATTCAAATCTTTTGATCTGATAGTCGGCAATAAAACATATTCCATCTCTCTAGATCAGGCGAAGAGCCTGGATGAAACACAGAAGCTTTTTGCCAGTGAAGCAACATCCAACCAAATCGGCCTGGTTGATGTCGGTGCGAACAGCCTGGAAAAAGACGGCAAGCAGGCTATTCAGCTGATTGCTTCTTTCAAAAACAAGGATATGAAGCTCAGTAAATTTGGCCGGCCGGTGGATTCAACGGTCAAAACTACCTTTGAGAATCTGGGTGAGGACGGCATTGTAAGTACGGGAACCGGTTTAAGGACGGAAGATATTTATGTAACAGATGAAAGCGGAACTAAATATAAGCTGGAAGTTCCGGCTGATTCAAATGCTTTTCCTGTAACTACCTTTGTGACAGACGCAGCAATAGACAACAAGCTTACACTGAAGCTGCCTGCTCTAATTGCAAGCTATCAAAAGAAAGTTGATAGTTTAAAAATTATCATTCCGAAAGAGGGCGAGGAAATTCTCAACCGTGACGTGGATATGTTTGCTCAGAAGGCGGTGGCCAAGAGCATTAAACGGCTATCTCCAACCTCGGCCCAGCTTGTATTCCAATTAAACACAGGAAATGAGAAATATGTCGGCATCAAGTCTTTCCATATAGATAGCAAAAATATTCTAAAGGCTTCTTCAGAATTTAGCGGCGACACAGCTGTTATGATTCTTGAGTTCAATAAGGATGTCGATGAGATCAATCTGGATATATCCTGGCCGAAGTTTGTTATGAACGGTAACTGGACGATAAATATGAAATAAATACGGAATAGCTTCCATATTTTGCATAACCTTCAAACGGATGTGTAATAAGAGCATTTGTTTGAAGGTTTGTTTGCTATTGTCCGATCAGATGATTTTTAGATTTTTATAATGACTATAACCTGCAAGTTATCCCCTTGTGAAGCACCCGGCTGATATGAACACCATTACTGATACCGGAAAAGTCGGCTGTGTTTGTAAACGCTTCCTCCATTCCCAGGACTGTCAGGCTGTCGTTCAGATTCTTGATTCCGTCCCCTGTCATAAAGAAGCGCCGCAAGCTCCATAGGAGGTTGCGGCACTTCTTTGCTTTTCATTTACCACGTGCCATTTTTGTTTCTCATTTTAGGTGCCGAGTTTATTGCCACTGCCGCCAGTTCCTCCCAGGTGACACTGTCCGAGGGCTTAAAGAGTCCTGTTTCATCGCCCCGCATGATGCCCAGTCCCTGGGCCAGGCCTATATAGTTCCGGTCGGTTGCGGAAAGTGAAGCGATGTCCTTATATGAAGAAGCGATGTTGTTGTTTATTTTCGCAATTTCGGCGTAGCCCATGGCGTTCACCATCCAGCGGGCCAGGGTCAACCTGGTGACCGGCTGCTCAGGGTTGAAATTCCCGCCCTTGTCATATATACCCATTATAGCTCCGGCCTGGATTGCATTAAAATCGGGATCTTCAAGGTTTACGTCCCGGAATTGTTGCTCTCTTTTTTCGTTGTAGTCGTAATAATTGCCCATGGTGGCTGTTATCAGCCTGGCCACGTCCCTCTTTTTGACGGCGCCTGTGGGGCTGAATTGCTCCGGAGACGGCAGAATGCCGCTACCTGCCACTATTTCAAGATACTGGGCAGCCCAGCTCTGTTTATAGTCATAACCGTTTCCGGAGGTTTTGTTGACCGGCTGGCCGTCGTTGGTAACAGGTTTTCCGGTCAGCGCGTCAATGGCGCTAAATCCGTCGTTATCAGGGCGGTAGACCAGTATAGCCTGGCTACCCGGTTTTTCTCCCTCCCGGGGGATGAAATAGTTCACTTGCAGGGATGAGAGTTCCAGCCATTTGCTGGCCGCCTCCTCCGGGGCGATTACATTTTGAACTGCCGGGAAGGAAACCTTGTGCCATTCGCAGTGATAGTCTCTGATTTTGCCGTCACTGCTTATCCCTATATGTATGCCGTCCTGGGGAAAGGGAATGCCGTTAACAACTCTGTAGAAATGAAAACTATAGCCTTGCTCGTGACCCATTGGGTACATGTCCACCTGATTTTTCTCCGGGGCCAGGTATGGGCTGTATTCCGGGGCTACATTTTTAATAAATGCGTCAGCCTTGGCCAGCGCTTCTTCCCGGGAGATTTTTGGAGAGCCTGTCTCAGCCTGCATTTCCGGACCGTATTCGTAATAATTCACCACCCGGCCGGTGGTTTGGTCAATACCTACTTGTGAACCGGGATAGTGTCTGCTGCTGCCTTTTTGAGCAATCTCGAAACTCCAAAATTCCTGATTCCCAAAGGGACCGCCCACGCTGGAGCCGCCTCCCCCCATCTCCACTTCTCCTTCGATTCCCAGAGAGCGGAAAAATCTTTCTGCTGTACTCCTGGCTTTTTCCACCGTGATCCTTTGCCCGGGGGAATCCGGGGGGTTGTTAACACCGCTAATCTTCGGAATGTCTTCAAACAGTCTGATATCTTTTATGTTCTTTTCCTTGCCTTGATTATCTACGGCCTTGCCGTTAGTGGCATTAAACATCAGTTCCCGGGTATTGAGCTGATATATAAGCTTGGCTTCCGGAGACTTACCGGCGTAATTGCGGTAGGGCACCTGGTATATCAATGCCATACCCAGTTCGTTAGTGGCCTTTTCAGTAAGCGCCTTGGCCGGAACCGGTGTTCCTATAGCGGGCAGCTTAACCTCGGGCTGCCAGTTCATGTTGAAGCTGACAACCTTGCCCGAAAGGGCGTCCACGGAAACACGTATGCCGTCATAGTCGACTTTAATTCCGTTTTCCACTCGTGCCCAATAGAAGCGGTGTACTATATCTAAGTTGGGGAGGGGGTAATAGTGTTCTGTAGGGCTTTTCTGCAGTTGCATGCTTTTAAAACGTTCGGGCTGTAGCTTTTGGACAAATTGTTCAGCAATCTTTTGAGCCTCCTGCTTTTGGATGATCCCCTTTGTTTCCGCGGGCGTGTTATTGCGCCAGCTCATATTCAATATTTCGCCGGTATCGGCATCCAGGGAGACAGAATAGCCCGCCGGCATGCCCGGCCCGTGGTACATTCTTTCATAATAATGTATCCGCCATATATTTCTGTCCTGATAGGGTTCGAAATCCAGTTGCATATCGGGCTTGCTTTCCCCGATTATTTCCGGGAAGACGCTTTTGATAATCTTTAATGCTTCGTCTTCAGAAATTCTTGGCGAATCCTTTTTTTCCTCTGAAGTGGGCGGCAGTTTTATCGCTTCTGTAACAGTTACCTCTTTGATTACAATTTGTGAAGCTGTCTGTTCCGCCGCTGCTGCGGTGGACATTAATAAAGAACCGAATAATAAGACCACTGAAAAACAGAGTGCTTTTCTTCTCATTTTCTCCTCCTTCTAAGGTATGGGGACACACCTTCTTAGCTTGGGTAGATCCCTTACTTTTGAATAAATGCACGAAGGAATGTCCCCAATTGGTGTATGGGGACACACCTTCTTAGCTTGGATAGATCCCTTGCTTCAATACAAATTCACGAGGGAATTTCCCAATTGAGTCTTAATTGGTTCAACCATGGGTATTGTCTCCTGCTGAATCATTCACCTCCGTTCCGTGTGTGGGCATAAATACTCATATTAATAAGACGTAGAAGATATGATTTTTGTTGCACGTTCATAACAAAAATTTCATATTTTGCCATTACGGTGTTACCTGGGCATAACATGAAAATTCACCGTCTTTTATTTATAGCACAGTCACGTATTTTTCCGGATCGCCGTTGGCGTCGAAGCTTACTTTGCCGGACAGGGTGGGGAAATCTTCAATATTCATCTTCCAAATCGAAATCATTCTGTAGCAATGCCCTCTATAACCTTTGGGTGTATTCGGCTTTCAGGCGTTCACCCTTGCCTTCAAAAGCCGCCGCCTCGTCAATCACCTATTATAAACCGGCTGGCCCCGTGGCTTATCCGCACCTCAAGATGAAATGCTTTATTACCGGGAATAGACTCTTGAATTAAACCACCTGTTTGTTTTATTTTCAAAAGATTTGATTGTCAAACTAATTTGCATGTGCTATCATAATAGTTGAAATTCAAACTATAATAAATTCTTACTATATAATAATCAAAGGAGGTGTGATCATGAAATTCGTTGAAGAAATGACCGATGAACTGTTACATTTTTATAACGGCTTTGCTTCCTGGGAAAGCTCGGTAATCCGCAGCAGCGATCTGTCGGTCTCCGAGGCCCACGCCATTGAAGTGCTGGGACAGTACGGAAAAATGAACATGAAGAGTCTGGCTCAAAAATTAGGTGTAACTACTGGAACCACCACGGTAACGGTGGACAGACTGGAGAAAAAGGACTATGCCAGGCGGGAATCAAGCAGGGAAGACAGACGGGTCAACCTGATTGTTTTGACGGACAAGGGCATGAAAGCATTTGAGGAACATCACCAATACCATCTCTGTTTGACTGAACAAATGCTCTCCACCCTTTCCGATGCTGAAATCGAGCAACTGCTTAATACTCTCAAGAAAATAAATGCCGAAACTTTTTGATAATTTTGCATTGGTGAAAGGGGATTAATCAGGTGATTGGTAGATATGCTAATGTTAGCAAGTACCGGGAATTACTGCAAATGAGAGAGTTCTACATGGTGCTGCTGGGCAGTTTTCTTATTATAACCAGTTATGGGCTTGGTGAAAGGGATTATCCGGTTCAGGCCAATATATTATCGCTGCTGGCCCTGGCGGTGCTGGGGGGGGCAATCATTTTAGGGGCGGTTAAAGGGCTGCTGAAAAGGGAGCTTAATGTTGATGAATTAGTCAGCCTGGCTATGATTGCCTCGGTGTTGATAGGGGAGTACTTGTCTGCGGCAGTGGTAGCCTTGATTATGGTTTTGGGCTCATTAATGGAAGAGTTTACGGCTCAAAAAGCACGTTCCGCCGTTGATGCCTTAATTCGGCTAAATCCCGGGCAAGCCACCGTAATTCGGGACGGTGCCGAAGTCTTAGTACCGGTGCGGGAAATTCGGTTGGGAGACATGGTCATGATTCGCCCGGGGGATAAGATTCCCATTGACGGTAAGGTTATCCGCGGCAGTGCATCTCTTAACCAGGCTTCCCTAACCGGAGAGTCCCTGCCAGTGGATAAATTAACGGGGGATGATGTTTATGCGGGATCTGTCAGCTATTCCGGAATGATAGTGGTGGAAGTAAGCAAGGTGGGCGGGGAGACGACCCTGGGGAAGCTGATTAAGCTGGTTCAGGATGCTGAAAGTCAGAAAGCCCCTGCTCTGCGGGTTACGGATCATTACGCTAAATACTTTACCCCTTTTATTATAGCCATCAGTTCCGCTGTTTATTTTTTCACCGGGGATTTGCACCGGGCTATTACAGTGCTTATTGTAGGCTGCCCCTGCGCCTTTATTATTTCGGCCCCCACGGCTATCGTAGCGGCATTGGGCAATGCTTCCAAGAACGGTATATTAGTTAAAGGAGGCGCATTTTTAGAGGAACTTGCCAGGATTGATGCCGTTGTTTTTGATAAGACCGGCACCTTAACCACCGGGAGCATGGTGATTACCGGTACTAAACCTTTAAACGGGGTTTCGGATGATTATGTTCTTTCCATGGCGGCTGCGGCGGAAAAATATTCGGAACATCCTCTGGCCCGGGCCGTACTGAAGGCTGTAGAGCAAAGAGGACTTGTTGTAACTGAACCGGAATCATTTAATAGCATTCCCGGTCTGGGTGTAGAGGCGGTGGTTGCCGGTAAAAAAATTGTTGTGGGTGCTTTGACACCCGAAGAGAGGGTGGCGGAAGGGTTTTTAAATGCAGCGAATATTAATCCGGGGGTTAAAACTCTTGTTGTAACAGAGAACAATTCAATGATCGGGGAAATATATATAAGGGATAATATACGCCCCGGGGTCAGAGGTTTAATTAAAGCTCTGCAAGAATCCGGTCTTAAGAAAATCCAAATGTTGACCGGTGATGGTAATGAAGTTGCGGATCATGTCGCCGGGGCATGCGGAATAAAGGAGTACCGGGCTGAACTTCTGCCTGAGCAAAAGCTTAATCATATTAAAGAGCTTCAAAAATCTGGCTATAAGGTAGCTATGATTGGTGACGGTGTTAACGATGCCCCGTCTCTGGCCGCTGCAGATATTGGCATAGCCATGGGCGCCATGGGGACGGATGTGGCTATGGAAGCAGCGGATGTCGCTCTGATGGGGGACAACCTGGCCAGACTGCCGTATCTTTTGCAGTTGGGCTATTCTACTATGAAAACTATTAATTACAATATTGCTTTTGCCGTATTATTTAACTTACTTGCCCTGCTGGCTTCAGGAGCTGGTTTATTAAACCCGGTAATGGGGGCAATCACCCATAATATCGGGTCCGTACTGGTGGTGTTAAACTCGGCCCGGCTGATAAAGTTTCGGCTATATATGGCCGGAGTAGAGGAGCAGAGTGTTGAAAATTGTACATGAGAACTGCTGAAGGGGAACTGATCGGGAAAAACCAAAGACTTGGCTTTTCCCGATACCGGAAAAAATGTTCATAATTTAAAGCTGGATCCTTTTTTAAAGCCAGGATTGGATAAAGCCTGGATTGAAAAAAGTAATTAGAATAGCAATTAGTAAACTAACAGATTAGAGGCCATTTATGCTAAGACTTACCAGTGATGAGGCGGCCTGGAATTGGTCGCTTCCGAAGTATTTTACCAAATTATTTTGACTTTTTGTAACATGCCCATTCCCCAAACCGTCTTAGAAAGCGCAAAGCAAGACAAACGAAACGTCCCCCTGGCTTACCCGGTTGCGCATGCCTGGCCCTTTATGAAATTGATATTTTTCCGGTCGAAGCCTAGAGTAACAGTTTTGTTTTCCCGCAGGCCAAGCTCAAAAAACCGGTTAGGAGTGATGTAGGCTGTAAAATTAACTTGCCCGGATTGTACTTTGACTTCGGAATAAACACCATTATTGGAAATGGTTAAGACAGTTCCCGTCAATTGATAATCGGTCTTAAGGGCGCCATTACCCACCACTATATCCTCCGGCCTTAATCCTATGAAATACTTATTATTACCTCCGGTAGTTGGATGTTTGCCTGCACTTTGTTCTTCCGGCACCTGCATGTCAAGCTGCAGCACATCACCCAGCATCGCTTTACCATTGACCTGGTGCAGCGCAAATACGTTTTTCATACCTACAAATTCAGCTACAAATTGAGAGTTGGGCATTTTAAACACTTCTTCAGTAGTACCTACCTGCTGAACCTCGCCATTTTTAATTATGGCTACTCTTTCGGCCAGGGAAAAAACTTCACTGAAATTATGTGTAACCATTAAGGTGGTAATTTTTAGAGCGCTATGCAATGCTTTAATTTCCGCTTGCACTGTTTCTTTGGTATTGGTGTCTAAGGCACTGAACGGTTCGCCCAGTAAAAGGATATCAGGTTCCACAATCAATGCCCGGGCCAGCGCTACCCGTTGTTTTTCGCCGCCGCTGAGATTATCGGGATAGCGCTTTAGCAGGTGATCGATACCCAGCATTTCCACAAGCATATGTAACATTTCAGGCTTACCTGCAACGTTCCGTTTTTTCTTAAATCTTAGCCCGTATTGAATATTGGCCAGTACATTAAGGTGCGGGAAAAGGGCGTAATCCTGATAGACTATGGAAATATTCCTTTGCTCCGGTTTTAAGTGGGTAACATCCCGTCTGTGAAAAAAAAATCGCCCACCTGACGGCTGCTTAATGCCGGCGATAGTTTCCAAAAGCACTGTTTTGCCTGACCCGGTGGGGCCTAAGAGAGCAAAAAACTCCCCTTGATTAATGGTCAGTTGAATGTTTCGCAGGGCAAATCCAAACAAATTTACGTTTAAATCACGTATTTCCAGCATCTCGCACACCTCTTTGAGCAATAACTCGCAATACAATAAATATAGCCAGCGATATAGCTATTAAAATAGCGGAGACCGGTTTAGAATACTCCAGCCCGAAGGAATTAAACCGATCGAAAATTAAGGTGGGCGCAATCATGGGGTGGTAGGTAAGGATAATCACCGCTCCAAATTCACTTATGGAACGGGCCCAGGTTAGAATCATCCCCGTTAATATGCCACGCCAGCCAACGGAAAAGGTGATCAGTATGAAGGTTTGCATGTGAGTGGCCCCAAGGGTACGGGAGACGTACTCCAGTTTGGGCGATATGGCTGCAAATGAATCCTTGGCCGCGTTAATCAGTAAAGGCATACTTACAAATGTCATAGCGGTGACAATGCCAATACGGGTACCAACAACCTCTAGTCCCAGGTTTTCCAGCAATCTGCCCAGCCAGCACTGCTGGCTTAAAACCGTTAATAAAATAATGCCCACCACAGTATGAGGAATAACTATGGGAATATCGATGATGCTTTCCACCAATCTTTTGCCTCTAAATTCATTGCGGGCCAAAAAATAGGCAAAAGGTACACCAAAAATGAACACAATCATAGTAGTAATTGTGGCCGTGTATATACTGTTCCAAATTGCGGCCAACACTTCCCGATCTCTTAAAGTTTGCAATAGTATCTGGCCGTCAGTGGTGATTAATGAGTTGATTATTGGATACATAATAAATAGAAGAATTAAAAGGCCCAAAAAAGCAGAGGTTAAATATAACTTCTCAGTTTTCAATTTCATTATAATTAACCGTCCTATTAATTAATTTATGCTGCCGGGACGAATACCCCGCCCCGACAGCGCACTAGACAAATAGTAGTTGAATAAAAATAATACCATGTAAAGCCTGGCCGTTTACATCGGGATACTTTGAAAATAATTATTCATCCCACTGAGAGCGCTACGCTAAAAAGTAAGAGGATCATCACCAAGACGTTAGGTTGCATTTCGATATGCTTTGCATTAAAAGCAGTCGTTACGGCTACCCGGTGATTTCCCGTAACTCCTCGGGCATGGCCTCTTCACCCTTTATGACTAGCGGATCTTCAATGGGCTGGCCATTGTCTTCCATTATTTTCAAACCTTTATCTTTGCTCAGCAAAAACTTTAAGAATTCAATGGCGTTCGCCTGGTTGGGTGCATTTTTTATCAGCGTGACACCGTATACAATTGGCATGCCCACCTGGGTAATCACTTCGCCCGGCTGTTTTCCGGTGGTATCTACCGTGGCTTGTTTATAAAATTCGGCCTGGTTAAGATCGCTTAAATTAACCTGTGGCGGCAACTCGACATAAGGCATATTGTGCTGCTCGGCTACAGAACGATAGATAAATAGGTAATCAAGAGCCCCGGATTCTACCATAGCCAGCAAGTCGGTTTCTTTGGGTCTGATATTGCGAGCCGGGCGCTTTTCATCTAACTTTTGGTACAAATCAGATATTTGATAGTGTTCGGCAGCCAGCTGCCAAACCATCAGTGCCCGGTAGCCGCATGGGTCGGCGTTAGGATCGCTGTGCCCGTACTCAACACCTTCCCGCAACAGTATTTCCGGCCAGTTATCACTGTTTATTTCATCCTTGTATTTACTGTGCTCCGAATACATGATAACCATTTCATTTTTAGCAAATAGCGCATTCCATTCTGCAAAATCGGGAATCAGCAAATTATCAATTACCGCATAGTCCGCCGAAGCAACTATGTCGGCAGGCTTGCCTAGATCGGTGACCTTTTTAGCACACTCACGGCTACCCGCAGCTTCTCTTTGTACATCCACGCCCGGGTGCAGCAGCTCAAATTCTTTTTCCATCTGGTCAAATGGCACTGATAAACTACCGGCGTGGAAGATAATTAACTTGCCGGTTAGATTCGAAGACGCTTGTCCTTCATTGATCGGCTGATTAGAATTGTCAGCATCGGTAGCCCCGGAACAGCCCGCCACAAAGGCAATAGCTATAATTAGGTATAACAGTAACAGTTTTTTGCTAAGTTTAAGCATTTTTATAACCTCTCTTTCTTTTAATTGCTGTTGCATATAACTAAGGCAACAATCGCTTCCTCATAAAAAATAGGCCGGGTTTGCTACGCAACAAAATAACCCGGCCTACTATTTCTTGCACATGATAAAACCCTCCTTTCCGCACCGGGAGGCACGGTAGTTTCCCACCGCACCCTGTCGGCCCGCTCACCCTGGCCGTTCGTTGGCTGTAGGCGTCCGGGCTCGGAGAATATGTATTTATATAAAAAACCCGCCATTGCGGGGAAAATGCAAAGGCGGGCCGCTAAAGCCTGTCAATTATCTCCTTACCGCAATGGGAGGCATGCCGGTTTCCCGATACACCCTGTCGGTCCAGCAGCCATAACGCCATGTTTTAGGCCGGCGGACTCGGAGAAAGCATTCGTTTTGAGCATATTTTCTATATTTCTCCGTGGATTGCCATTATTCCTTTGTAAATGCTCAAAAGAATTTAACTTAAGAAGTTATGCCCATGTGCTGCGGTACCTATGCGGGTGTGCTTTGCTGTGCAACGCAACGATCATTGTCCAGCCTGCTAGGTGATCAGTGTTTTTTTAGGGTAGTCTTAATAGCTAGACCTGCAATTAGACATAAAAGCTTGATGCTCGTTAATATATTGAGATTAATGACCGCATGCGGCAATAAATTCCTTAATCTCTATTACAGGTTGATAAAAAATATCCTGAACCGAACCTATCTGTTCCAACCGGCCGTTGGCAATAACGCCGATTTTATCCGCGAGTTCACGTGCCTCGGTAAAATCGTGAGTAACATAGAGGGTCGTTAAATTCAACCTGCTATGGAGCGTCTTGATTTCTTTGCGAATGCTTTTTGCGGTAGCGGGATCAAGGCTTGCCAGTGGTTCATCCAGGAGTAAAATTTTTGGTTCCCTGATCAGAGCACGTGCTAAGCCCACACGTCTTTTTTCACCTCCGCTTAAATCCTTCGGATAGCGGCATTTTAAGTGACCGATATGTAAAAGGTCAAGCATTGACTCAACCTTGGTGGTTATTTTGTCAGCCGGGTAGCCGGTTGCCCGCAGGGCAAAAGAGATATTATTAAATGTATTCAAATGGGGAAACAAGTATATATCCTGAAGAAGATAACCAATATCACGTTTTTCAGTAGGGATGTTATTCATATTCTGCTGGTTAAAATATACTTCTCCCTGGTATCCTGCTAATCCCGCAATTACATTTAATAACGTGCTCTTGCCTGCACCTGTGTAACCCAGAAACACAACCAGTTCGCCGGCTTTTATGTCCAGGGTTATGTTTTTTAAACAGTAAGGCGTGGTAATATTTTGCAAGCGAATAAAAGACATGTTTACCTCCATGTGCCTGTTGTTTTATATTCCAACCACAAAAACATGCGCTCAAAGATTGTGCACATCATGGACAACAGCACTAAACAAACTAAAATAACATCTACTCTAATCAAGGATTCAGCATTGATCAGCAGTGCACCAATACCCGTGGGGATGGCAAACATTTCTGCCGCTATTACAGTACGCCAGACCATACCCGCTTCCAAGCGCAAACCAGTAAAAATATTGGGTAAAGCCATGGGAAGTGTTACATGCCAAAGGATAAACCAGGGAGATGCCCCGAGGGTACGGGCTGTTTTTATATACTCATGCTGTACCCCTTTAATCCCAGTCAATGTATTATACGCAACCGGGAAAAACGCACAGATGAAAATCAGAGTAACCGGCAGCGCCTCATTGATGCCGATCCACAACATTAACAGCGGCAGCCATCCTAATGTTGGAATGGGGAACAGCATACTTATCAGCGGGCTCAAACTGCGTTCCACCACCTTGTTTAAGCCCATTAAAATACCTACTAATAAACCGGCCAGGCTTCCCAAAGAATAGCCGATTAAGACCCTTATTAGACTTGACCCCAGGCTTTCAAGCAGTATACCGTCGCCAAGTAAAAACCAAAATTCAATAACCACCTTACTTAAGGGTGGAAATAACGGCGTTTGGGTGATGTGTGCCAGTATTTCCCACGAGGTAAGGAAAAAACATATAGGCAGTGGGTATAACAAATTGTTTATGGTTATCTCTGGTTTGACTAACTTGATCATAGACTAATCTCTTCTTTCATCAATTGACTGACATGATTTCTCCAGCGTCAAAAGATTTTGTTATATATCCTAAAGCATGCATCTTGTTGATGATGGTCTGTACATCTTGTTGAGAAATTTCAGGAGTACTTCTAAGATTGGTCATTGATTTAGCGACTAGTTCCGGAGTTACTTCCAGGTTTGCCTGCGGACTTTTGGTCTCTTCTTTTACTTTTGACTGGTTTATGTTTAAGTTTTGAGCTATGATTAGAGCCGCTTCTTGCGGGTATGTATTGATCAAATCAATGCTCTTTTTATTAATCTCTTTAAGATTTTCAACAGCTTCCGGATGTTTTTCCAAGAAATCTTCAGTAACCACCATGACGCTCCCCTGCATATCCGGACATATGTCACGGCTGCTGGCCAGCATTTTCATCCCGGGAAACGATGCGGCCATTGCCGCAAAATGTTCAGGAACAAATACGGCATCTACTTGACCATTGCGTAAAGCCATAAGCTGTTTTGCCCCATTCATCCGTACGGTATTTGCTAAAACTTTTTTGGCGTTCAGATTTTCTTTTTCCAGCAAAAGCATTTGTATAAAGTCCGTCGTTGTTCCCTTGGGGCCATTGGCAATTTTAATATCATCCTTTTCCAGGTCGCGCAAGTCTTTGATTTTAGAGGCATTAACCACCAACCCGTAGCCATCCTTATGTGTACCGCTGATAATTTTTATTGGCACACCGCCATTTGCATAGGTATATATCGCAGGGACCAGGCACATATAACTAACATCAAAGCCACCTTTGGTAAATGCCGCAGCAACGCCAACGCCGCTTGCGTAAACATTAACGTCTTCAACACTGAATCCTGCGTCTTCAAAAAGACCTTTGCCCTGGGCGAAATAGAAGGCAGCCGCGTGATCGGTATACTCCACCGCCACATTTAAGTTTACGCCTGTATCCTGGGTCGCCGGTGCTTGATTACATCCACCAAGTATAAGCAAACACGCGCTAAAAATAACCAATATAACTAACTTCTTGATCAAAGTAAACCCCTCCCTTTAAATTCGCCGGGAAAAAACTTGGATTTACATCATTTTCTAGCGCCCGTAAAAGCAAACACGGGGTAAAGAAAATAGTGCAGCAAGGCCGGCAATGGTGACTCCATAAAAGATGACCGGTTTTCCCCGCTCAAGCTCCGCCAAAGTGTCGTTGACAAGAACAGTCCCCGTAGTTAAAACAATATCCGCCCAATCTATATTTTTAGCAGTATTGTCAGGACCGCTGATTAAAACTCCGAGCTTTTCCCGCCCAATGTTGTCCGGGTCAAGGTCGCTGACTTTTATTTTAAAATGCTTGACCAACTCCTCAATCATTGCCGGCTGATAACCAACAAATGCAATTTTAGGTTGACCATAATGTTGGGTGATGTATTCGGGTAATTGCCGGGCACAAAGCCTGGGTTCTTTATCTTTGCAATGGTCTGTGCCTTGTACTTTTCCTAAATAGCGCATCACTGCGTTAAGGGTGGCCACAAATACTGCTCTATTGTGATTAGTATCGAAAGTCAGCCGTAAAACTTCTTCCAACGTACCGTGAAACTGTGCCGGTTGATCCGTGAAAGCCTGCCCCACACAGTCTCGATATGTAGCTTGCATCATTACTTCTTTACCTTTGAGCAAAGGAAAATCCGTACGGTCGGGACGGCCAATCGCTTCCTTGGCGGTCAAATCCCGTGTGGAAACGATATCGATCGCTTCCCCGGAATGTAACCCGGCCTCATCAATAATTACCCGCAATTTTTCTCGGGCTTCTTCCAATAATGACATGTATAATCCTCCTTAATAGGTTTTAAGTTTCTTTGGGCAGTTATTATAATATTTGTGTTATACTTTCCAAAGTATAACGCCAGCTAAAAAATTTACTATGTTCCAAACATCTGTTGAAAATGCTTTTCGTATAGTTGTTCCAGCACCTCCTTTGACTCTTCACGAAAAGCTTTGTATCGTTCCATTAGCAAGCGTCCCTTGGGTGTCACAGTTGAACCACCACCTGAGTTTCCACCCACCTGTCGAGTTATTAATGAAAAGCCTAAACGGCCTTCAATTGTTTGAATTAAATGCCACGCTTGATTATAGGACATCCCCATTTCGGATGCAGCTTTTCTAAGAGAACCCAGCCGGTCTATACCTGTGAGCAAATCATACGGTCCATCACCAAAAGCTTTACCGTTTTGATTAAGCCAGATTTTACTAACAATGTACATATAAAATAGACCCTCCAGCGTTATACTGACACCAGTATAACGCATTTTTACCAGTATGTGAAGGGCTTTACAGAGCCGAATGCATAAATTTTCCAAACACGAGTAAACGGTGAGACAGGGGTGAGACAGGGGGACGTTTCATTTGTCTTGTTTTTAATCACAGTCCAGGGCAGATGGGGAAGGTGGACAGGAAGACAGAGGGACGTTTTACTTGTCTTATTTGAGAGCTTACCTGGATAAGACAAACGAAACGTCCCCATGTCTCCCCATGTCTCCCCCATGTCTCTTTCCCAGGGATGCAAGCCTGTTTTTAAATCTCTGCGCAAATTGAAAAAAGTTTTTCTGCCCTTGCTAAAACCAAACGTAAAACATATAATATAATAAAACATGAATGATACAAAGATGTATCAAAAATTGGCCAAAGAGGTCCTGATGCCGTGAATTATGCGGGTTAGGGCTTTTTTTATGCTTTATGAAGTTAGCCTTTGGTTACCTGGCCGGGCTGATGTAATAAAGTACCGAAGGGCGTACTTTAAGGGCGCTATTTTAATAATAGCCTTTTCAGTGTTAGGAGGTAAGTTTCGGTGAAAAAAATAGAAGCCATAATCCGCCCCGACAAATTGGAAGATGTCAAGGAAGCGCTTTCACGTTACGGTATACACGGCATGACGGTTAGCCAGGTTTTGGGCTGCGGTACGCAAAGGGGCTGGGTTGGTGTTTACCGCGGCCACGAGTACAGCATTAATCTATTGCCTAAAATTAAGATTGAGGTTGTTTTAGATGAACGATGTTTAGAGGATGTATTGCAGATCATTTGTGAAACCGCCCGTACCGGTGAGGTTGGGGACGGCAAGGTATTTATTTACCCGGTGGAGAAGGCGGTGCGCATACGTACCGGGGAAATAAACGAAGATGCTTTTTAAACAACTTACGAACTAAATATCCCAAAGGTTGGGTTTAAAGGGCAAGGGCGCTCGTGTTGGTTAATAACCACCGGTGTCCTTATTTTTATTTATTGGGTGTAAAGTGAACATCTAAAAAAACGAAGATATATGACGATAGGCGAAGTATATTAAGGGAGTGTGAATTAATGGAACCGGGAATTAAGGATTTAGCTGCCGGTATTGATACTGTCTGGGTGTTGCTTTGCGCAGCGCTGGTTTTCTTCATGGAAGCGGGTTTTGCTTTTCTGGAGGCCGGTTTTATCAGGGCTAAAAATTCGCTGAACATTGTGATGAAGGTTTTTACCGACACTACTGTGGGTATGCTGGGGTTCTGGGCCGTCGGGTTTGGGGTGATGTACGGGCTGGATATGGCTGGTATTTTTGGAGGCAGTGGTTTTTTCTTGGGCGGCAATCTCGAACATATTGACCTTAGGGTGCCGCTTTATGCCTTCTGGCTGTTTCAGGCTGCATTTGCCGTGGCCGTGGCTTCAATTATCTCGGGTGCGGTGGCTGAACGCATGAAGTTCGGCCCCTACATTATCTTCACTTTAATTTGCACAGCCTTAATTTATCCTGTGGCAGGGCACTGGATCTGGGGATCCGGAGGCTGGCTGAGTAATCTAGGGATGATGGATTTTGCCGGTTCCGCGGCGGTGCATGCCGTGGGCGGCTGGGCGGCTCTGGCGGCGGTAACAGTACTGGGGCCACGTCGAGAAAAATATAACAAAGACGGCAGTATTAATGTGCTGCCGGCACATAATATGCACCTGGCTTTCCTGGGCACGTTTATACTATGGTTCGGCTGGTTTGGCTTTAACCCGGGCAGTTCACTTTCCGGGCTTGATCTTAATATCGCTCGCATAGCGCTTACCACTAACCTCGCCGCCGCGGCCGGCGGTACCACAGGTATTATTTTCACTATGCGACGTTATGGAAAGGCTGATCCCAGTATGGCCGCCAACGGGGCCCTGGCCGGCCTGGCGGCGATTACGGCGGGCACAGCTTATGTAGGACCTGGCAGCGCGGTAATTATTGGTGCTGTGGCCGGTATGCTGGTGGTGCTGGCGGTGGAGTTTTTTGACCGGATCAAGGCTGACGACCCGGTTGGTGCTATTGCGGTCCACGGGGTAGGGGGCACCTGGGGCGCCCTGGCCGTGGGACTGTTCGCCCGGGAGGGCGGTCTTTTGTTCGGCGGGGGCGCTCACCAGTTGATGGTTCAGGCCCTTGGGGTGCTGAGCGTATCCCTATGGGCCTTCGGGGCAACCTTTGTTGCGTTTACTCTGCTCAAAGCAACGTTGGGAATCCGCGTATCGGCAGACGAGGAATTTGAGGGAATGGACCTTAATGAGCACGGTATCGCCGCTTACACCGGGCTGGTTACCAATTCCCTAAAAGGTTTCGGTCATGCCTCCAGCCAAGAAACCGAAGAGGCAGCCATACCTATGCCCAACCCGGTGCAGGCGGGCCGCTAATAACAGCAGCAGGTGAGACAGGGGGACGTTTCATTTGTCTTATTTTTTCTAAGGCAACTTCCCCCCTCTTGTTTTTTCTTACTTTCTTTTTTTTAGAAACATTCTAGACAAATGACAAATGCTAGACAAAGGAAAGTTATCCAAGTTATCCTATCTTTCAACATCATCCTTTTCTATTAAGACATGCTTGACCATCAGGTTATGGTAATATTATGGTAATATGACGAAACGTTTTCTTTTCTTTATTTCTCGACCAGTATGTGTTAGTAATCACTTTATCCTTATATTTCCATAAAAGTACAAAACAAACGAAACGTTGTCAATGTACTTTTATGTTTCACTATCTATCTCAAGATAGGCGAAACCTTCCCCCATAACGATGTCATCTTATCTTTTCTAGGTCAGGCGAAGCGTCACTTTGTCATCCTTGTCATCCTTGTCATCAGACAAACGAAACGTCCCCCTGTCCTGCCCCCTGTCATGCCAAGCATAAGTTAGTAATATGGAGCAGGCCAATCAAAACGTCATAAATGTATTTCATAAGCCCGTATTGGATAAACAGAGGCTGTATTAGAAGTTGGCTAATTTTTTAATACTTTTATATCATTAAGAAGCGGGTGATTTATAATTAAAAATTATAGTTAAAGGGGGTTAAATAAAATTAATACGGAGGAGCTTGAAGAAAAAAATCTGGATGTTAAAAAACAACAAGTTTTTAATAGAGTAATAAATGAAGGCATCGAATTCATCAGGCTGCAATTTATTGATGTTTTCGGTGTTTTAAAAAGTGTCAATGTTACACCGGATGAATTGGAGGATGCCCTGGAGGGCAACTTAATGTTCGACGGTTCCTCGATTGACGGATTTGCTAGAATTAATGAGTCCGACCAGTGTTTGGTGCCGGACCCGGACACCTTTCAGTTTATGCCCTGGAGGCCGACTGAAAAAGGTGTGGCCCGAATGATTTGCGATGTTTACAATCCCGATGGGACGCCCTTTGAAGGATGCCCAAGGGGAATATTAAAGCGTGTAATAAAAGAAGCCAGGGAAATGGGTTATGAGCTAAATATGGGGCCCGAAGGAGAGTTTTTTCTTTTCCACACTGACTCAGATGGGAGTCCAACTCTTCATATTCACGATAAAGCGGGATATTTTGATTTAGCACCCATTGACCATGGCGAAGACGCCAGAAGAGATATAGTATTAACAATGAAGCAAATGGGTTTTAGAATAGAAGCTTCCCATCACGAAGTAGCTTCGGGACAGCATGAAATTGATTTTAAATACGGCGAGGCGTTGAAAACCGCCGATCAATGGGTTACTTTTCGTGACGTGGTTAAAAATATAGCTAAGAAACACGGGCTTTATGCCACATTCATGCCCAAGCCCCTAGCGGGAGAAAACGGTTCTGCTATGCATTGTAACCAGTCGTTATTTAAAGATAATAAAAATGTCTTTTACGATATAAACGGCAAATATAAATTAAGCAATATTGCTTTTAACTACATGGCCGGGTTACTAAAGCATGCTAAAGGCATGACAGCTATTGGAAACCCCATAGTTAACAGTTATAAAAGATTAAAGCCTGGTTATGAAGCACCTACTCATATAGCATGGTCTAATTCAAACCGCAGCACTTTAATCAGAATTCCTGTCCGGCGGGGTAGTGCAACCCGCATTGAGCTTAGGAATCCTGATCCCGTTGCCAATCCTTATCTGGTGTTTGCGGTAATGTTAAAAGCAGGGATGGAGGGTATTAAAAACAAACTTATGCCCCCACCCCCGGTTGAAGAGGATATTTATAATCTATCAGAGAAACAAAGAAAAGCTTTAGATATAGATTATCTGCCCAGGGATTTGTTTGCTGCTTTAAAAGAAATGGAAAAGGATCCTCTAATAGAACAGGCAATAGGTTCTCATTGTTATAATCGTTTTTTAGAAGGTAAATATAAAGAATGGCATGAATATGCCGAACAAGTGCATCAATGGGAGATAAAGCATTATTTGGCTAAGTATTAGATCAAAAAAGATAGAATGGTTTTTACCCTGGGGAATTATAAAATATTCTGTGTAAATGGCTTAGCCCCCAATTCAATATAAAACCTGCTTTAGTTGGAAAAGTTAGGCAGCCCTTTGTAGGGGAGAGGCCTTTGTTAGCCTATATTGGCGGGGGGGGCCAAAGCAACGCGTGGTCTCTAATTAATCTCAGCAATATATTTTGTCAAATGGAGGTTTTTTAATGGCCTGGCTATACCTTTGGGTTGCCGGTATCTTTGAGGTGGTTTGGGCGATCAGCCTTAAATATGCTCATGGATTTACCCGCTTGTACCCGTCTTTGGTGACGGTAATAGGCATGATGATTAGCTTTTATTTTTTATCTTTGGCCACAAAGGTACTCCCCATTGGCACAGCATACGCGGTATGGACGGGAATTGGCGCGGTAGGTGCGGTAATTGTGGGTATGCTGTTGTTAAATGAGCCCCGCGACGGTGCTCGCATTTTTTTTGTAGCGCTGATTTTGGTGGGTATTATAGAATTGAAGTACACCTCCCCGGCTAATTAGATGTTTGATATGTGACAGACAGGGGTAAGACAAGGGGACGTTTCGCTTGTCTTATTCAGCCGGGAGAGGGACGTTTCGTTTTCTTATTTAACAGCTCTTTCTATGATACTCTTTCCTATTCCTAAGACCCGCGCTAACTGTCTTACGCTTGTTCCTGTTTGCTGATATAATTCTTTTATAACTTTGTTTCTTTTAGCAATTGGCATATCTTTCAAATCATCAGCATTTATTTGAGATTGAATGATATTTATTAACATTGCATCTGTATATTTTTGAACTGGCTCGACATCCAGACATTCATCATCGTTTAATGCATTCATATATTCTTCAAAATTATCTAGTTCGCTTAAATATGCCTTAATTAATTGTTCATCGATGTGTGAACTTTTATCTTGATATGCGGATTTGTACTGAGAGTAGCTGCTCCATGGATAATTTACTGCATGTTTTACTATGCCGGCTTTCACCGGGTTTTGATGAATATACCTTAACACATTCAGTAAATAACTTTCTTTTTCAACAGGTTCACTAAGAAAGCGATTTTGAAATAAATGACCGGTTCTTCCATACTTAGTATTATGCCATTGTACATATCCAACTGTAATGCGCTTAATGCTTGTTCCAATCTCTTCGCTTTCTCCTATTAAAAGATGTACGTGATTATCCATAAGACAGTAACCATATAGTTTAAAACCCGCAGCTTGCTTTGCTTTAATTATCCTATCGACGAATTGCAATTTATCTTTATCATCCAAAAAGATATTCCTTCGATCTATTCCTCTCAACATAATGTGGTAAATCCCCGTGGAACTTCTTTTTCTTGCTTGCCTTGCCATTTTTTATCACCCGTTATAAACTATAGCACAAGAAGATTTATATGACAAACGAAACGTCCCCATGTCTTCCCCATGTCTTCCTGTGCAAAGTATGTATACATAAAAAGGCGCTTGTTCAGGCAAAACTACTGTACAACGCATGTTTTGTGGTAAAATAATGGCAGCTTACCTGAATAGTAAGTGATAAGGGCTATAGATCCTAAGTAGAACTCCTGTATTCCTGAGTATAGCTCTGCGGGGAAGGGTCATGATAAATTGCAGCAGTCGGGGGATAAAGCATGGAATTTTTAGAAGATCTACTCTTAGGCATTGCCTTATTTGCCGGCATAATTTTTACGTGGCGGATTTATGCTGGTTGGCGGAAGCGGTTGTAGCTGGTAATTTGAGCAATAGCGTATCACGTACATGTGCCTGGGTTTAACTTGTTAACCTGATGGTGTAGACGAATTTCACGGATAAACCGTGAGAGGTTTACCTGGTTTTAATCATTTAATTGGAATGATTTAATTTGTATTCAGGAAGGGGGATACCATGCATAGGCTGCTGGATCAGCGGGGGATAAATTCGGTGCATATAATACCACCTAAGGAAGCGCAGTACGCGCCCTTCCCACCGGGTGTCGCCAAGGCCGTAGTACGCTCGCTGGCCGATCAGGGTATCGGGCAGCTGTATGCACACCAGGCTCAGGCAATCGGGCATATTATGGAAGGCCGTAATGTAATCATTACCACCGGTACATCCAGCGGTAAGTCGCTCGTTTATACCATTCCGATGTTTAGTGAATTAATCAGTCACCCGCAGGCCAGGGCTCTGTACATTACCCCCACTAAAGCGTTGGGGCAGAACCAGATGAAAACAATGCAAGATATTGCGGTAACTTTGGAATGGCCCCAGGGAGTGCCGGTTATGGCCACGTGCGACGGTGACACCCCCTTTAACCAGCGGCGGGATGTCATTAACAGTACAGGTGTGCTGATCACCACCCCGGATTTTATACACGCCTTCCTGTTGCCCAGACACCTGGATTGGCCTGGTTTTTGGGGTAGCTTAAAATACATAGTTATTGATGAGGCCCACACTTTAAAAGGCGTTATGGGCTGTCACTGCTTGCAGGTTTTCCGCCGGCTAAGGCGGGTTTGTGACTATTACGGGGCCAGGCCCGTGTTTATTCTCTGCACTGCTACCATTGCCAATCCCGGTGAATTCGCTACCAAACTGGTGGGCCTGGATTTTGCTGTGGTGACTGTAGAGACATCGGCTTCCGGCGAGAAAACAGTGGTTTTTTATGAGCCGCCCACCTATAAAACCGATGATGGACGAACCAAGCGCCGGCTGACCCATTTTGAAGCGGCCCGGGCAGTGGGGCGCTATGTTGAATCCGGCAGGCGCACTATTATGTTCGGCCGCTCCCGGCGGATAGTTGAGTCGGCTTACCGGGTTATTAGAGAAAATTTCCCCGGGGTGGCCGGGGCGATTACCCCATACAAGGGCACCTATGTGCCGCAAATGCGGCGGGATATTGAAAAGAAGCTTTTTAACGGCAATTTAAAGGGTGTTATTTCCACCAATGCCCTGGAGCTGGGCATTAATGTGGGGGAACTGGACACCTGTATACTGGCCGGATTTGCAGGCAGTATTTCCTCCACCTGGCAGCAGGCGGGGCGGGTGGGGCGGAAAGGGCAGAAGTCGTTAATTGTGCTTATGGCTAACGAAGACCCGCTTGATTTATATATTGTACGACACCCACAATACTTTTTCGGGCAGCCCTTTGAAAAAGCGGTGGTCAGCGAAAAAATGCAGTTTTTAGTGGATCACCTGCCCCTGGCCGCCAAAGAGCTTCCCCTTAGCAAAGAAGATGCCGCATACTGGGACCGGGACACTTACTATGAAGCAGTGAAGCTGCTGTTAAAGCACAGGCGGCTAAAACCGCTTACCGACCAACCCAGGACTTACGGCCCGGCGGGACAGTTGGAGTTTTTTAGTCTGCGTGGTGAAAGTGATAATTATAGTACTATCAGTCCCCAGGGTCATAGACTGGAGGAGTATAACTACGATGACGTGATCAGGGATGCCTACCCGGGTGCCATACTCCCTGTCTATAACAGGGTGTACCTGGTGGAGAACGTAGACCATGGTGCCAAATCTATTCAGTTACGAGATCTGCCGGCTCAATTTAAGGATTTTATAACCCGGCCCAATATTCAATCCAGAATTGCCGTGGAAAAGGTTGAACGCACCCACCGGGAAGGTAATGTAGTCGTTTCCAGCGGGGTGCTTAATATACATAAAAGCCTGGTCAGTTATAACCTTATTAATGTGTGGGACAAGCAAAAAGAAAGCCAAAAGACCATCGAAGTCGGACAAAAGCTAAAGCCCATTGACTTTCCTACGGTGGGCATCTGGCTGGATATTGATTTACAGGGTCTTGATCAGGAAGTTAAATATGGCGCGGCCCATGCTTTAAAACACCTGCTGCAAATTATCATTCCATTGGAAGTGATGTGTGAGCGCCACGACCTGGGGGCCAGCTTGCAGGTGCACGGTGATCAGGCGCAAATATTTATTTATGATAACTACGCGGGGGGTGTGGGCCTGGCCGAATCGGTGTTTGAAGAGATAAAGATAGTGTTGGAGCGGTGTTATGAACTGGTGACGGGTTGCAGGTGCCTGGAGGGTTGCCCCTCTTGCATTATTATTCCGCAGTGTTTACAGGCCAATGAAAGGCTGGATAAAGAAGGGGTAACCCAGCTGTTGGCTGCTTTGCTGGGCCGGGAAGTAACCCGCAAGCGGAGTGGCCTGAGCTTGATCAAAGAAAAATTATTTAGAAGATCCTCCAGCCGGGCTGATATAAAAATGGAAGCCCGGGCGCTGGAAATAGAGCTTAAAGAATATGAAAAAGTGTTTGCATTTGTCGGTGCAAACTGGCTTGCTGTAGCTGATTTGATCAAACAGCATTACCCGGCGCGGTTGATTAAATATGAAATTACCATTCTGGCAGTGCATTCTTTGATACACTCCCAAACAGGTAAGCCGGTGCCGGAGCGGGTATTAAAACAGGCGGTATCCCGGTGCTGCGGGTGGTCTGATATGTACCGGCTGTCCTTGCAGGGCCTAAAGGAAAAGGGTTATTTGATCGGCCCGCCGGAGCGGTTGACGTTGTTCCCAGATGTGCAAAACAAACTTCAATCAATACCACAAATGGTTGACTAAGGGAAAAATAATAGATATAATTTAAGTAAAAATTTACATAAAAAGTTTGGGGAGCTCATGTTATGGGCTGAGAAAGGGCTTTTGAGTACCTGACCCATGAACCTGATCGGGGTAATGCCCGCGTAGGGAAGGTATAGTGAAAAAAGCGCACCTGACTTACGTGGTGCGCTTTTTGTACTTAAAGGAAGCATCGTAGGCATTGCATGGCCTGGGCTAAGAATTAAAGTACTTAAAAAGGCGCGCCGGGGGAATGATCGTGGTCGCGCTTTTTTAATTGTCCCGGTTGCCATAACCGGTATGTATTTTAATTACACAAACGAAAATGGATAACCAAGGAGTGATGCTGTGAAAATTATTTTAAACGGTAAAGCAGTTGAGGTTGAGCAAGGTTTGAGTATTGCTGATCTTGTAATGCAGAAAAAGCTAAAACCGGACGCTGTAATTGTTGAAATAAACTATGAATTAATAAAAGCAAAAGATTGGCAGGCCAGAAAATTAAAAGATGATGACCAGGTGGAAATTTTACATTTTGTAGGGGGAGGTTGATGTTGTCAAATGCATGATGCATTAATGATTGGTGGACAAGAGGTTACCAGCCGTCTTTTTTTAGGGACCGGGAAATTTGCTTCCAACGATATGATCCCCGAGCTCGTAAATGTTTCGGGAGCCCAGGTAGTTACAGTAGCTATACGGCGGGTGGATCCGGATTACCCGGAAGAAAACGTGGCCAATTATATTCCGGGAAACTGTATACTAATGCCCAATACTTCCGGAGCGCGTAATGCCCGGGAAGCCGTGCGTATTGCCAAACTGGGCCGGGCTGCGGGTTGTGGTGATTGGGTAAAAATAGAGGTTATTGCTGATAACAGGTACCTGCTGCCCGACAATTATGAAACTATTAAAGCTACCGAAGAACTGGCCGCTGACGGCTTTGTGGTGCTGCCTTATATAAGCCCTGATTTAATGGTGGCCAGAAAACTGGAAGAGGTTGGCGCCGCCGCGGTAATGCCCCTTGGAGCTCCCATCGGCAGTAACCGTGGATTAAAAACAAAGGAATTAATTAAGATATTAATTGAAGAATGTTCCCTGCCTGTTATTGTCGACGCCGGAATCGGGCGGCCCTCCCAGGCGGCTGAAGCTATGGAAATAGGGGCCGCTGCTGTACTGGTCAATACCGCCATTGCTACAGCTAAAGACCCGGTGGCTATGGCCCGGGCATTCGGCCAGGCCGTGGAAGCGGGCCGTAACGCATTTTTAGCCAACCCCGGCGAAGTGTTTGAATATGCCAGGGCTTCCTCGCCGCTTACCGGTTTCTTAAGGAACGAGTAGAGGCGCCATTCGCTAAAAAACTTGCTTGCGGGGCTAATACTTATGTGCAGCTGATACTTGTTTATAGAGCTAATACTTGTCTACAAAGCTAGCACTTGTTATGAAGGTAGTCTTGTTTATAAAGCTATTAGAAGGGGAAAAACAAATGAGTTTCTACGAAGAATACAAAAAGTTTAGCGATAATGATTTTTCAGCTTTTTTTAATGAATTGGAAGATCAAGATATCAGGCGCATTATTGGTAAGAGCCGTCTAACTGAGCTTGATTACCTGGCCCTGTTGTCCCCCCGGGCTGAAAAGTATCTGGAAGAGATGGCTCAAAAGGCCCATCACCTGACGCTGCAACATTTTGGCCGTACCATATTGCTTTACACTCCCCTGTACCTGGCCAATTATTGTGTTAATAGCTGCGTCTATTGTGGTTTTCAGGTCCATAATAAATTGGACAGAAAAAAATTATCCCTGACCGAAGTGGAAGCCGAGGCTCAAATTATTGCCGGCACAGGGCTGAAACATATTTTAATACTCACCGGAGAATCGCGAAAACACTCTTCCGTTAGCTATATCAAGGACTGTACTGAAGTTTTGAAAAAATACTTTACCTCCATCGGCATTGAGGTTTACCCCTTAACTGAACAGGAATATGCAGACTTGATTCAGGCAGGGGTGGACAGCCTGACTATGTTTCAGGAAGCATATAATGAACAGGTTTACCTGGATATGCACCCGGCGGGTCCAAAGCGTGATTATCAATTTCGGCTGAATGCGCCGGAGCGGGCCTGTAAGGCGGGGATGCGCTCGGTTAACCTGGGGGCTTTGTTAGGTTTGCATGACTGGCGCACCGAGGCCTTTTTTACGGGGCTGCACGTTAACTACTTGCAAAACAATTACCCTGATGTGGAAGTAAGCATCTCACCCCCGCGTATGCGCCCGCACCTGGGCGGGTTCAATCCCCCGGTGGATGTGAGCGACAAAAACCTGGTGCAGTATATTTTGGCCTTCAGATTGTTTATGCCCAGGGGGGGAATTACAATCTCCACGCGGGAAAACCCGCAGTTAAGAGAACACTTAATTAAATTGGGGGCAACGAAAATGTCCGCCGGGTCTTGTACGGCAGTGGGGGGACGTACTGATGCAGCTAAATCAACAGGGCAGTTTGATATCTCCGACGAGCGGGATGTGGCCACGATGACCAGGGTAATCTACAGCCATGGTTACCAGCCCGTTTTTAAAGACTGGCAAACGATATAACAGGGCTTACCACTATGAACAAATTTGAGCAAGCGCTGCTGGCCACCCTGGGCAAGGATAACCTGAGCAAAATCCAGCGCTGTAAAATTGGCCTGGCCGGTGCGGGTGGGCTGGGATCCAACTGCGCCCGGTTTTTAGTCTGCAGTGGGTTCAAACAGTTTAAAATTGTTGATTTTGACCAGGTGGAATACAGTAATTTAAACCGCCAATTTTACTTTTTGCACCAGGTTGGGCAGCTAAAGGTGGATGCCCTGGATCAAAATCTGTCGCAAATTAACCCCGGGCTGGAGATGGAGAAGTTGCCCCTGCGGATTGATAAAACAAATGTTCATTCGTTGTTTAATGATTGTCACATTCTTATTGAGGCTTTGGACCGGCCCGAAATTAAAAGAATGGTAGTGGAAGCATATTGGTGCTCCGCCGGGCTGATAGTTGCCGCTTCGGGCCTGGCGGGGTGGGGGCGGGGTGATGAAATCATTACACGTAGGATTAAGTCAAATTTCTTTATGGTTGGTGATATGGTGTCGGAGGCGACCCCGGATTCGCCCCCGCTGGCGCCGGGAGTTAATATAGCGGCCGCCAAGCAGGCTGATGCGGTATTAAGCTACGTTTTGGGAGTTGATGTGCACGATGACTGAGAAACCCGGGTTAACCGGGCTGCTGAAAGCCGATATTTACGGTATCACAGCGTCAGAATATTCCCTGGGTAGAACAAATATTGAAGTCGTCCGGCAGATGATTGCTGCCGGGATTAAGGTTATCCAGTACCGTGAAAAGGATAAAACCCTCAGGGAAAAATACAGCGAATGCCTGCAGATAAGGGATATAACCCGGCAGGCCGGTGTTGTCTTGATAGTTAATGATCACGTTGACCTGGCCCTGATGGTGGGCGCGGACGGTGTACACATTGGCCAGGATGATCTCCCCCCGGAACAAGTTCGGGCCATGGTGGGGGATAAATTGATCATTGGTTTATCCACTCACTCACCTGAACAGGCCCGGGCCGCTGTAAGCTATGGCGTGGATTATATTGGTGTTGGCCCTATCTTTCACACCCAAACCAAAAAGGATGTGTGCGATCCGGTGGGGTTTAGCTACCTTGATTATGTAGTAGAAAACATCAATATTCCTATTGTCGCTATTGGTGGTATTAAAGAATATAACATTCATGAGGTGGCCCGGCGCGGTGCCCGCTGTATCGCCCTGGTAACGGAAATTGTTGGGGCGAATGATATTATAGCCAAGGTAGGCGCGCTGCGGTCCGCCATAAATGACGCAAGGAGGAGTTAGTTTGAGTTATAATACCCAAATGGATGCTGCCCGCCAGGGCATAGTAACCGGGCAAATGGAGGCAGTAGCCCGCAAAGAAAAAATAGATGTCACCAGGCTTATGGATCTGGTAGCCCGGGGCCGGGTGGTTATCCCGGCCAACAAGAACCACTCTTCCCTGGACCCCTGCGGGATTGGCGAGGGAATGAAAACAAAAATCAATGTTAACCTTGGTGTTTCCAAGGATTGCTGCAATATAGAGACCGAACTGGAAAAAGTGCGCTATGCCCTGCAGCTGCAGGCAGATGCCATAATGGATTTAAGCTGTTATGGCAAAACCGAGGAGTTCAGGCGCCGCCTGGTAGATATGTCCCACGCTGCCATTGGCACTGTTCCGGTTTACGACGCCGTGGGCTTTTATGAAAAAGAGCTGGAAAAAATCACTGTGGACGAACTTTTAGGCGTGGTAGAAAAGCATGCTCAAGACGGTGTGGATTTTATGACCATCCACGCGGGGATAAACCGGGCAACTGCGGCCACATTCAAAAAAAACAACCGATTGACCAATATTGTTTCCAGGGGCGGTGCCCTTTTGTTTAGCTGGATGGAACTAAACGACCGGGAAAATCCTTTTTATGAATACTACGATGATTTGCTAAATATATGCAGCCGCTATGATGTAACTATCAGCCTGGGGGATGCCTGCCGCCCGGGCAGCCTTAAAGACGCCACTGATGCCGCGCAAGTTCACGAACTGATTGTTTTGGGGGAATTAACCCGCAGAGCCTGGGAGAGAGGCGTGCAGGTGATGATCGAAGGGCCCGGGCATATGCCTTTAAATGAAATTGCCGCCAATATGATCATGGAAAAGAAACTTTGCCATGGTGCTCCCTTTTACGTGCTTGGCCCGCTGGTCACGGATATCGCACCCGGTTACGACCACATTACCAGCGCCATTGGCGGGGCTATTGCCGCGGCCAGCGGCGCGGATTTCCTTTGCTACGTCACGCCGGCCGAACACCTCCGCCTGCCTACGCTGGAAGATATGAAAGAAGGGATTATAGCTTCACGTATTGCTGCTCACGCCGCTGATATAGCCAAAGGAATTGCCGGCGCCAGGCAGTGGGACGATGATATGAGCGATGCCAGACGCTGCCTGGACTGGCCCCGGATGTTTGAACTGGCCATTGACCCGGAAAAGGCCAGGCAATACCGGGCCGAATCGCAGCCCGAACATGAGGATACCTGTACCATGTGCGGTAAAATGTGCGCTGTGCGTAATATGAACAAGGTGCTTCAAGGATCGGACTCATCATGCTGAAAAATTGAGGCTTTTCGTACCCATAACCATACTCCTTTCATTATAAGAAGAAATGTATTGTTAATAAAGGTACCCTTTGAAAGGGTACCTTTAGATTGTTGACAATATGTTTATCAACAGCCTCAATCCGGAAGACTAAAAGGGTACTGTATTAATCATGGGCTATCCCAGTTCCTCCAAGCTTACACCCAGGCGCTCCTGGAGTTGCTGCTCTAAGTCTTGAGCAATGAACTGACCGGGATCAGCAGTTAGCGATAGGGGACTGACCCCATTTAGGAGGATCTGGAAGACCGGTCAGGTTTTCCAGATCCTCCGGGCACTAAGTATCTCATTTAAACCATTCCTCAATTTTTAGTTTCAGACTAAAAGCCTCAGTTAAAATTGCTGTTTTTCCAGCGACGGTTACGTTCTATGTTATGAAGTGAAGCAACAAACTATGGTCCAGTACCTCCACCAGACCAATAATACCAACCCAGAAAGTTTTTCTTTACATAAGCGAAATGAATTCCCATTTTTGTTGAAGGGTCAACTAAACCATCTATAGTGTACTGTTGGCCATATCTTTTATCAATATATTCAGTTTTCTTTATACTGCAGGTCAAGCTATGGTACGGATTTATAAACAATAGATGTCTCCTAATTGCTAGCTCGGGAGAATAACTTGTGGCGAGGAAGATCCCAATAATTATAATGACAAATATAGCAAATAACTTTTTTGCCTTCAACAGGTTACCTCCTAAGGAATTTCTTGAGCAGTTCTCTGATCCGATGATGTTTTGTATTGATTTTCGGCTTTTCAGTCAGGCATAATAACCGTATTCAGTATCTCTCAGTAATTTTTCAGTCTACTTCGTATGGCTAACGACTACTTGATGCTTATGTTCCAGAGCAAGCTGTTCAAGCTGCTCTACACGCCCTTTTAAACCTTTGCACAAAGCATCAGTACGTGGCTCATCGATATAAGGAGAACCGGAAAGTAAAGTTCGAAATTCCTCATCAATATCCCGGAGTGCGGAAAAGTCAATCCAGTTAAGGTTGCCGGCTAAAACAATCTGTTGGGCATGCGTCGGTTTAAACGGATGGCTTGGGACATCACCATGCGGATCAATTACTCTTGGAACCTGATCATGCCAGAGGCTTGTGCCGCTGTCAAAAACAGGTGCTGCTCCCACCCATGCCAGGGTATCCACATTGCGGACGGCACCAAAGTTTGCGAAATGGCGATCTGTGTTGGCAAGGAGAAAATCAAAAACCAGCAGATAATTCAGAAATTCTTTCATGTCTGGAATGCCAAGGTGTTCACAGCAAAGAAGAAAATGTTCATACAATGAATGATGGTTGCGCTTCTTTTTACTATTGAAAATGCGATAAGCATTGACTAGTTCTGTCTCAGGCGTAATGAAATTTTTACATACGCTGTAAGGAATTCCATTCTCCCAAACGAGACTATATGGCACATAAGCAGCACGATTCAAACGCCGGTGCAGGGAAGTAGCCAGTACTTCATTGAGGGGTTCCTGCTGAAACGGATTGCTTCCAGATTTAATTAGGCAGCGTTTTCCGTCAATGATTTTCCACTTTTTTCGGAGCCATCCATCAGAGGTATTGCAGGGCGACATCAGGTCAAGTTCCCCATGAGGAGAAGCCTGCCCAAAGAGTGCATTGCCTACATCATCAGAAAATAAGTTCTGAAAAAAGTTAATGCGATCCCAATCAAAGGGATGAGCTTTTGGGTTGATCCAATACTGATCGGAAAGACTCAGACCATAACATTTTGTAAGTAGCTGCTCCGTGCAAGATACATTCATGATGTTAAGGGCCTCCCGGATACCGGAACGGCTAGCAGGAATGGAACGGCCCCGCCACCAATCGTTCAGACTTTTTCTATCCGGAAGTCCATTGACAAGGGGAATGCCGACCGGAAGGTATTCCGGATGAATCACCTTGGTGACCTTCAGAATAGTGGCGGTATCATCATCTATATTCAGTTCCACTATAGGGGTGCGTTTATTCATCAAGGTGCACATCATCGTTTATCCCTCCTCACGGTGTTGTTGATATGTTAGTTTACCATTTATAACCTTTTTTCACAAGAGTATGCCCAGGAAATATATAGAGGATCAGTGGAGATCGACTTATATAGTCTAGAAAGTTATTTATAAAGATCTGCTTGGGCAAACTTTCTTTCATAGGTTTCCATACTTACAATTACCAAATCGCCATAACCGTTTTTTGTAATAAAAACGGCTCTTTATTTTTATGACATGGGTGTCGAAAAATTTTTTCAGCTTAAGCAACCACAGACGATCACCCCGAATACAAAAAATATACCGTCGCACTAACGACGACGGTATTATGTAAGTAAGTCGGGGGTTTTGTTTTCGGTGAGGTAACAAAATATGCTCGGTTTTTTACTGTTTATACCCGACCCCACGAGATAACTGGTAATTAATATACTGGTTAAGGCTTACATTTTCCTCTTTTGCCTTCTCAACGAGGATGCGGTGGAGCGACTTAGGAACCCGTACATTAAACTTACCTGAATATTCCTCGCCGGTAGGTTCCGGGATGGGAAGGCCATCTTCCAGGGCAACCTCAAGCCAACATATTTTTGCGTCCTCAATCATTTTAATCGCTTCCTCTACAGTCTCCCCTTGACTGATGCAACCGGGAAGATCCGGGATTGAGACCACGTAACCTCCCTCTTCTGCAGGGGTAATAGTCACCCGGTAAGGTAACGTGAGATAATAATGAAGGTCTTTTTTACTCATCCTCTATCACTCCTTCAAGTGCTGATATAACTTCTTTAACGTATTGGGATTTAATGTGTGGTTCGTTGTGAGGGATAGAAATACTTTTATTGCCTTTTCTGTAGATATAATGACTTGAACCCTTACGTGGTTGCCGTCTTTTAAAGCCTTCTCGAATTAATATTTTATCTAGCTCCTCGAATCTAACGTGCCGGGGGTTATTCTTGATTTTTTCTAAAAGTTTTTCCAGTTTGGTCACGGGGCCTCACCTCATCAATATAGTACTATATTTAGTGGCAGTAGGCAAGGTCATAGACGCATTCCGGGCTGGGGGGCCGGTCTCAGCGAAGGCCTGGCCATAATCCTATTCAGCTTGTCTGGTATCGTTGGTACCGGTTGGCGGCTTAGTAACGACCTCTATGTCCAGAAAAACGTGGCGGTACCTTTCCGGATGCGGAATGTCTCCGTACCGGCGATGTGGACATAGGCTTAAAATATTGTGACGTCAATTGGAACAACCAGGGTTAAATTTCATAATATACCACCTATAATTATTAATAATCAGGCCATAATAACTAGCGTAAGGTTCGTAATGGCCGAGCCAAGATTGTTACAAGGTCGCAAGGCTTTGTAACAATCGGCCAAAGGTTAATATCGGGTCAAACAGGCTCGGTATTAGCCGGCGGGCAGATCGGTAAATATTCCGGCAGGCTGTATGACAGTCTAAAGGATTGTCATATGGTCTTAAGGGATGTTTATCGGTCGAGCTAAGATTATTATGGGTGCCGAAAAATTTTATCAACTTTACAACGTAAGTTTAGTTGTTAAAAATTGTTTGGGTTTGCATCTGTCGAGAGATTGATGCAGGCTCATTAGGTACCCATAATAGTCGAGCAAAGATCATTACGGGTGTCGTAATGGTTCATGGCAGTCGAAAGATTGTCGTGGGCTACGTAGATACGCGTAGTGGTTGTAGCGTAGGTCATTACGGGCTTATAACATAGAAACCCTCTCCCTTTTGGAGGAGGGTTTCTTGTATTGTAGGAATAGTAATATGTCAGAAACCCCCGGCACATTTTCTTATAACAGAAAATGTGTGCCGGGATTATTTTTGGGGGAACCTTATTATAGTAAAAGGATTAGTGCATATATGCATATCGGAACGTAAACCTTTTAGGACTGGTTAGGCTACATTAAAAAAATATTCACAGCTCTAGAGAAAAACGCAAAGGAAAACTATACTGAATGTCGAAAAATATGTAGGGTTTGTCTAAAATTGTTTAATAATTTTTATAAGATTAATGAAATGGAGGTTTGATATCTTGAGTTCAGTTGTTGTAGTGGATCATCCGGTGGCCGGTAACTGTTTGCGTATTTTACGAGACAAACGGACGGAAACTGAGGCCTTTCGCAAGGAAATGAAAAGGTTGGGTTTACTTTTAGCTATTGAAGCCACCAGGGATATTGAATGTGTGCCGGAGCCTGTAGTAACGCCGCTGGAGATTGAAATAAACTGTCCCAGGCTGCGTGACGGCAGGATACTGCTGGTGCCTATTTTGCGTGCCGGCCTTGGATTTGTGGATAGTTTTTTGGACATTTTGCCCGCCGCCAAAGTAGCCCATATCGGTGTAGCCCGGGATCACGACACTTTACAGGCGGTTACTTACCTGGATACCGTGCCGGATCGTTGTGCGGATTTTGACCGGGTATTCGTGGTGGACCCCATGCTGGCCACGGGTAACAGCAGCGTCAAAACTTTGGAGATGATCGTTGCCAAAGGCTACAAGCCCGAGCAAATTACTTTGGTATGCGCTCTGGCCGTGGAACAGGGGATTGCCCAGGTACATAAAAAGTTTCCGGCGATCAAAATTATTACGGCCGTTATCGACCCGGGTCTAAACGATAAAGCTTATATAGTGCCCGGCCTGGGGGATGCTGGAGATCGCTTGAACTTAATTTAAGTTGGTTCCCGCACGTGGTGCCCGGTTTTGTTATTATGGGCCTAATACTCCCGCCTTTTTTGTTATAAGGTTTTGCGGGGAATAAATTAATACCGAGGGGAGAGAAATCCTAGTCGGGACTGCTTAACCGTCGTTGCCAAAACTAGAATCGAAAATGAAGTTAGGCAACCGAAGTAACGGGTGCAATACAAACCAAGTTAAGCTTTCATCGGCTGGGGAATAAATTGTCCAAAAGAGTGATTCAAGTACATGAGCGTTTGCCGCTGCTGCAGACATTACCGCTGAGTCTGCAGCACCTGTTTGCCATGTTCGGGGCCACCGTGCTGGTGCCTATTTTATTTGATGTGGACCCGGCTACGGTGCTTTTATTTAACGGCATCGGCACCCTGCTGTACCTGGTGATTTGTAAAGGGGCTATTCCTGCTTATCTTGGCTCTAGCTTTGCCTTTATATCACCGCTTTTGGTGGTGCTGCCCAAGTACGGATACGAGGCGGCCCTGGGCGGCTTTATTGCCGTGGGACTGGTTTTCTGTGCCGTGGCACTGATTATCAGTGTAGCGGGTACCAGGTGGATTGATGTAATATTTCCGCCGGCGGCTATGGGTGCCATTGTGGCCGTCATTGGTTTGGAACTGGCCCCGGTGGCGGCGGAAATGGCCGGTCTGAACGTCGAAAAGTTGGACCCGGCGGTAATCACCGTTTCCTTGTTTACCCTGGCGGTGACCATTCTGGGTTCGGTGCTGTTTCGCGGTTTTCTGGCCATTATACCCATATTAATCGGCATTGTGTCCGGCTACATACTGGCTTTATTCATGGGCATGGTGGATACTTCCTTCATGGCGGCCTATACCAATAAAGAATCCTTTAAAGAGCTGCTGGAAGCGTTATTCGTGAAGCCAACATTTTACAGGCCTGAGTTTAACCCGGCCGCCATTGCGGTGGTATTGCCGGCCGCGCTGGTGGTTATTGCCGAGCATATCGGCCATTTATTTGTCACCAGCAATATCGTGGGAAAAGATTTAGCCAAAGAACCCGGCCTGCACAGGTCCTTGCTGGGTAACGG
Source organism: Desulfoscipio gibsoniae DSM 7213 (assembly GCF_000233715.2). GTDB lineage: Bacteria > Bacillota > Desulfotomaculia > Desulfotomaculales > Desulfallaceae > Sporotomaculum > Sporotomaculum gibsoniae. Next base: position 899,799 of record NC_021184.1, read on the forward strand.
GTTGTCCACGGCGATTTCCGGGTTTTTCGGTTCAACGCCCAATACCACTTACGGTGAAAATATCGGCGTACTGGCCATTACCAAGGTGTACAGCGTGTGGGTAATCGGCGGCGCGGCTATCTTTGCTATATTGTTGTCCTTTATAGGTATACTGGCGGACATCATCAAAAGTATTCCTTCGGCGGTCATGGGCGGGGTATCACTGCTGCTTTTCGGCGTAATTGCGGCTTCCGGTATCCGCATGCTGGTGGAAGCCAAAGTGGATTACAATAAGGCTCGTAATTTGATTCTAACCTCGGTGGTACTGATTGTGGGCGTCAGCGGCGCCCACATAGAGATTGGCGCGGTGACCCTTCAGGGCATGGGCCTGGCCACCGTGGTAGCCATATTGCTTAGCCTGGCCTTCAGGCTATTTGACGCGCTGGGTCTTACCGAGGATAACTGATCACCGGTGTCCGTGCTCTGGTGCCGCGTGTTGGTACCGCTCGTACTGGTGCCCATACACTGGTGCCGGGTGTTGAAAGGTTGAAAATCTTAGATTTTCAACCTTTCAACACCCGGCACCTATCAATTTAAAGTATATCTCGTGTGGACTTTTCGAATAGACTTAATAATATTTGCAGACTGGTTATAAGCTGTTAAAGCTCATGAGTGACTAATGGAAAAAAACTGACACTAGAAATGCGCCAAATAAATCGTATCCCATTAATGGGGGCATAATGAAATGTATTTACACATACCCTGATATACAACTTGGTCTTTAGTACATATATGGGGGGGGAGTGCCATTTGCAGCTAAAATTAAACGGCATCTGGTTAGTACTAATTATTTTGACCGGTGTATTCAGCTTGCTTTTTCTGTGGTTTACACTGTTTCCCGGTCGGCCTAGTCCTGAAATTAGCCAATATTTCAGTGCCCGGCAGGTAAGTCAGGGGCGTGATTACGTGCGGGGAATGCGGCTGGTGTTCATTGGCGGGTTTATCACCCAAACAGTTTTTTTGCTGTGGCTGGTGTTTGGCGGCCGGGCTGTGGCCATTTCTCGGTGGATTCAGCAGTTCACCGGAGGTGGGCTGGTGAGCTATGTAGCGTTCTTTCTAGTACTCTGGCTGCTGCTGCGGCTGATTAACCTGCCCTTTGATCTGTTTGGCAGCTACTACTGGCAGCACCGCTGGGGATTTTCCACCCAGTCGCTGGGGAACTGGTGGCTGGACTATTTCAAATCGGCCGGTTTGGAAGTAGTGTTGTCCGCCGTGGGGGTGGCTCTGCTGTTCTGGATTATAGGGCGCTGGTCCAGTGCCTGGTGGCTGGTGGGCGCGGCCTTTTTATCACTGTGGCTGGTGGTGCAAAGCTACCTCTGGCCGGTGCTGGTTTCCCCATTGTTCAACCGCTTTGAGCCCACCAAAGACCCGGCGGTTATAGCCATGGTGGATGAACTTTCCCAAAAAGCTCAGCTGCCGGTGGACCGGGTGCTGGTGATGGACGCCAGCCAGCGAACCACCAAGGCCAACGCTTATTTCACCGGCCTGGGCAGTACCAGGCGCATCGTATTGTATGATAACCTCCTTGCTGATTACCCCGCCGATGAGGTCAGGGCGGTGGTGGCCCATGAAATGGCCCACTGGAGTAAGGGGCATATCATTCAGGGGTTGGGTTTGGGTATACTGGCCAATTTTATCATCTGGGGTTTATTGTTCATCATACTGAAGACCACTATACCGTCACCTTACGGTCATTACCCGCCTTACACCTGGGCCGTCATTGTGCTGTTTATGGCGCTGGTTTCCTTTGCCGCCAGCCCGGTGATGAACCACTTTTCCCGGAACATGGAGTTCGAGGCCGACCGGGTGGGGGTGCAGCTTACGGGTGATGCCCCGGCCGCGGAGCGCTTACAGGTGAATCTGGCCACCAAGAACTTATCCGATGTGGCTCCGCCGGCCTATATAGAATGGTTTAGCTACAGTCACCCACCTGCCCTGGCCAGGATCAAGGCCATACAGCAGGCAGCTAAATAATTGCCCCAACTTCTTTGTCATTAAATATAAAGGTTACAATTAAATGGCATCATAATGCATGGTTGACAATCATTGTCATTAATGGTAAGCTTATAGGAAGGCATCTCGTTTCTGAAACGAGGTGCCTTCAGCTATATTTATAACAAATTTTACATTTAATGTTATTAGGGGGTAGTAGGCAATCATGCAGTATCAAGTTGAATTGACAAAGAAAACCTATGAAAAATTAATAGAGGGGCTTGTTAAAGTTGAAGAAGAAAAGGAAAATTTGCTGAATGATTTTTTCCCTGATGAAATCAAAGAAAGAAACGAGGTTGTGCAAATTATTGAGGAATATGTTTCACGTGTTAGTCAACTGGCCAAAAATATTAAAATAACTGAAACAGCCGATAATAACTTGCCCTTTGTATTAATTGGCAGCGAAGTTGATCTGCAGGATCTGGATTACGATGAAACAATAAAGCTGAGAATAGTGCTGCCAATGCAAAATAAGGATGGCGATGATGCTTCATGTTTATCACCCATTGGTATTTCTTTATTGCTAAAAAAAGTTGGCGAAGAAGTAGCTGTGCAAACACCGGGCGGTGTTTTGCGGTACCGGGTTAACTCTGTTTCTTTGCCATTTTTCTAGCTGCAGCGGGAAGGGTGCTGTTCACTGCGTGGGTGTACCGCAAATCAGCCGTTATCTGGCTTATGGTATAATTAACTTTTTTGCGGGTAGATTGCATTATAAGGAAAATTAAAAAAGTCCTGCCCATCTTAATTTTGTGGCAGGACTTTTTATGTGTGCGATTATAATTCTTTGCCTAAATCGGGACCGGGCTGACTGTTATAGATATGGGTGACTTTCATAAGGATTGCCGATTTGGGGTTAACATCAGGCATTCCTGTTTTAACCCAGGCCACCGCTTCCTCAAATGGTTTTCCCGAAGTAACAATGGTGGCCTGCCCCTTAATTTGATAAGCCTGATTTGTTTTCATATCCCAAACACTGATGGCTAATTGGGGGTTTTCCTGCATATTTTTCAGGCTTTTATTCATAAAGTTGTCAACCAGCAGGATGGTTTCTTCATCATAAATTTTGACAAAGTGAATGGGCACAACGTTGGGGACACCATCTTTGGAGGCCGTAGCCACAGGATAAATGGCGGTTTTTTCAAACACATCTTTTACGGCACCGGTAAGCTTTGGCATAAACAATCACTCCTTTAATAATGGACATATGTTTAATAATCTTTTCGACGAGGCACTATCATTTCCTGCAAGCCATCTAATATTTTCTTGAAAGTTTATTTAAATCCTTTTTGGTTGATTAGCCAGGAAGCTGCGAATTAGAACAAATGATAAAAATTACTATTGTTATTTCAATACATTTACTTTCCACCTGTGACGCGCAATACTTCACCGCTGATATAATCCGCCAGCGGCGAGGCCATAAGCAGTATGGCGCCGGCGCCTTCTTCGGGTGTACCCGCCCTTCTAAGGGGTATTGCGGTTTTAATCATTTGACGTATATTTTCCGGGATGCCGAGGGCTACATTTTTACCGTCCCGTTGGATGGTGCCCCCCTCTTCTTTGGCCCGGGTGAGACGGGTATCCATAAAACCAAAGGCTACAGTGTTAACACAAACATTTAGCGGTCCCCATTCCTTGGCCAGGGTCTTGGTAAGTCCCACTAAAGCTGCTTTGGCGCTGGAGTAGTTGGCCTGCCCGGCGTTGCCGTCCAGCCCCGAGACGGAAGAAATGTTGATAATTTTGCGGGTCACCAGACGACCCTCTGCAATTTCTTTTTTGGCCGCTTCCCGAATATATGGGGCGGCGGCCCGGATAATCCGGAACGGGGCGGTTAAGTGTATTTTGAGCATGGCGTCCCACTGTTCGTCGCTCATTTTATGGATGACCCCGTCCCAGGTGTAGCCCGCGTTGTTGACGATCACATCAATGCTTGGTCCAAAGGCTTCCACGGCGGTTTTTATCAACCTTTCCGCAAATGCCGGATCGGTTACGTCACCTATGCATGTTACGGCCTGCCCGCCGCTAGCCTTGATTTCCTCCACCACTTTTGTAGCCGGACCTTCGTCCAAATCACTTACCACCACACGGCCGCCTTCTTTAGCAAAAAGCAGCGCCGTAGCCCGCCCGATTCCACGGCCGGCTCCGGTGATAATGCAGTTTTTATCTTTTAGCATAAATTCCATTTATGAATCCCCCTTTGTTGTATACCGGCAAATTTATTGTTTCAGCTTTGGTGCAGTTAAATATATGCATTCTACCTTTATCGACAAATCCCTTCAGTTTGCGGCTTGCTTCAATTTTATCCTCCATGTCGCCCGTGGGAATATTTTTAGTGTAGTCAGAAACAATAAATGCAAGGAAAAAGTAACCAGTAGGTAGAATAATAAAACTCAAATCTAATACAGAAGGGAGTGAAAAGCCTGGTTTTCCGGCGATATCCGCCGCCCTCTTTTGTCGGGGAAGAAAGACTGTCAAGCTAGTTTATGACTTTCATTGGAAAACCAGGTTGCTTTAATGAGTGATAATAACAAACCCTCAACACCGCTGGCCGAGGTAATTAACCTGGCGGAGTTTATTAACTACCAGCAGGGGGCAGTGGTCAGCAGAACGCTGGTTGATAAAAAGACCGGTACAGTAACTTTGTTTGCCTTCGATAAGGGACAGGGACTGAGCGAGCATACCGCGCCCTTTGATGCCATGGTGCAGCTGATGGACGGTGAAGCCGAGGTGGTCATTGCGGGTAATCCGTTGCGTTTGAAAAAAGGGGAAATGTTCATTATGCCCGCCAATAAGCCCCACGCACTGCGGGCAGTGGAAAGCTTTAAAATGTTATTGACAATGATTCGCGCCTGAGTACAGTTAATTTTTCGAGTTTATCAATTTTTTTTTGCATCTATTCTACATCTAGTCATTATTCAAGTAAAAAAATAGATTAAATAAAACGCACCGTGGCTGCACGGTGCGTTTTATTTAACCGTTGTTTATACAGATTAACTTGTCTGTCCAGAGAAATACACTAGCTATATCTAAGACTCCGGTCATCTATTGAAGCAAGTTCTTACTTCAGGGGGAGATTCAACTCCCCCTGAATTTTAGAACTGCAAAATGCATGACTAACTTGGCGTACAGTCTCCCACTTATAGAAGTGGGAGACTTACGCCAAGTTAGTCAGGTTAAATGGTCAAATGCTGCCTGGATACGTAAATCCTATTGAGAAGGCTTGTGGTCCCCATAGCTCTTCAACTTATCATCCAGCCATAAATGCATTAACCTGGACTCAAGCATGTTTGCAGCGGCGATTTCAGCAATAAACTGCTGCATTGCGCCGCCTGACTGCTCCAGCTTGGAAACGAAATCGGCATACCCCTGGTGCGATTTTTTTTCGACCCAACTGTAGGTTTTGACCACTTCTTGGACATTAGTAAGGTTGATGGTAATGCCGAACAACCGGCCGATAATGTCACCGCCTTCAACGATAGTGGAAGGCTTACCTCCCATATTTAAAACCGCGCTTTTTACTTTATTGATATGCTCTATTTCTATCTCAGCAAATCTTCTAAAAGTCCTTCTAAGTTCCTGGTCGCTGTAGTCCAAAAAATTTTTATACATACCCAGATGACCGTGCTCAAGGGTTAATATCTTATTAAGTTCCTTTATAATTTTGCGTTCTTCCATTTGTTTATCCCACCTTATAATTACAACCACAGTTTGTTTTTGTTATTATTCCCGGGTGGTAAGGAAAATATCAGCAGTGGGCTAGTCGCCTTTTTCGCCGGCAGAACGATAAAAAATATTGTCATTTATCATAAGCGGTACTATTATATTACCAAGTAAACTAAACCAGTTTATTTGGTTTACTGATTTTCAGTGACATATCCTCATGTGACAGGGACTAAGACACAGCTTATAGCAAATACTTTTGCAGCAATATTAATCTAATCTCAACGACTCTAAAAAAACTTAACAAAAAACAACAACACATACTCAGTGTGTAACAAATTAATCTATCGGTTAACGAGGGGAGTGGTGGTTATGGATATCAAAAAAAGGGCTGCGGGTGTGCTGGTATTATTAATGCTGGCGGCGGGCTCTTACTGGGTTTACGAAAATTATTACAACCGTGAAGATACACTTATTCAGGCTACCGGCACCATTGAGGCCACCACGGTGGAGTTAAACGCTAAAATGGCGGGTACGATTAAAAAGCTGGCTGCGGACACCGGTGATACCGTCACCGGTGGTCAACTGGTAGCAGAGCTGTCCCGCAGTGATTTGGCGGCCCAGCGGGAGCGGGATGCCCTGGGTGTGTTAAAGGCCGAAGCCCAGCTTGCTGATTTACAATCCGGGGCCCGGGAGCAGGAGAAAAAAGAGGCTGCTTCCGGAGTGAACATTGCGCAGGTTAATTTGGAAAAGGCCACCACGGACCTGGCCAGGATAGAGGCCCTTTACCAAAACGGTGCTGTCCCCGAGGCGGACTATGATAAAGCTATGACGAACGCGAAGTTGGCAGAAAACCAGCTGGCGGCTGCCGAGGCCAGGCTGAACCTTTTAGAGTCGGGCAGCCGCCCACAGCAGATCAAGGCTGCCCAGGCGGAGGTGGAGCGCAGCAAGGCTGTGCTCAAGGCCAGTGATGCCATGCTGGCTGATTTGAAGGTTTATTCCCCCATTGAAGGGGTGGTGCTGTCCAGTAATTATGAGGTGGGGGAATACGTGCAGATGGGGGCTCCCCTGGCCACTGTGGCAGACTTAAAGGACCTCTGGATCAAGGTATACATACCCACCGTTGACCTACCCCTCATAAAACTGGGCCAGCAGGTGCAGTTTAGCGTTAGCGGTTTGGACAAGGTGTTTAAAGGGGTGGTTGAGGAAATCGCCACCCAGGGTGAATTTACTCCCAAGACTATTCAAACCCAGCAAGAGCGGGCTAATGTGGTATTTGCCGTGAAAATAAAAATTGAGGATACCAAGGATGTATTAAAACCGGGCATGCCGGCGGACGTGACTTTTGGGCCGAGGGCGGCCCATGATTAAAACAGAAAACCTGGGCAAAAGTTTTGGCCCGGTCACTGCCGTCAGTGAAGTAAATTTATCTGTGACCGCAGGGGATATTTTCGGTCTGGTGGGCCCGGACGGGGCCGGTAAAACCACTATGATGCGTATGATTTGCGGGCTTATAGTACCTGACCGGGGGATGGTGCTTTTGGCGGGTTCCACCGCGGAGCACGGGAAACGAGCTCAAGGGGCTATACTTGGCTACATGCCTCAACGGTTCAGCCTGTACGGTGATTTGACGGTGATGGAAAATATCAATTTTTTTGGTGCCTTGTATAAAATAAACCGGGCAACCATTAAAGAACGGGCTGAGGAAATACTGAATATGACCGGACTTTTGCGCTTCAAAGACCGCTTGGCCGATAACCTGTCCGGCGGCATGAAGCAAAAACTGGCCCTGACCTGTGCCCTTGTCACCCGGCCCGGCCTGCTGGTGTTGGATGAGCCTACTTACGGGGTGGATCCCGAATCCCGTAAGGAATTTTGGAGGATATTATACAGCCTGAATAGGCAGGGTATGACCATTATGGTTTCTACACCCTACATGGACGAAGCCGAGCTGTGCACAAAGGTAGCTTTTATGGACCGGGGCCGGGTGGTGGCGGCCGATTCACCGGCCCGGTTGAAAAGCAGTTTCCCGTACCGGGTACTGGAGGTGTGGGTTGATGTCCGCCGGCCCGAGCTGTTCAACGGTTTGCCCCATGTGGTGGATGTATCGTATTACGGCGATAAATACCGCGTGGTGGTGGAGGATGTGCAGGCAGCCCGGCGAGCTATGGAGCACCGTCTGAAAGAAAACGGCATAGCAGGCGGGCTGCGCTGGGTGGAAATAAACCCCACTATGGAAGATGTATTCATTGCGCTGGCAGAAAAAGAGGTGGTGTAGTGGAATACACAGTAACTACCGACCGTCTGACCAGGGTCTTCGGCAATTTTATAGCTGTGGACAAACTTACATTGCAGATTAAACCGGGGGAGATTTACGGTTTTTTAGGGCCCAACGGGGCTGGAAAATCAACAGCTATACGGATGCTTTGCGGCATATTGGAACCGACGTCGGGTACGGCCACTGTATTAGGCTACGACCTGGTGCGGGAAAGTGAAAAAATAAAGCGGCGCATCGGTTACATGTCTCAGAAATTCAGCTTGTACGACGACTTAACTGCAGCGGAAAACCTGCATTTTTATGCCGGGTTGTATAATATACCCCGTCGGGAAAGGAAAAGCCGGGTGCAGGAAATGATGGACATGGCTGGTTTGACCGGCCGGGAGGATGAGCTGGCAGCCAATTTAAGCGGCGGCTGGAAGCAGAGGCTGGCCCTGGGCTGTGCCATTATTGCCCGGCCTGCCATTGTATTTCTGGATGAACCCACCAGCGGGGTGAGCCCCACTAGTAGGCGTCGTTTTTTTAACATCATCAGGCGCCTGGCCGGCAAGGGCACCACGGTGATGGTTACTACTCACTTTATGGATGAAGCCGAGTACTGCGATAAAATTGCCTTTATCTCATCAGGACGGCTGATGGCTGTGGATACCCCGGGCAATTTAAAACAAAACGTTTTGGAAGGCTGTCTGGTGGAATTGGATTTGCCCGATGCCATGGATCGTATAGAAAGCATTGAGCAGCTGCCCTATGTAAAGGAATGCTCCGTGCACGGTCCCCTACTGCACGTACTGCTTGATGACGAGGCCGGCCTTACGGCTTTGGCGGCATTCACAGGAGCTACACCCAAAACCATTACCCCATCGCTGGAGGACGTTTTTATTGCGCTGGCTGGTGAGGTCCAACGAATATCTATTGCTAGTTAAATTGACGGGATATCTTCAAGCTCGCCCTTAATACCACAGCGAGGATTACTTATTGTGAGTGTTTAAAAGAATAGTTAATCTAACTACTAACAAACTAAGACTAACTAGCTAAAATGAGGTGCCTCTATGAGCAGGATTATCGCGGTTTTACATAAAGAGATATTGCAGATGCGCCGGGATCGGATGACGCTGGGCTTAATATTTATGCTTCCGCTGGTGCAGTTGCTATTGTTTGGCTATGCCATTCAGACTGAGGTTAAGCACATACCCACCGTGGTATTTGACCAGTCGCTTTCGGTTGAAAGCCGCGATTTGTTGGATGCCTTCGGTGCTTCCGGCTATTTCGATATTGCCCGGGTGGTAAACAGCTATACCGAGGTTAATAAAATGATCGACAGCGGTGAGGCCAAGGTGGGCATAATTTTCCCGCCGGACTTTGCCCGCAGCATCAAAAGGGGCGAATCCGGTCCGGTGCAGGTAATTGTAGACGCCAGCGATAATATGGTAGCCAACCAGGCTGTGGCCGTGGCCAATTCCATTGGGCTCATAGAATCACAAAAGATGCTGGCGCAAAGTAAACAGTTTAAAGGGCCTCCCTATGATATCAGGGTGCGCCCCTGGTACAATCCGGACGGTATCACCGCTTATTACATGGTGCCGGCCATACTGGGGATAATTGTGACCATGACCATGGTGATCATGACTTCCATGGGTATTGTGCGGGAGCGGGAGCGGGGTACCCTGGAACAGTTAATTGTCACTCCCATCAAATCTTACGAGCTGATGATCGGTAAAATTGTGCCTTATATCGTACTGGGTTACCTGCAAATCACCGTGGCGCTGCTGGTGGGGGTGATTGTATTTCACGTACCCATCAGGGGCAGCTTGCTTGAGTTATACCTGCTAACCCTTTTCTTTATCACCGCTTCACTGGGACTGGGTATATTGATTTCCAATATTGCCAAATCCCAGATGCAGGCGTTCCAGATGTCCTTTTTTGTTATGCTGCCCAGCATATTACTGTCAGGTTTTATGTTTCCCCGTGATGCCATGCCCAAATTTATTTATTATCTGAGTAGTATAATTCCACTGACTTATTACCTGGATATAATCAGGGGCATAGTATTAAAGGGCATCGGGTTTCCCTACCTGGTTGGACAGGTTGTTTCGCTGCTGGTTTTTTCGGTAGTGCTTCTGACGTTAAGCATATTGAAATTTAAGAAAAAAATCGCTTAGCAGGTTAATTGACAAACGCAGCTGCACATCGGTAAATCGTATTATCGCAGGAGTGAAAATTTACCAAATTAAAGGAGTGCCGGGTTTCAATGAGAGAACGCATTATAGCTGCTTTAATAGAGTTATCCCACACCCGGGGTTTTTATAACTTTACCATGGATGAACTGGCCAGCCAGGCTGGCATGAGCAAAAGGACGGTCTACCGGTATTTTTCCAGTAAAGAAGAAATAATTGAAGCAGTGCTGGATCAGTTTATGGCCTTAGTGGCTGGTGGTATTGAGCGCATAGTTAATGAAGAAAAAAATCCCGCAGACATGTTTGCGGAACTGATCAAACATTTTACGCAAACCGGTGGGAGGTTAATTAACCCACTGGTATTACATGATTTACGAGTGCATTACCCACACTTTTGGAATAAAATAGAGGAATTCAGGACGAAGAAAATTCAACATTTTATCAAGCTGGTTATGGCCAAAAAGGGTTATGCCCGGGATATTCATCCACAACTGTTTATGGCAGCATTTTTAGCCTCCATCCAGGCGATAATCAACCCGGAATTTATCCTGGACCATGGACTGACCTTTGATGGGGCCGTTGGCCAGCTGGTGGAGCTTTTTACGTATGGCTTAGTGGGCGGAAGTGGCACCGGTTGATACGTGGCCGGACATGCAGGTTTGCGAAGCTGAGAACGAGGTAGTTAAAGGATATTGCATAGCTTTAATATGCCTGGCTGTTCGGGTTTACCAGTAAACTGTTTGACATAGGCCAATAAAAAGCCTGTTAAAGGCGGTTGTTATACCGGCAAACGAGTTTTGCTCATAGCAAGAGGCTGTTTTTTTATTAACAGCCTCTTGTCATGGGAATAGTCTTATTGAAAATGTGCAATAAAGTCGATACTATGTGCCTGTAGAATGAGCAGCGGAGGATATATCTTGTCAAAAAGCGCCTTCTACTGGTACATGGGATACGGGAACTGAGAGCTATACTGGCTGAATTGCTGGTGTGTTTGCGCCATTTTTTGCGGCTGTTCCGGTTCCAGGGAGTACCAGCCCTTCCTGAACATAAGGTCAAACAGCTCGCGGGTCATGGCGTGGGTTTCATTAAAAATACGCATCACATCGTTGTGCAGCTGCCTGTGGCTGGCTTCACGAGCAAATACATTTAAATTATCCGTGATATATTTTTCCTGGGACAGGGCGAAATTTAAAGTGTCCCGGTCATTGATGCGTGCGCTCTTGACTTGGGGCAGCAGATTGGACTGGGGATTTTTAATCATATTTTGCTGTTGCTGGTTCGGCATGCCTTGTTGGCTTTGCATATTTTGCTGGCCTTGCATGCTTTGCATGCCCTGACGGCCTGGTATGTATTGGCCGCCCGGCATGCCCGGCAAGCCCATCATGTTTTGCTGTTGATTATACATAAATTAAAACCTCCCATATTATACCTTAGTGATTAGCTGCATTGGCGGGGTTTAAATGGTTCAACAGAATTTGGTAATGCATTTGGTGCATTTGTCCGGCCCGGTCCATGTAATCCCGGATTTCCGGGTCCGTGCAGTTCCTGGCACCGTGGTGGATCATTTTCATAGTGGTAAGTTCCCAGGACAGGGCGTCCTTAAGATAAAGATGATCCTTGGTGCTATTTACATTGGGCGGTTCAGGCATAATTTGCCCCGGTTGCTGCTGGTAGTATTGTGCATTCATGAATATATCATCTCCTTGCAAAAAAGTTTATTAATATTTTGCCTGATTACGGCAATAGTATGTAATCAGTCCTGATAAAAACGCGTTTTTGTCAATCAGCCGTCACTTCAGCGTATAGTATAATAAAAAAATTCAACTTGAAGTTTGCTTTGGTGGGAGATTTATATGAAGGAAGTGGCATGATGGCGGGAACAATAGTGATGATCCACGGTATGATGGGCGGTGCCTGGTGCTGGGAAAAATACAAGGATTTTTTTGAAGCCAGAGGATACCGGTGCATTACGCCGGTGTTGCGTTATCACGATATGGACCCGCTCGGCAAGCCTGATCCCCGTTTGGGTGCCACCAGTTTATTGGATTATGCCCGGGACCTGGAAGAGGGGATAGCAAATTTGGACGAACCCCCTGTATTGATGGGGCATTCCATGGGCGGTTTACTGGCGCAAATTCTAGGCAGCCGGGGGGTGGCCCGGGCAATGGTGTTGCTTACTCCGGCCGCACCCGCTGATATAATGTCCGTTAACTATTCGGTTTTCAAAAGCTTTTTGGGTATGCTGCCCCAGATGGACTTTTGCCGAAAGTCCTTTCGTGCATCTTTCCAGGGCGCGGTTGACGCTATGTTACACAGGCTATCTCCTGAAGAGCAGAAAAGGGTTTATAACCGGATGGTGTATGAATCAGTCCGGGTAGTCTTCGAAATTGGCTGTTGGTTCCTGGATTTCCACAGGGCCGCCCGGGTGGACAGTCAAAAGATTCAGTGCCCGGTACTGGTTATTGCCGGAAAAGAGGATAGAATAACCCCGGCATCAGTGGTAAAAAAAGTAGCCGGTAAGTATAAATCCGTGGCGACTTACAGGGAATTTGATCATACCCACTGGATGATCGGTGAGCCCGGTTGGGAAGTTACCGCCGGGTATGTTGCCGGTTGGCTTAGTGGTTTGCCCGGCTAATATGGGTTGCTGCTTTACCAAGGCATTATAACCAATCACGGCCCCTGTTCTCTTTCAAGGAGAACAAGGGCCTGTATTTACCGTGGTGCCAGGTGTTGAAAGGTTGAAAGTTGAAAGATGAAGACGAGCAGGAATAATAGCCTAATAAAGTAATTTTCGCTGTAGTATTAGGTAAAATCTCAAATGGCAGGGCCATTTAAGCTAAATAACATACATGTAGTGAGTGCGTTCTCCCCTACTTTCCGAATTTATCCCTAATGACCCGCCAGCTGTCGGGATCCTCCATGCCCAGACGCCAAATGGCAATGCCTCTCAAGTTATACTTATTCACTGCATCCAGCTTGAAAGCCATGCTGCTGGAGTTTTCGAAATAAACGCTGTGCCAGTGGCCGTTCTGGTCGGTGTAACTAAAATAAGGGGCCTGGCTGCCGTTATCCCACTGTATGCTTTTTTTATACTTTTTAACAGTGTCCATAGCCAGCTGGTAAGAAAGGTACCTGGAGTTGCCCAGGCCATAATTCCAGTCAAAGCCGTAACCGGCGATACCCAGCAGTATCTTCTCCTGAGGCAGTTTGGACAGTGCATATTTGATAACCCGGTCAACGTAAGCCTGGGAGGCTATTGGGCCGGCCTTGCCGCCTGCGGTATGCTCATCGTAAGCCATAATGGCCACCATATCGGCATACCGGCCCACTTTGGCAAAATCAAAGTTGTCGCCCCAGCCGCCGGTAGCCTTGTCGGTGGTTCTAGAGGGAACGCAAACGATAATTTCAAACCCGGCAGGCTTTAACTGGGCCGACAGTTCAGCTAAAAACTGGATATATAACTCCCGGTCCCAGGCATGCATATTTTCGATATCCATGCATACACCTTGAAAGCCGTTTTCTTTGAGCAGATCAAATATATTCATCACCAGTGTCCAGCGGGTGTTCGGGTTGGCCAGCACTGTGTGGAGCACATCCCGCCCAACGGAAGTTGTCCCGTAAAGCAGGTTATGTATCAAGGCATAGTTTTTGATATTGTTTTCTTTGGTGAGCTTAAGCACCTGGTTAATTTCCTGTAGCGTGTCGTTGCCGTACTGTTCCAGTTTCCCCGGGTTATTTCTGTCCAGCCTGTACCAGAAGGGGGATATGGAGGTTATGGTGTTTTTCTGCTTTTCCAGGGTAGCGTATGAAGATGGTATCGAGTACTCATCGCCAACGTAAAAACCAAGCACTTCCTTTTTAAACTTGGCTGAGGGGTCGGTTGACGGCGGTGGGGTGTATCCCAATAATTTATTAATTAACTGATTGGTTTGAGAACCTACAATACCGTCAACTTTTATTTGATAATCTGACTGTAGTTTTACCACTGAGTTAGTGGTGATGGGGCCAAAATAACCTGTGGGGTTGGTTTGAAAGTAACCGAGGGTTTGTAATTGTTGCTGCAGAGTCAGCACATCCGCGCCCCGGTGTCCCTGTTTTAGCGGCAGCGCTGCCTGGGATGCGGGCACGCTAATTACAAAAAAGGATAATAGAAAAGCGGTAAGGGCCAGAGAAAGAAGCTTTTTCCAGGATGATGTCATGACGGCCTCCTTACATGTATTTTTTATCACATAAAGATTATAGAATAACTGGACAAGTAAAGCATTGGTCAAATATATGCTCAGTTGACAGATGTTCCAAAGCTTTAGAAAGTATGGTAATAAGGAATAAAATTAGTATGCTGATTTCGCGAGCATGGTCTACTATAACTTGCCAGAGGACTTTTGCCTCAAAAGGTGCAAGAGGCTTAATTAATATCAAAGTGGGGCATATTTTAGCCGTATATCCAACACAATATCTTTAAAACATTATGACGGAGGTAGACCTAATGGCAGAAAGACCGTATCACCTGGATTTTAAGCATGACGAGCCCGAGTTGCAGCAGGATTTGCACCGGCCGGTGGGGGCACCGCGGGCCAGGGAGATTAAGTCCCAGGAGGCCCAATTGAACAGCGGGCAGCGGCATGGCACTAACAAGGGTGTAAAAATGGGTATGTCTGAGAAAACCGGGTTGAAAAATGAGTAAAATAACAAGAAAGTTTATGAAAGTTTAAGTCTGACCCCATAAATGACCCCATAAAAAAAGCCCCGTACAGGGGCTTTTTTTATTGGCCTTCGCCGAAATTATCATTGTCGTCCATTCTGATGCGCAGGTAATCCTGGGCTGCTTCCTCATTGGCTTCACGGTTAACCCAGTCCATTTCCTTGGCATCCTTATCATTAAGCATTTCATCACCTCCGCGATTATTCTTTGCATTAATCGTTCTATTATTACATGGTACCATTTCGTATAGGTTTTCGGTGTATGAATCCCTGATCATAGTCCGCTCATAATGTCGTAATAATGCGCGCAGTGAAGTTTAGGATATTAAATTGGCAACTAGATAAAAGCCCGGTATAATGATAACTGGATATGGTCGTACCTGGTTTGAGCGCTTTTAAATGTTAGGCAGCCGGATAAAACCGGTCTCATGATTTGTTAAGCTTCCATTACTTCGGTTGTGTTATTGCACGTGCAAAACCGGATTTTGTGGAGCCTAAAGCGAAATACCAGCTAGATTATATGCATTTAACTATATCGAGGACAGGGAGAATGTGACATGACCAGTGACGAGCTGCGCCAATTATTAATGGATGTTAATTTAGGCCGCCTGGACGTTGATGAAGCTTTGGGCAGACTGAAGAACTTGCCTTACGAAGACATTGGATTTGCCAAGCTCGATCACCACAGGGCACTGCGCAAGGGTTTCCCGGAAGTGGTTTTCTGTCAAGGTAAAACCACCGCGCAGATTGTGGAAATAATGAATAAACTAAGCCGAAACAACCGTACTGTTCTGGCCACCCGGGCCGGGCGGGATGTTTTTGATGCAGTGCAGGCTGTTTTGGATGATGCGGTTTACTCGGAGCTGGCCCGGACTATCGTGGTCTATCGTGGCGAGAGGCCGGCGCCCAGGGGCAATGTACTGGTGGTGACGGCCGGCACTGCCGATTTGCCGGTGGCGGAAGAGGCGGCTATCACCGCCGAGGTAATGGGCAACCGGGTGCACAGGTGCTACGATGTGGGAGTGGCGGGTATCCACCGTTTATTGGACAAGCTGGAGATGTTTAAATGGGCGCACGTGGTCATTGTGGTGGCGGGTATGGAAGGTGCCCTGGCCAGTGTAGTGGGTGGGCTGGTGGAACAGCCTGTTATCGCCGTGCCCACCAGTGTGGGTTACGGGGCCAGCTTTCAAGGACTGGCGGCGCTGCTCAGCATGCTGAACAGCTGTGCCTCGGGTGTGGGCGTAGTAAATATTGATAACGGCTTCGGGGCCGCCACGCTGGCTAATGCGATAACCCGTATTGCAGTTAAAAACTATTGCGCTAAAGATCGTGCTTAAATACAGTCCGTAACGTAGTTCCATGGGTATTATCGTAACACATAAGTCCCGGCTATCTTTTTTAAACGGGTGTAATTTTTCTTGCTTAAGCATTAAGGGCAAAGAATAGGTGTGAAGCCATGTCTACCCCAGTTACTTATGTTTAATAATTGCACATTTTTTATTAAATGAAACTAATATTTGGCGTACTAATCTGAAATGCCCGCAATTGCAATAATGCTTTCTTTAAAATCTTCGTATTCAGCATTGTTTATATCTGCAAGATGGGATATATGATAAAACCTATCGGTTGTTGGTGATTCCTTACTTGCTAATTCCAAATCGATGTTAAAACCAATCAAAGTCCAGCATTCAGTATAATGAGCCAATCGGGCCTTCTGGTGACTCTTCTCAGCTTCCCCTAAACGGTTATGGGCGTTTGATAAATCTGTTCCACCCTTAATTTCAATGGCAATCCAGTTTTTGAACTTACCTGATTTTAATTTTTCCCTAATAATGATGTCCGGGTCGGAGGCAAACTCTATAAATGTCTCCCTCCCTGCGGCATTGCTTAAAACTATCTTTGTATTAGTTGACTCTTTGATAGCTGGGCTAACTATTTGTCTAATAATTTCAAAAACCATCTTAGTTGCTGCGATCCCGAGATCATTATTCCTACCGCCTCTTAATTGAGGACCCAGTGTTAATAATGTTAGATCCCTAATTAAGCTGGCAGATATTGATGATTTTTCGATCGAGTTCAATAACAATGAAGAACTTTTGTTTAATACTTTTACTAAATCTTCAATTAAGGGTTCCTGAGCTTTAGTTATGATCCCTTTAGATTCCATACTTTTAAAAATCCCAAATCCTAAACCTCTGTTACCCGTATAAAAAGACTTTTGGGGAAAACCCAATAGTAACCTGTAATAACCAATTAACTGAGGGTTTGTCCTTAGTAAGTAAGGTACAACGAACATTACCTCCCCTCTTATCCCATATCTGGCTAATAATTGCAGGTCACTATTTTTAACATATTTCCTTAATTCTTTATCAAGTTTGCCTATATCTACTTTTTCAACTGTTTTGTATAATGCTTCCTGAAGGGTTGTCTTTTTTAATTTATCCAGCCTCTGATAGAAACTAATTTGGGTGTCGGGAAGTGGGATTTTAAAGCTCATTGCATCTTCTTCTTTCTTCCTTATCGTATTTGGCAGATATAATCCTTTCACTGGCCATCTCGATATATTCAGGATTAATTTCAATTCCTATAAATCTACGGTTTAATTCGTTGCACACTACCCCTACTGTTCCTGAGCCAAAGAAGGGATCCAGGACAAAATCATTTACCTTACTGCCAGCTTGAATACAGGGCATTATTAACTCCGGAGGAAATGTCGCAAAGTGGGCCTCCTTAAAAGCCTGTGTATTAACATTCCAGACGGTTCTTTTATTTCTTAAATGGCCGGTGTCACCTGGTTCTTTAATTGATTGATAATCATAATAATAATGTTTCGATTTGCTTAGAAGAAATAAATATTCGTGACATTTTGTCGGACGATCCTTAACACTCTCAGGCATACAGTTTGGTTTATTCCAAATGATATCTGATCTTAGAAACCATCCATTAGCTTGAAGTGCAAAGGCAACCCGCCAAGGAACTCCAATAAGGTCTTTGGGTTTTAACCCCTCTGGAGTTTCGGGACGATAGCTCATAGCCCTAACATTAGTTTTAGTGTCAGTCTTTCGGTCAGGGGCACGATATTTTCGATTACCGCTTGTGTAGGAATCCCCTATATTTAACCAAAGGGTACCGTCGTCTTTTAAAACCCGTCTGACCTCTCTAAATATTTCAACTAAATTATTTATGTAATTATCAAGTTTATTTTCAGCTCCAATTTGATTTTCAATTCCATAATCCCGGAGTCCCCAATAAGGAGGTGAGCATACAGTACATTGAACTGTTTTGTCAGGAATTACCATTAATGCTTCTTTGGCATCTCCTAAAAGGATGCTGGATTCTCTAATCTCAAATGTTTTTCCTAACTCGCCTGATTTAATAACTTTCATGGTTACCTCCATAGCACAATAAATCATATGGAACTACCTTTTTTCAATTCATAACTATATTATACCAGTGGAGTTAGGGGCAAACAATAGTTCCCTCTGGGGGTTGCTAAAAAAACTAAACCATCCTTATTTTTGTCCTTTGCGAGCTCGCAGATGGGTATTTTTCGGTGGAAGGGTTAAATAAATCTTTTAACGTTTCATTACCACTTTATTTAATTGCTTCCTTTGTTTTGTTCGTCACCATTTCCTTCATTACTTACTTCCATTTCCCATTGCATATTCTTCAGCAGGGCGGTATCAACGCTGCGCAGGTGCAGGTCGCGCTGCGGGAAAGGTATTTCTAAACCGTGCTCCTGCAGCAGGTCGTTGATACGGTAGTTCAGCGCGCTTTTTATTCGTTTACGCAGCACGGGATCGGATATCCAGTATAACAATCTAAAATCCAGGGAGGACTCACCGAAATTGAGAAAATCCACCCGAGGCGGCGGGTCGTCCAGTACATCTTGGTGCTCATGGACCGCCTGCAGAAGCAGTTTTTCCAAAAGGCGCACGTTCGAGCCGTAAGCTACGCCAATTAGGATCGTTTGCCGCACAATAGGGTCACCGTAAGACCAGTTGATGATTTGATTCTCGATGAACTGGCTGTTGGGTATGATAATATGTTCATTATTCCTGGTGCGCACCACTGTGGAGCGAATATTAATATGCTGCACGTCGCAGTGAATATCGCCGATTTTTATTCTATCTCCTACTTTGATGGGGCGTTCAAATAATAAGATCAAGCCGGATATAAAGTTGGAGGCAATATTTTGCATGCCGAAACCTATACCGATACCGGCTACACCGGCGAAGACAGTGAGGACACTTAAGTCAAAGCCAATAGCGGGCAAAGCTACCAGCACGGAAACAACGATAATGATGTAGTGCAGCAGCCGGCTAAAGGTATACTGCATGCCCTGGTCCATTTCATAGCGGCTGTATACCCGGTGCAATAAGAACCGGGAAATAAAATTGGAAAACTTTATGCTCAAACTGATGATAATAACGGGTATGATAAATGTCATTGTGGTAACCGGTGTATTGCCGATTCTAAACCAGGTTTCCCCCAGCCAAAAGGTATCTTTGAAATAAATAATGGCATAAACAACTATGGCATAGAATGTACCCCAGTTAATCAGTGATTGGATAAAGGGAGCCAGGTCGTTGTTTTCGATTCTGGTATTGAACGCTGCATTTAACTTTTTAATCAGCCAGGAGCGTAACAAAAAAAACAGCGGTATAAATATTAGAAAGTTTACTTCATTATGGTAACGGTAATTTTGCCAAATCTCGTACCATTCCCAAATGCTTTCCATGCCAGCCCTCCATAATTCCTATTGTCTTGTTGCTGCCATTGTGCAATCGCCGTCATTTTTGCTCGTCACTTATTATGGCGATCATTGCAACTTGTCGCCACCAGCGTAGTTTATTGCTTTATTACATAAAAATACTAACCTAATTAATCTCTTGTTAACCAACAATATAATAACATATTTTTTCAATATCCGACTGCTGTTTTTAAAAGGTTTCAACTCATACGCCAATTACTACTCGGTCATAATAAGCATTAAGCGCAAATGCAGGGATCGCTTGTTATTAAGCGTTGGTGCCTTTAGCGTACCACCGGTTATACCGAGACTCTTTCGGGGACTTAGCCCGAAAGGTTTTCAGTTGATATTGGAACTAGGTACAGGAGATGTTGTTGCAGGTTTACATTAATTCAATAATGAAAGGACTGATGGCTTGATGTCGGATAAACCTAAAGACAAAGATAAAGCGCTGCAGCATAAAGTTCAACAAATGCTTGATAGCGATAAAGATTTGCAGGGTTATGCTCTAAAAGCAAATGTCATAGACGGTGAGGTGCAGGTTAGCGGCGTGGTGGATGCACTGGCCGAGCAAAACAGGCTAAGGGAAAGACTGGCTAAAATGCCCGGGGTTAAAAGGGTGGAACTGGGGCTGGCGGTAAGCACGGACGGAGCCATTGACGACAGTAAAGTGACCGCGGAGGTCATGGAGGAGCTGGAAGCCAACCCCGGAGTGGACCTGCGCCATGTAGGGGCCAAATCGGTTGACGGCACGGTATTCCTGATGGGCCGGGTAGATACCCCGGAGGAAGAACAAGAGGCTATAGCCAGCGCGTCCAAGGCCCGGGGAGTAACCAGGGTGGTCAGCCAGCTGAAAAATAGACCCGGTGATAGGTATGACGAAGAAAGCCTGGAGGAAATTTTTCATCACCAGGTGAACAATGATGAGGAAGACGGTGGGGTTAGAATTTTTTAGGTAAGTTTAGACCGGAACCTTTTTCAGGATGGGGGATCGACAGTGAGCGAGCAAAATAACGGTCGGCAGATTGAATATATCGGTGATCAACAACAGTTAATGGTGGATAAACTGGTGGAAAATGCTGAGCAGGCACGGCATGCTTTAATGCGCTTGTCTCAGCAGCAAATTGATGAAATAGTACGGGCCATGGCCCTGGCCGGTTTGGATCAGCATATGGAACTGGCCAAGCTGGCGGTTGAGGAAACCAAAAAGGGCGTCTACGAAGATAAATCTATAAAAAACATGTTTGCCACGGAATCCGTCTACCATAGCATCAAGTACAAAAAAACCGTAGGGGTAATCAGGGTTAACGAAGAAGAAGATTTAATGGAGGTGGCCGAGCCCGTGGGGGTGATTGCCGCCGTAATTCCCGTAACCAACCCCACTTCCACCACCATGTTCAAATCATTGATTTGTATTAAAACAGCCAACCCGGTAATCTTTAGTTTTCACCCCGGGGGGCAAAAATGCAGCGCGGCAGCCGCCAAGGTAATGCTTGACGCGGCGGTGGCGGCCGGGGCACCGGAAAACTGCATTGGCTGGATTGAGGAATCCTCCCTGGAGGCCACCCGCTACCTGATGAACCACCCCGGCGTGCAGTTGATTTTGGCCACCGGGGGTGCCGGGCTGGTGCAGGCTGCCTACAGTACAGGCAAGCCGGCCCTGGGGGTGGGGCCGGGCAATGTACCCTGTTATATTGAAAAAACAGCGCATATTAAGCGGGCGGTAACCGATCTGATTTTAAGCAAAACCTTCGATAATGGTCTGATTTGCGCCTCTGAACAGTCGGTGATTATCGACCGGGAGGTTTTTCAAGAAGTTACCGGGCTGATGAAAACCTACGGCTGTTATTTCCTGAATGATCAAGAGACGGCCAAGCTTGAAGCTATGGCGGTAAAGGGGGAGGACTGTGCCTTAAACTCCGCCATTGTGGGACAGACCGCCTATGATATCGCGCAAATGGCGGGATTTGAGGTGCCCCGGGCTGCCAAGGTGCTGGTGGCACCCCAGCAGGGGGTGGGGCCTGGATATCCCCTGTCCATGGAAAAGTTGAGCCCCATACTGGCCTGTTACCAGGTGGACGATTACAGGGAGGGCATCAGTCGCTGTGAAGAAATCGTGGGCTTTGGCGGCCTGGGACACTCGGCTGTGCTGCACACTGAGGATAAAGACGTGGTGGCCGAATTTTCCCGGCGCATGCGCACAGGGCGGATTATCATTAATTCCCCGGCCACTCATGGAGCCATCGGGGATTTGTACAATGTCAACATACCCTCCCTGACCCTGGGCTGTGGATCCATGGGCCATAACGCCACCACCTCCAATGTCAGCGTCGATAATTTAATTAATATTAAGCGGGTTACAGGGCGTCGAAATAAGCTGCAGTGGTTCAAAGTGCCGGAGCGTATTTATTTCACGTCAGGTTCGGTACAGTATTTGCAAAAAATGCAGGGTATAGCCAGGGTCATTATTGTCACCGACCCGGGTATAGTTAAGCTGGGTTTTGTTGATAAAGTGGTATACCATCTGAACAAACGTAATAACCAGGTCAGTGTGGAAATATTCTCGGACGTGGAGCCCGATCCGTCAGTGGAAACGGTACAAAAGGGTGTAGAGATAATGAAGCAATTCCGCCCGGATACCATTATTGCTCTGGGGGGCGGCTCGCCCATTGATGCTGCCAAGGCCATGTGGCTGTTTTACGAGCATCCCGAGGTGGAGTTTGACTTTCTGCGCTTGAAGTTCTTGGATATCCGCAAACGCACTTATAAATATCCCAAGCTGGGGCGGCAGGCCCAGTTTGTGGCCATACCCACCACCAGTGGCACGGGTTCCGAGGTTAGCGCTTTTGCTGTAATTACCCACAAGGGCCAGGATATCAAGTATCCCCTGGCGGATTATGAACTGACCCCGGATGTGGCCATAATTGACCCGGATTTTGTTGGTACGCTGCCCCCGGCGGTTATTGCGGACACCGGTTTGGATGTGCTGACCCATGCCCTGGAGGCCTATGTGTCGGTGATGGCCTCGGATTACACCGATGCCATGGCCATGAAGGCTACTGAGTTGGTGTTCAAGTATTTGCCCGCCAGTTACGGTGAAAAGGATAACTTCACAGCCCGGAGCAAAATGCATAATGCCTCTTGCATAGCGGGCATGGCTTTTACCAATGCCTTTTTGGGTGTCTGCCACAGCCTGGCTCACAAGCTGGGCGGCGAGTTTCATATTACCCACGGCCGGGCCAACGCTATTATGCTGCCCCACGTTATTAGATACAACGCCGGGATGCCCAGCAAGTTTACCTCTTTCCCACAATACGAGTATTTTCAGGCTCCGGAAAAATACCGGCAGATGGCTGCTTTTCTAGGTATGCCGGCGGGCACCGTTGAGGAGGGAGTTAACAGCCTCATTGCCGGTGTGGAAAGATTGCGGTCCGGGGTAGGCATACCGGATACCATTGCCCAGTGTGATATTGATGCTGCGCTGTTTAAGCAAAAGGTGCCCGAGTTGGCCGAAAAAGCATTTGTTGACCAGTCTACCACCGCTAACCCGCGCATGCCCCTGATAGAAGAATTGGCCGAAATATTGCTGCGCGCTTACGACAACCCGCACGCTTAAGCGGGCGGGTTGGTGGCGAGAGGGCGGAGGGAGGGGGGCGGAAAGCAAGAGAACCGTCTCCCTGCTTCCCGCCAGACTTCCTTTCCCTTCCTGCTGGATTTTGGTTGATTTTAGGCATAAAAAAAGGTAAATTATTTATACCGGTGCAATTAAATACAGGCTGTGGAATGTCTGGAGCTAACGAGGAGTGTAGAATTATCCGGTTGCAATAATTAAATAGTTATCGGTGATGCTGTAATTTTAAGATTGGAAAATTTAAATTGAAAGGGGCGAAGGCCTGGTGAGAAGACTGGTTTACTTTCCGGATTACTGCGCTAATCCGTTAAACTTTTATACCAGGCTGCGTGATGGCTAAAGTAATACTGGATAGGGAACGTAATTTTAAGCTGACGGAAGAAACTATGAATCGGATAAATGACAGGTATGGCTCGGTGGATACGGCCATAGCGGAGCTAAAGCAAGTGAATCTACATGCCTTTATCACCGTAGTCTGGGCGCTTTTGGCTGAAGATGACCCGGACCTAAGCTTTGAGGATACCGCACGGCTGCTTTACGCCAGGCCCGAAACCATGCAACAGGTGGACGAGGCCATTGTCAAGGCTTTTACAGAGCAAATAGTTCCGTGACAGGACACGGAACTATTTACATTAGTTGAAAATTATTTATGGTTGTATTAAAAACAACATACGGCGCTAGGCACTGACTGCCGCACCAATAGTTATGTTACCTTTAAAACATTAGTCTCAAATAGCTTGTATCGGTTTTATACAAATTTATCGCAGTCATCGCAAGTGACGGAACGAAGGTTTAGGGTTTTTCTTCCATTATTAAAGCATGGCTGATCAGATGGTGCAGGTGGATGACCCTGGTACCTTCCAATTCATAATACTTAATGGTATCAGTTAACTGGTCAAAGCAGTTGTGACACGGGCAGGCCACCAGTTTGCATTCGGTGGCTTTAATTTGGTCTGCTTTGAGTTTGCCTTTGGCCATCCGGTAGGGGTAGATATCTTTGCCCATGGCTAGCAGCCCACCGCCGCCGCCGCAGCAATAATTGTAGATGCCGTGGGGATTCATTTCTCTGAAATCCATGACGGTTTTATTTAATACATACCGCATGGCATCTCCCAGACCTTGTTTGCGCACTGAATTGCAGGGGTCGTGCAAAGTGATGGGTTCAGTGTTCTTGGTGGGGTCAACTTTGAGCAGACCGGCTTCAAACCATTCCACATATTTTTCAACAATACTCTTCACGGGGTATGTATTGTCTTTGGTGAGCCATACTTTGGGACCCCATTTGTTGGCGTGGGTGGCGTGGCCGCACTCGGTGATCACCAGTTCTTTAACTTTCAGGCGCTTAACTTCATCGGCGTAGCGCTGGGTGATAATGGCCGACTCTTCGTCATTGCCGTTAAACAAAGCGTAATGGGTGGCATCCCACCATTTGCTGCTGCAGGTCCAGTTGGCACCAACATACCACATTATCTTGGCTAAGCTTTGTACGTCATTGGGGTAATATTTAATTTCCCGGGGATCCCAGAGAAATAAAAAGTCAGCCCCTTCTTTGTCAATGGGGATTTTAGCGTTGGGATCGCCGACTTCTTCCTGTAATTCCTCTTCCATCCACTCCAGGGTTTCCAGGTAATCCTCTGTGGAAACTTCCATCTGGTTACCGGTTTTGATCTGGGCATCCACCACATCCTGCAAGAACCCGGGGGCCTTCAAACCAAAGTTTCCTCTAACGGTGCGCACCAGGGTCAGAACTTCCACGCCCATGGGGCAGTCCATGGTGCAGCGGCCGCACTGGGTGCAGGCCCAGATAAAGTCGGAGTTGAAAACCTCTTCCTTCATGCCCAGCACCAGCATACGAATGAATTTCCTGGGATCAGCATTTTCATGTACACCGTTGTAGGGGCATCCCGCGCTGCACATACCGCAAGCCAGGCAGTTATAAAAATCATTAGCATCTTTAGTTGTGCGGGCCTTTGATATAACCTCACTTAAAAAGTTGGAGTCCAACTTTTCAGCTAAGATTGTGCTCACTTCTTTTCCCCCCTGTTTAAAATAGTTAGTTAATTAACAATAGTTTAAAACTATTTTGAAACAATGTCAATTAACAAAAATGCTTATTTTAACCACCGTTTGTCCTGCCTCAATAATTAAGAGGGGGGTAATGTTTTGTCGTTTAGCTCTGTAACTCTTCGTACTGCTCCCTTAATTCCACCAGGTGTAATTTTTCCTCCTGCAATAATTTGCTCAGCATGTCTTTAACATCCGCGCTGCTGGTGTGGATATATAATTCCTGGTAAAGCAAAATAGAGTCCTTTTCAGCCTGGATGCCCATGGCCAGGGCCTGGTTCGGGGTGATCCGGGCCACCAGGTCGTTCATTTCCACAGGGAAGACACTGTTTTCCGAAAGAGTTTTTAGATAGGAAGCGGTTTGTTTATTAAGGGGCTCTGCTGTTATTTCTTCGGCCTTTTGCAGTATAGCTTGAAATGCTTTATGGTGTTCTTTTTCTTCTTCAGCCAGTTTATGAAAAATAGCCTTTGTTTTATCGTCAGTGCTATTAGCAGCCATAGAAGAGTAAAAAGAGGCACCGCGCATTTCGTTAGTAATGGCGATTCTATAAACATCCAGTTCGGTAAGCAATTGACCGGTCATTTTTTCCTCCTTGATATCCTATATACATTAGTTTATGATTGAACCTGGTTCCTGGTTAGTAAAGCCTTGCAGTAAAAAATTAATCTTCTTTTGCTTCCCGGGCGACATAAATGGCACCGCTGCCGTAATGCTTGGGAGGCGTAGCTTGCGCGCTGTTGTCGTCAATACGGGCGGATTTAGCCCGGTATTTTTCCAGCCCGCTCTTGATAAAAGTCGGCTTAATGTTATGCTTCTTCATTAATATAACCTCCGTACCTTATGATGTACTATTGTATCCCGGCAGCCGTTTAATTATTGGTTGCGTTGAAGGTTAATCAGGTATAATACTCCCGAGCATGAAAAACACTAACTAAAGTAGCTAAGTTGCGGTTAAACATAAACAATGAGTGTGTTATATCCATGCAGGAAAACTGTGACTTGGGTTGAATTGCAGAATTAAGTACAAAGTATAACCACAAAGACCCTGAATTGAAGGGGAATGATCTTTGCAGCAAAGTTTCTATTATATATCAGGGGGTGAATTGTAGAAATGAACCAGACGCTTAAGGTGGAAGGAATGAGCTGCCATCACTGTCAGGCGGCGGTGGAAAAAGCAGTTAAAGGCATTGCTGGTGTAGAAAACGTGCAGGTTGATTTAGCTAAAAAAGAAGTTGTAGTAACCGGCTCTGTGGACCGTGAGCAAATAACCAAAGCTATTAAGGAAGCCGGTTATGAGGTAGTGGGCTAGCTGCCGGCAGCTGTTGCTTGACCTTTTGGGTATAGCACGGTCGACGGGCTAATCTCTGTTAGGGGTTCTATGGTTACATTTTTATGGCCTGGTTTATATAGCCAGGCCATAGGATTTCAAACGGCTAATTTTGCGCACTATGGTGGATTGATCTACCTTTAGAGCGTGAGCAGCCTTGTTTGCGCTGCCGCATTCCTTGATGGCGGTGCTGATCAGCTGCCGCTCCACCTCCATAACAGCGTTTTTTAACGGCATAATACCCTTTACATAAACTTCGGGCTGTTGGTGCTCCAGGTTTTCAAAAACGTGCGCCGGCAGGTGGCTGACGGAAATTTCATCTTCAGCGGTGGTGACCATTAGCCTTTCCATCATATTATCCAATTCCCGCACATTCCCGGGCCAGTGATAGTTTAAAAAAGTGTCAAAAACCCGGGGGTTTATTTTTTTACGGATGCCGTACTTTTCTTCATACTTATGTTTAAAGGCGTAGGCCAGTGGTATGATGTCTTCCTTACGCTCCCTCAGGGAGCAAATATACAGGGGCACCACATTGATACGGAAGTATAAATCTTCTCTGAACTGGCCTTCCTTAACCATTGCCTCCAGATTGCGATTGGTGGCCGCCAGTATCCGTACATTGACAGGTCTGGGTTTGCTGCCGCCCACCCGGAGCACTTCCCTTTCCTGGATGACCCGGAGGAGCTTTACTTGAAATCCCACCGGTAAATCACCAATTTCGTCCAAAAACAGTGTGCCGTTATTGGCCAATTCGAACATGCCTGCTTTGCCCTCCCGGTTGGCACCGGTAAAGGCACCCCGCTCATAGCCGAACATCTCCGATTCCAGCAGGTTTTCGGGTATAGCACCGCAGTTGACGGTAATAAAAGGCCCGTTTTTGCGCTTGCTGTTATTATGGATTGTTTTGGCAAAAACTTCCTTCCCCGCTCCGGATTCCCCCAAAATCAGTACCGTAGTATCTACCGCGGCCAGGCGTATGGCCGTCTGTAACAGCTCCCGCATTTTGGGGGAGTTGAAAATCAATCCCTCCTGGTTCAGCAGCCGCCCTCGCAGCTGGTTCAACTCATCCTGGTAGCGCTCGCTGAGTTCCCTGGTTTGCTTGAGTTGCTCACGCAGTTCATTAAGCTCGGTGAGATCACGAATGTTTACTACAATACGCTCAATATTGCCGTCCTGGTCCCGCACGGGACTGCCTGTTACTAAAAAATGGTCCCTTTCCACCACGGTAACGGGTTTGCCGGCATGCAGCACAGCTTTGACAATGGATTGGGCATAAACCTCTTTTTCAAGCAGGTAGTCCATGTTCTGACCTTGAATTTGGGCGGAGGGTATGCCGGTGATACGCTGGTGAGCCTGGTTGGCCCTGATAATCAGGCCCCGGGCATCGGTAATGATGATACCATCGTAGGATGACTCAATGATAAGTTCTAACTTTTTGTTTAATTGTTTAACTGAATCCAGTTCTTCCGAGATAAACTCCAGTTCAGAAATATCCTGGAATATTGCCACAGCGCCCACAATTTGCCCGTTTTCAAAGATGGGGCTATGGTTGGTCAGGTAAGTGCGGTTGCCTTCGGTATAAGTTATCGACAATTTAAACTCTTTGCGGCTCCTGCCGTCCTTTAACACATCCAGCAGTCCCTGGGGGATAATAACCTCGGAAAGATGGCGTCCCGTAGCATAGCTTTTGGATCGCCAGGTTATTTTTTCCGCCGCATGGTTATACAGGCGGATTATGCCCTCAGTATTGATGGCGATGATACCATTGTCCACCGAATCCAAAATTGTATCCACCTGCAGCAGTATCCAGCTGGCCTTATTTAAAAGTTCACTGCCCACTCTGCTTTTTTCCAGTAAGCCGCTGAGGCGGTTATCTTGATTGACTACCGGGAAAACCTGACTTGGCAGTGCCCAGGCATCCGCCGGGGAATCATCTTCCCTCATGGTGTGTACCGGGCTTTGCATTATGGTGGCCACAGAGGAGGTCTCCACAAATACCTCCGGTCCCCATTCAATGATATCGTCCCTGGTTACCAGGCCAATAATTTCTCCGTCCAGGTTCAGCACCGGCAGGCCGGCAACCTTATGCCGCCGGATCAATTGCCAGGCTTCTAAAACCGGCTGATCGGGACGCAGACTGATGGTAGTTGGGATCATTATATCTTTGACTAGCATTTTATTACCCCCTGATACGACAAGTCTTGTTGGTGTTGTGGTAGCTGCAATACTAAGTCAACGATTATAATCTGCTAACTTTTTTTAATCTTTTTACGGTAAATTTGAATCTCTGCCTGCAATACCTGACCTCCCTTTCCTGCCCACCAGTATGGGAGGGAGTTCTCTGGGCAGGTTGAGACAGAAGATAATTATCTAACTAGCAAAAAACATACCAATTATATGACTAGGAGTTCCCATCCAGGCAACGCGTTTCGATGTTCAGGTATTGCAAAGGCAAAATTCATCTGTTCTAAAAATAAACCCAACTGCTAATACTAAGGGTCACCATCAACGACAAATTGATGTAGCCCGTGGCAACTGGTGCAAAATAATAAAGTTTGACCTTATCAAATATGTCGTCATGAGGTAACCCATAGAAAGAAATAAGCTTGTAGTGGTTTATGCGTTTTTACATAACTTATGCATTTCCGCATAACACCGCTATAACCTGCTTTTTATAAAGATTTTTTTGTGTGGTATATGTAAGATTGCAAAATAAATAAACTGGTCATCACTATTCGCCCGGTATAGCTGCTTTCCCCAACAGCATTTCGTACGGTATGTTCCGGAGTGCGTTTGCCTCAGCAAGTACAGTAAATAAATAGACCCTCGGGACTGCCACTGAATAATGATGTCCAGGTATGTTTCTTAAGGGCAGTATAAAATATACCTGCTGGTTTTTATCAGATCAAATTGCAACATCTGCACTATGTCTGGCACTGTTATTGCTGAAACAATGCTGCAAGTAAATAAATTACCCAAAGGAGGTTTCAGACATGACTATTGAATCCATTATAGTAGCCCTGCAGGTATTTGCCATAGGAGTAATTATTTCCATGTGCGTGGCTGCAATGATCAAGGGAATTTTTATTGGTATAAGGCTGCGTGAAAAACTGCAGCTGAAGTTGCGGCCGGCTTGGAAAGCCAGTTCCCATTCGGCAACAAAGGTGGTAAGCCAGTAAGCCTGCCATACGGGAAACCGGCGTTCCCGGTTACCGGCGGCTCTTTGGAGCCTGGCCTGAGACCGGCGATACGCCGGTGGCCTGGCAGTGCCTAATCCATATCATATAACATACACCGTATCCGCCAAACTATGACAATATCGAGGTGGGAAAAATGTTGGATATTAGTTGGTTAAATATATTTCAAGGCCTGGCCACGTTAGTTGCATCCGATTCAACTGTGGCTGTTGCCAGGGTTGTATTGATATTACTGGGCATGGGCCTGGTGTACCTGGGGGCTAAAAATATTTTGGATCCCTTATTAATGATTCCGATGGGTTTTGGCATGGCTTCGGTCAATGCAGCTGTGTTGTTTCTATCGGCTCAAAAGCAGGGCACTATTTTCGTGGACCCTATGATCAGTGATGCAGCTGAGTTGATGACTATTTTGCAGGTGGATTTTTTACAGCCTATCTATACCTTAACTTTTAGCAATGGACTAATTGCCTGTTTTATATTTATGGGTATCGGCGCGATGACCGAAATAGGCTATGTGCTGGCCAGGCCGTTCAGCAGTATGGTTATTGCCCTTTGCGCCGAATTGGGCACAATAGCTACTTTCCCGATAGCCGTGGCGATGGGACTAAGTTACAGCGAGGCGGCCTCCATAGCCATGGTAGGTTCGGCGGACGGGCCGATGGTGCTGTATACGTCACTGATGCTGGCCAAGGATTTGTTTGTACCCATCACTATAGTGGCCTATCTTTATTTAAGCTTGACCTACGGAGGTTACCCGTACTTGATCAAAATAATGATCCCCAAGCGGTTGCGTGGTATCAAGATGGACTTAAGTAATATACCCACCGTTACACCAGGGGAAAAAATAGCCTTTTCCATTATTACTTGTACCGTGTTGAGTTTGTTGTTTCCGGTGGCGGCCCCGCTGTTCATGTCCTTTTTCCTGGGAGTGACTGTCAGGGAAGCTAACCTCAAGCATTATGTATCCTTTCTCGAAGGGCCGCTTCTTTATGGCTCAACGTTTTTTATGGGTATCTTGCTGGGCGTGCTGTGTGAGGCCAATACCATTATGAATCCTAAAGTATTGATACTACTGGTGCTGGGTATACTGGCGCTGTTGCTTTCCGGCATTGGGGGCATTATCGGCGGTTATCTGATGTATTTTATCAGCAAAGGCAAATTCAACCCGGTGATTGGCATTGCTGGAGTATCCTGCATTCCTACTACGGGGAAGGTGGCCCAAAAGGCAGCCACTGAAGCCAATCCCCAATCCCTGATACTTCCCTATACTATCGGTGCCAATATCAGCGGGGTGATCACCTCAGCGATTCTCACCGGTGTGTATGTAACTTTAATACCGGTACTCTAGAAGATTCGTCGTTGCCGGATGCGCTTTGTTACTACTACACAGATTGCGAATTTATTTTACCCAAACGGTGGTGTTATGGTTGTGATTAAAAATAAATTGGTATACTGGATAACCGGAACAGCATTGTCTTTGGCGGGGGTTGTGGCGGTCAGGACCATGTCCGCGCCGCCTCCAGCTTTGCAGGAGCCGGTCTGGCTGCTATGCGGTTATACGCTGGCGATAACGGGGCTTTTTGTTATCACCTTGGGTACGCGGCGTTAGCGGGCGAGCTATTATGGGAGCTATTATATAGAAAGAATATGCATAACGAGGGTAAATGCAAAAGATTAATCGATCTTTTGTATTTGCCCTTCTTTTTTGTAAAGCTAATATGCAAATCATCATCTGCAAATTAATTATAATTTTACAAGGATTTTGTCTGTATTTGTCTAATTTAATAACATCCGGTGATAAACTCCTATTTAATCACGGCCAATAATTAGATACAGCATATGTGTGTTGCATTTGTGACGGGCACGGCTCGCCCATACAGTGTGAGCCGCCTATAGGTGCATTTTGGCCGGATTTGTAAAGGAAAGGCAGGTCGTGTATAAGTGCCCACCGATAATCATGAACGGCTGTTGGACATCATTGACTTTCTTCCTGACGCTACCTTTGTAGTTGATTGTAGCGGAAAGGTAATCGTCTGGAACAGGGCCATTGAGGAGATGTCTGGGGTGAGCAGGGAAGCCATCATCGGCAGGGGTGGTTACACCTACTCGGTGCCGTTTTACGGCTATTCAAAGCCGGGACTGTTGGATTTTTTTGGCGTCGATGAAAAAGAGATCGCCCGGCAGTATAAAAGTGTCCATAAAAAAAGCCAAACACTGTATGCCGAAGTTTTTGTGCCGCAAATATACCAGGGCCGGGGAGGTTATCTGTGGTTAACGGCCGCGCCCCTTTATGATAATGAAGGTCACCTGGCCGGTGGTATTGAATGTATCCGGGATATCACCGACAGCAAGAGACTGGAAGAGGAACTGTACCAGCACCGTCACCGGCTGGAGAATTTAGTCCAGGAGCGGACCCGTGAGTTAGCCTGCGCCAATGAACTGCTGCAGCGGGAAATTCATGAACGCAGCTGTGTGGAAGAAACGCTGCGGGGAAGTGAAAAAAAGCTTAAAGAGCAGGTTGATTACCTGAATACATTGATAGAAAGCATGAATGAGCTTTTTTACACTTACGATACCAACGCCAATATAGTGTTTATCAACTACAAATGCTGGGATGTTTTGGGTTATCAGCGGGAAGAATTGCTGGGCAGAAATTTGTTGGAGTTTGTGCCTGAAAAAAATAAAGCTGAAATTTATAGTGCAATTCAAGTTAGGCTGCAGCAGGGTGTGCCTGGCAGCTACGAAACAGAAATTATACATAAAAACGGGAGCAGCCGTTATGTGAGGCTGAATGTGTCGCCGGTTATCAAGGATGGACGGATCACCGGTGGTATGGTGCTGGCCGAGGATATCTCGGAGCAAAAGCGGGTGGAGAGGGAAATGGCCCACCTGGAGCGCTTGCGTATTGTGGGGGAAATGGCCGCCACCATCGGCCATGAGGTGCGCAATCCCATGACTTCGGTGCGGGGCTTTTTGCAGCTGTTGGGTGGCAAAGCGGACTGTCTGAAATACAAAGAAATTTTTGATTTGATGCTTGAGGAGCTCGACCGGGCCAATGGTATTATCACTGATTTTCTGTCCCTGGCCAGGAATAAGCCTGTTAAAAAAGTAATGCAAAACATTAACATACTGGTACAAAGTTTGTTCCCGCTATTGCAGGCAGATGCTTCAAAGGATCAAAAGAATGTTGTTTTAGTACTGGATGAGGTGCCCGACTTGCTGCTGGATGCTAAAGAGATGCACCAGCTTATTTTGAACCTGGTGCGCAACGGGTTGGAGGCCATACCCACCGGTGGCCGGGTGGTCATAAGTACAGCGGCAGCCTACAGCGAGGTCATTCTGGCGGTGCAGGATGACGGTTGCGGCATTGACCCCACCATGCTGGATAAGTTGGGAACACCGTTTTGTACCACTAAAGATAACGGCACCGGCCTGGGGCTGGCGGTGTGCTATAGCATAGCCGCCAGGCATAATGCCTGTATAACGGTGGACAGCAGCCCGTTAGGTACCACCTTTGCAGTGCGCTTTAAGCTGTCCTGATTTACATTGCGGTTGTGTGTAAAATGATAATGAGCGTACGGTTTACCACATAGTTAAAACCGGGGTTATGTCCCGGTTTTTCATAATTTTCTACATGGTTCTTGGTGATAACCGCCGGGCTATTTCACCCAGCTCATTGGCAAAACTGGACACCGGCATGCCTTCGGCTATGCCCTTATCTATGTTTTTAAGGCGGGTAACCGTGTCCGGGTCTGAGCTTACAAAAACGGTATCGATGTCGGCTTCGGCGCCCCTGACTCGTTTAATAACCGCTTCCTCCACAGACCGGGTTTGCTCTCTTTCGATATCGGATTTTATATCCAGCCCGATATAAGCGGTATTACCGGCTACCACCACGGTGGAACTTTTAACCCCGTCCACCAGGTCGGCTTCCCGGGCGATGTTGCGAGCCTCTGTTCTGGCTTCTTTATTGGCCCGTTCGGTATTATTATCGGTCTGGTTCTGATTGGGGACTGGCTGTGTGGGGCCGGGTTTTCTGGCTACTTGAGAACAGCCGCTGAAGATAAACAGTGCAGTGACGCATAGTGCCAGAAGCAGTGTGGTCAACCTCTTGGTGCTCATTTTATCGCACTCCTTTTATAAGTAGTTTCATATTAGAGTGCGGGATATAGTGATAAAATATACCCAAGAAGTCAAGCAGATTTTAACCTGGTATTAGACGTACCCAAAAAAACAGCCCCACTTTAAATAAAGCTCAGGTGAGGCTTGGTGATTATTTATTTCTTTGCAGCACATGTTGCCATTCTTCGTTGGTGAACACCACCGCCACGGGAGCATACTTTAACTGAATCGCCCGGGCGGCAGTTTTGAATTGTCGTTCACTAGCTTAAAATACGGGAAAAATTTGATCTCTAATTACTAGTAAAATTTATCTATAAAGATAAAGGTTAACTCCCCTGATGCGCCGAATTATATTTGGAAAATTAGAGAGGGAGTGTCATCTTGTACAAGTTGAAGATCCTTTTGGTAACCGTGCTTGTGGTGATTTACAGTTCCCTTGGTCTTGCCGGTTGCGGCGGAGAGCAGAAGGAAAGCGGCGGCGATGGCCAGGCTGTTAACGCGGAACACGAAGCCACCCGGGGCACCGGGAAGGAATCAGCGGTGAATTTATTGGCCAAAGGCCAGCAAATTGAAGGTATGAGCTGCGATTATGTCATTACGGCTGGGGATATGACCATGGAAGGTAAAATGTGGGTGCAGGGCGAAAAAGTAAAACATGAAACCAAAGCCGAGGGCCAAAATATAATTATGATTTTCGATGGTAGTGCCTTTTATACCTACACCCCGGCTGAAAATATGGCTATCAAATATACTAATGAAGATATGCAGGGGGATAGCGGGGAGGTTGAATCGCCCCTTGACTATACCGAGGATGTCAATGAAGAATTAATCACCGAGTTGGAGACTGAAAACTATGAAGGGGTAAAATGCAGGGTGCTTTTAATTAAAGCAAAGGATTCACAGGATGAAGTCAAAATGTGGGTACGGGAAGACTATGGGCTGCCTGTCCGGGTGGAAGCAACGGATACCGACGGTAACATTTATGTAAGCGAGTTTAAAAACATAAAGGTAGGCGCGCTGCCGGCGAATACCTTTGAGCTTCCCGCAGATGTACAGGTGCAGGATATTAGTGAGATAATGGGCTAGCTGCCGCAAGCCTCAGGCAACTAACAGGTGCCGGAGGTGCCAGGTGTTGAAAGGTTGAAAGATTGACAGTAACTGGTCCAGTGTTAATAAGGTTGAAAGATAATAGATAGTATTATTGAAGGGATAGTATGAATTTACCTATTTTATATGAGGAAAACTTGAACATCTTTGCTGGATTTCAAATGTTTATAAACTGTCAGATAAACGGTTGACAAATTTATATAAACCCGATAGCATAAAAGTGTAAATAACCAGCTAGAAGCTGAGTGGTTTTGTCGCGGTATATAATATACTCTTTATTAAAGTGGAAATATAGCCACGAAGGTTTGTCTCAAGGAGAGGCTTCTTTGTGGCTTTTTATTTTTACCTTTGACATGATTAAAATTAAAAGATGAGGTGCTAAATTATGTGTATGGAAAAGACCCCCTGGGAAAAAGCCATTGAATTTCACGGGCACGTTTGTCCCGGCCTTGCTACCGGATACCGGGTATCAGAAATAGCATTAAAGCACCTGGCAGAACTGCGGTCTCCCGATGAAGAACTGCTGGCTATTGTAGAAAATGACGCCTGTGGCGTGGACGCTGTTATGGTGATGACCGGGTGTACATTGGGCAAAGGTAACCTGATTTATCGCGACCGGGGCAAGCAAGTATATACCTTTGGCAGCCGCAACGCTAACCGGGCACTGCGCATATCGGTGAATGGGGCCACACTACATAAGCCTAATCCCGAAATGGCTGAACTGCGCAGCAAAGTATTCGGCGGCACTGCCACCGAAGAAGAAAAGGCCAAATTCCAGTTAGCCCAGGGACGCCGGGTGGAACAAATATTGCACATGCCCGAGGAGGAATTCTGCAAAGTGGAGCAAATAGATTTCCAATTCCCCTCCAAGGCACGTATCTTCCCGTCCGTGCAATGTGCCCGCTGTGGTGAATATGTGATGGAACCCCGGTCCAGGGTGCGTGACGGTGAATTTGTATGCCTGGATTGTTTTGAGGATTACACCCGGGGCTGGTAGCAGTTGAAACATTATGTAAGCTGCCCCATTACTTTTGGGCCGACCATAGGAGGAAAAATATGCAGTTAAAGCCCATTGGCGTCATTCAATCTCCATATAAAAAGTCAGGCGAAGCGCCCAAACAGGGACGTTATGCACAGGATAACTGCACCATTGAGCTGTTTCCTCAGTATGTTCCGGGGTTAAAGGATATTACCGAGGCATCCCACCTCATTGTATTGTACTGGTGCAGCCAGGCCAACCGGGAAAAGCTGCAGACCAAGACACCCTATAGCGATGTGGTAAGGGGAGTGTTTGCCTGCCGCTCGCCATCGCGTCCCAATCCAATTGCTTTCTGTGTCGCGGAGTTG
This sequence comes from Desulfoscipio gibsoniae DSM 7213, assembly GCF_000233715.2. Classification (GTDB taxonomy): domain Bacteria; phylum Bacillota; class Desulfotomaculia; order Desulfotomaculales; family Desulfallaceae; genus Sporotomaculum; species Sporotomaculum gibsoniae. The sequence continues at coordinate 936,192 of NC_021184.1, forward strand.
CTTTCTGTTGATGGCAACAGGCTTACTGTACGGGGGCTGGACGCTCTGGACGGCAGCCCGCTGCTGGATATCAAACCGTATTCGCCGGGCATTGATGCATTGCCCGAGGCTAAAATCAAGTGGCTGGAGGATTCTTAGGCGCAGGGCTAGCCGAATCCCCATTCAAAAAACTGCATTAAATAAGGAATTATAGTATCCATACCATGAAGGTGTGTCCCAGGAAGGGGCCGTTTCATGGTATTTTATTTTATTACAGGCCTAACTAGCTGTGTAAAATATACCCTTCTAATTTAGAGGCTCTTCCCAATGACAAAATATTCACCGTTATAGCTCAGGAAAACATTGAGCTGAATAGTTTACTGAAAAATAACGAAGCATGGAACACCAAAATAAGTAATAAAGTATTTGGCGGCAATGAGTTCAGTCTCATCGGCATTGCCCAAATATGGTCTAACCCTAATTGTACCTATGATTTTTTGCGGGCCGCTCAGTTTCACAATCATATCTGCCCAGGTGTAAACAGCGGTTATTTAATTATCAAGTATCTGGACAAACATTTACCGTTACTGGCCGGACAATCCTATAAAATTATCGCCTGCCCGTCCTGGTGCAAAGATGATGCTTTTCAAGTCATACTTGATGCGACTGTAGGTAAAGGGGCATATATGTCAAAGCATTGACCGGCGATCAACTGGAAATGCTGCCGGTAAGCGCTAAAAACGTAGCCGGGCTATACATCCGCTGGAACGAGCAAACCGGGACCGGTGACGGGCTGGTGCTGGGGTTTGACTTCAATAAAGCTAACGAATTGGCAGATACAAGCAATATGACCGGACCTTTTGTTAAAATTAAAACTGCCCTGTCTATGATGGACTATGTTGACCGCCCTGAAACCATGGTTTCGACCATCAAAAAGTTTAAAATCAACAGTGCAAGCGAACTCGAGGCACTGCAGGCGGCAGGTGTTAACCCGCTGGTGCGCCTCGGAGTGGCACCAGCTACGAAATGATAATAAGGGGATGATTTGGAGTGCTTTTAAAACCACATAAAAGGGAACAAATATTACCGCTGCCGGTGGTTTTAATATCCACAGTATCAGTGGATGGGGTGCGTAACATTGCTGTTTTTTTGGAGGTGAGGATAAGTATAAAACATAAAGAAAATGCAGGAAATTAGGTTGTAGTTATATAAACACTCAAATAGCGAGGGGGATTTTTGTGCGAAGATGTTTAATTGCCATCTCCATAGCGTTGTTGCTTCTTGCTTTTGCCGGTTGTGCCCGGGAGCAAGCCGGGGAAAAACCATCCGCCGAAATAGCCGGCGGCAGCGATCTGCTCTATACCGTGGCGGATGCCACCGGCGACTGGGGTTTTCCCTCACCTTACGGGCACTATGCCAGGGGACCGGGGTATATTAGAATGAGCTTCATTTTTGATACCCTGGTATGGAAAGACGATCAGGATTACATACCGGCGCTGGCCGACAGTTGGAAATATAATGAAAGTGAGAACTCCTATACCTTTGAGCTTAATAAAAATGTTACCTGGCATGACGGTGAGAAATTTACCGCTAAAGACGTGGTTTTTACCGTTAACTATACCAAGGAACATCCCTACCAGTGGGTTGACACCGGTATTGTCAAAAGCGTTGAAGCCCGGGGCGACTATACGTTAAAGATGTATTTGGACAAACCGTATGCTCCGTTTCTTGAGTATGTGGGAGCAACCCTGCCCATACTGCCGGAGCATATCTACAAAGATGTGCAATCTCCGGAACAGTTTCAGCAGAAGGAAGCCTGCATTGGGACGGGTCCATTCATGTTGGAGGATTATAATAAAACCCAGGGAACTTATTTATATAAACGCTACGACAATTATTACCAGGGGAAACCCGGAGTTGCCGAAATTAAGTTCGTAAAAATGGGCAATGAGGCAGTGGCGGCTGCTTTGCGGCAAAAGCAGGTTAACGCTGCCAGTGTGCCGCCTGATTTGAACGGTGCGCTGGAAAATGAAGGCTTTAAATTACTGCCGGGAGCACACGATTGGGTGGCCAAACTGTTGATGAATCACCAAAAGGAACCTTTGTCCAATAAAGAATTCCGCCAGGCGCTGGCCTATGCCATAGACCGTCAGGCTTTGGTGGATACCTGTCAAAGAGGTTTTGGTGTGCCCGCCAGCCCGGGGTTGTTGCCGCAGGACAGCCAGTGGTATAACAGTAAGCTTGATGGTGCCTATCCCTATGATCCTGTCAGGGCGGAGGAAATATTTACTAAACTGGGTTACGTTAAGCAAGGGAGTTATTTTGAAAAGAACGGTCAGCCCCTGGAACTGGAGCTGTTATTTGGCGCCGGAGGTAGTGGAAACGTTGGTGAGCGTGAGGGAGAGTTAATCAAGTCGCAATTGGAAAAAGTGGGTATTAAGGTAAACCTGCAGGGCATTGAAGCTAAAACACTTGATAGTAGGGTTTTAGAATGGAAATTTGATCTTGTATTGAGCGGTCACGGTGGATTGAGCGGTGATCCGGCCCAGTTAAACAGCGCCATTATCAGTCAGAGCTTTAACAGTGCCAGGTACGAGCAAAATAAAGAACTGCTGGCTGCGCTGAAAAATCAAATTTCTGCTATGGAAGCCGGAAAACGCCAGGAGTATCTGAATCAGGCGCAGGAGTTATATGCAGAGGAGATGCCGACCCTGCCGCTTTATTATAATACCTACTACTGGGCCCATGACGGACAGGTTAATCTCTATTACACCGTGCGTGGTGTCGGGCTTGGCGTGCCAATTCCGCTGAACAAAATGTCTTTTGTAAAATAACTTTTTGAGGAAGTTGAACAGGGGCCGGGTATGTTTAAAGCCCGGCCCGACACGATATCTGAGGAAGCGGAGAAATGTAAAATGAAAAACCGGACATCGATAATTAACTATCTAATTGCGCTTGTCATGATATTGTGCCTGAATTTCATTTTACCCAGGCTTATGCCCGGAGACCCTCTGCTGGCAATATACGGGGATGAAGCTTTTATTGCCATGACGCCGGAACTCAAGGCGGAGCTGATTAGCCGGTTTGCCCTGGACCAGTCAACCGGCCAACAGTTTTGGACCTATATCAGTTCTCTTGTCAAGGGCGACCTTGGTTATTCTTATTATTATAACGCTCCGGTTATGGCTGTCATCCTTGGTTCACTGCCCTGGACTGTTTTACTGGTGGGCCTGGCTATTAGCATTTCCACTCTGATAGGAGTTGTTCTGGGTATGGAATCCGGATACAGGCGAGGCCGTCCGCTGGACCGTGCGCTTCTCGGCTCGGTGATGTTTGCCAGCGGCTTTCCCGACTTTTTCGTTGGTATTTTACTGTTGCTTTTTTTCGGTGTGGTGCTGGGGTTGGTGCCTCTGGCCGGGGCTGTTACACCATATGCCGGGTACAGCGGGCTTACATTTTTGACCGACTTGTTCAAACACCTGGCACTGCCTTTAACTGCGCTGGTTATGGTCAGGATTGCAGATCCCTTCCTTTTAACCAGAAATGCAATGGTTATCTCCCTTGGCGAACCATTTATATTTACTGCCAGGGCCAAGGGGTGTTCCGACAAGGTTATCAGATACAGGCATGCGGGTAAGAACTCCTTGCTGCCGGTGGTTACCGCCACAGGCATGCAGCTGCCTCACATGGTGACGCGTGCGTTGTTCATAGAAATTGTTTTTTCTTATCCCGGGGTGGGATCATTGCTGTACAATGCTCTTTTGACCCGGGACTATCCCCTATTGCAGGGAATATTGCTGGTGTTGACCGTTACTGTTTTATTAGTTAATTTACTGGTGGACATTGTATATACCCGTCTTGACCCGAGGATTGCTTATGCATATTAACTTTGTTAAAGAAGTAAAAAGTGATTTTATGGGCCGCACCGGGCTGGTCATTCTCTTTAGCCTTCTGGCCCTGGCCCTGTTGGCGCCGCTTATGACCCATTACCGCCCGGAAGACTACACCGGGTTGATTTTTCAGCCGCCGTCCGCCCGGCACTGGCTGGGAACCAATGACGTGGGTCAGGATGTGTGGACACAGCTTCTTTACGGTGCGCGTAACTCTTTGCTGACCGGCAGCGGGGCGGCCGTTCTGGCGGTATTATTCAGCTTGCTGGTAGGCGGAAGCGCCGCTTTGCTGGGAAGTATATACGACCGGGTGTTGATGAGGCTGGTGGACGCTATGCTGATTATCCCGCCGGTTATTGTGGTCATCCTTGTCGCGGCTTATCTTAAGCCCAATCTATTATTACTGATCATTATTATTTCGACTTTTCTCTGGCCGGCAGGGGCAAGAATAGTCAGGGCGCAAATCCTTGCTTTAAAGGAAAGTATGCATGTGACAGCCGCGCGCAGTTTCGGCGGCGGCTGGATGTATGTGCTGAAACGGCATCTGGTGCCGGAAATGGGCCCCGTGCTTACCGCAATTATTATCCAGTTTGCCCGGCGGGCGGTTTTTATGGAAGCCGGACTTTCCTTCCTGGGGATTTCTGATCCATCTTTGATCAGCTGGGGGAAAATGATGCAGAACGCATTGCAATTCACCTATCTTGATGTCTGGAAGTGGTGGCTCTTGCCGCCCGGTTTCGCCCTTTCATTGACTATCATGGGATTTACCTTCACCGGAACTGCACTGGAAACCGTGATGAATCCACGTTTAAGAAAAGAGGTACACCATGCTGGAGATTAAAGGACTAAACGTATCTTATAATGGAACGCAGGTTTTAAACAATATAAATCTAAAGTTGGAAAAAGGGCAGTTTCTTTCCCTTATTGGAGAATCGGGTGCTGGTAAAACCACCTTGGGATTAAGTATAATGGGTCTTGTGGAGGGCAGCTGCTCCGGAACTGTGCTTTTCAATGACCGGGACTTGCTTTCCATGAAGGAAGAAGAACGCAGGGGGCTGCGAGGCTTAAAACTGGCCATGGTGTTTCAAAACGTGGAAAATACGATGCATCCTTTATATACCATCCAGGATCAGATAATGGAGGCAATGTTGGTGCATGGGGCCGGCGATAAGCACAAAGCTCTGGCCAGGGTTGCGGAAATACTGGCACTTGTAAAAATGGACGGCGACAGGGCGGCCAGGTATCCCCATCAGCTAAGCGGCGGGGAAAGGCAGCGGGCATTAATAGCCATGGCGCTGGTGAACGACCCGGAGGTGCTGATTCTGGACGAACCCACCGCATCATTGGATGCTTTCACCAAAAATGAAATCGTTCAGTTATTAAAGGAAATTGCCAGGGATAAAATCATTTTGCTGATAACCCATGACATAGCGGTAGCCGCCGAATTGTCAAATCAGATGGCCGTTTTATACGCAGGCAGAATAATTGAAACGGGTGGCACCGATCAATTGCTTACTAACCCGCGCCATCCCTATACCAGGGGATTATTGCGCTCTTATCCCGGCATGGACACCACCAAGGACTTACAGGGTATTCCGGGCAGAATGGCGCATAACGTTACAGGGTGCCCGTTTCACCCGCGCTGCACGCAACGGATAGATATTTGCGCTCTTAAAGTGCCGGAGCTGACTGATAACGGCCAGGGAATGATTGCTTGCCACCGGGGTGGTATTATCCCCGTGCTGGAGGTAAAAAAACTAAGCAAAAATTTCGGTTCCTTTAAAGCCGTTGATGATGTACAATTAACACTTTATGAAGGGGAAACACTGGCCCTGGTTGGAGAAAGCGGCTCCGGGAAAACCACTCTGGCCAAGACGGTGCTGGGTTTGCTCAAAGCTGATGCGGGAGAAATTTTTTATGACCTGGAAAAAGTTAACGCCAGGGACGCCAAATTTCACCGTCAGGTGCAAATGATTTTTCAAAATCCGAGAGAATCAATAAGCCACCGGATGAATGTTTTCCAGGCTGTGAAGGAGCCGCTGGATATCCATCGTCTGGGCAGTGAAGAAGAAAAGCTGGCCCTGGTCCGAGAGGCGCTGGAGGATGTGGAGCTCCCGTCCGATGACAATTTCCTTGCTAAATATCCCCACCACTTAAGCGGCGGGGAGAATCAAAGGGTATCCATTGCCCGGGCGCTGGTAATGAACCCCAGGGTTCTGGTTGCCGACGAACCGACTTCAGCCCTGGATGCCAGCGTGCAGGCCAAAATCATAAAACTGCTGCTTCACCTGCAGGAAAAGAAGGGGCTGGCCATTTTGCTCATTACCCATGACCTGGCCCTGGCCAGAAAAGCCAGCGACCGCATGGCGGTAATGCTTGCGGGGCGCATTGTGGAAGAAGGACCCACCGGCAGGGTGCTTGCCGTCCCCAGGCACACTTTCACTCAAAGCCTGCTGCAAAACAGCCGGGGTGGGCAGCTGTGCCTGAGCTGATATTGGCAAAGGCACCTCTGGTCCGGATAGTATTACGGAAGCGCGTATCGGGTGGATGAAAAAGGGTTGATGTCCTTTTAATCAGGTAAAGGTATGTCTGTCTGTCTTTTGCAGAAAGCTTTTAGAATCATTCGGGGAAAGTAAGATAAAAAGATAGTGTTATCAACAAGGCCACGGAGACCCGTATTCCTCTGTTATGGATGATATGTATCTTCGTGGTTTTTATTTTTATAACGAGGACGCCGGGTATAAAAAGTACTCTAAGCATGAAAGGGGTGCAAATATTGGATATTCAAAAAAGAATCGAAAACTAATATATATATTTTCAATCAAGCTTAAGATTTTACCGGTAATGGGCAATACAGTCGGGACGAGCATTAGATGAGACATGGGGACGTTTCCATCGTCTTATTGTCGACAGAGTGAGGGGACATAGAACATTTCCCGTTGCTTACGATAACAGAGAAGAAAACCCATCATTTCGGGGAATGTCCATGATCTCTTCGCCGCGTCCTTAGAACAGTTGTTACATCTGCGGCCGCTGCGGTAGAGCCAGCCCTGTGTTGCAGTAATGTGAGAATATTCGGGACAGCTGCAAAAATCCCGGCTCCAGGTTGCCTGTATCGGATTGTCTTGGGTGCCCCTCACTTTAGTGGGGGAGTGGGTCACTTAGCTATAATCAACAAAAGGACAGTAACTATGCATATTAATTATGTCCAGCGGGTCAAACAAAATAATATTGCCCGGGTGGGTATCGTACTTTTAGGCCTGATCATTCTTGTCGCGCTGTTAGGTCCTGTGCTGGTACCCCACTCCCCAATGCAGGCCAAGGTATTAAAGCTGCTGCTTAACCTGCAGGAAAAGCGGGGGCTGGCCATTTTATTTATTACTCATGATATTGCCCTGGCCCGTAAAATGAGTGACCGGATCGCCGTTATGTGGGAGGGCCGCATTGTGGAGGAAGGTCCCGCAGGAGAAATTACAGCCAACCCGCGCACCGAATACGCCAGGCAATTGCTGCAAAACGCGGCTAATTTAAGAGTTCGTGATAAGCAGTTGTAAGTGATTAATTATTAACGTTTGCTTCGGTGCCGGGTGTTGAAAGGTTGAAAGATTAAAAAATCTTTCAACCTTTCAACACCCGGCACCGGTGTAACCGGTAGTCAGTACCAGCACGGTGGTGCCGACTGTCCTAAAAGTACAAGTCCCTTTGGCCCTGCTCGATTAATTTTAAGCGCTCTTCGGTGAGCCGGCGGGTTTTTATGTTGGTGATTTCGGCCAGGTGGGTTTGGATGGTTTTTTCACCCACGGCCCTGGTCTCGGGTGATGCGTAGTCCATCAAGTATTCTTTAAAGGTTAAGATGGCGTTTGGCTGGCAGACGTTTTGAATTTGTCCGCTTTTGGCCAGGGGCATAAACCGGTCCCCGGTACGACCGCTCCGGTAACAGGCAGTGCAAAAACTGGGGATATAACCTGAGAGACAGACACTGCGCAGCATTTCATCCGGGCTGCGGTGATCTTCTATCTGGAACTGCGGTGCTTCATTGTTGGCATTATCTCTACCATTGCCATTATCGCTGATACTGCTGCTGTTACCGTTACTACTGTTGATACTGCTAGTAGCGCTGCCGTCGCTCAAACTCTTACTGGCACTGCTACCGTAATTACCACTGCCTTTGACGTTACTCCCACTTGCGCCACTGGCACAAGCACATGAGCCGGTGGATTTGCGCTGGTGCTCCTGCTGGTAGCCGCCTACTCCGGTGCAGGAACCTGCACTGATTTGGGAAATGCCCACGGTGAGCAGTTCGTCCCGGAATTCAGCCGGTTCCCGGGTGGACAGAATCATGCCGGTATAGGGCACGGCCAGGCGAAGCACGGCGATAATTTTCTTAAATGCCGCGTCGTCCACCAAATAAGGGAAGTTATCGTAGTTAACGCCCTGGGCCGGGCGCAGCCGGGGCACCGATAATGTGTGCGGGCCAACTCCAAAGGATTCCTCCAGGTGCAGAGCGTGCAGCAGCATGGCCAGTACCTCATATTTGTAATCGTACAGGCCGAAAAGCACCCCCAGGCCCACATCATCTATACCCCCCTGCATGGCCCGGTCCATGGCGGTGGTGTGGTAATCATAGTCATGTTTGGGGCCGCTGGGGTGCATGGCTGCGTAAGTCTGCCGGTGATAGGTTTCCTGGAACAATATATAAGTGCCGATGCCGGCCTCCTTGAGCAGGCGGTAGTTTTCTACCGTGGTGGCGGCGATGTTCACATTGACCCGCCGGATGCTGCCGTTGGCTTCTTTTACAGCATAGATGGTTTTAATGGAATCCAATACATAATCTATGGTACAGTTTTGGGGATCTTCCCCGGCTTCCAGGGCCAGCCGTTTGTGCCCAAGTTCCTCCAACAATATAACCTCTTCTTGTAGCTCCTCCGTTGTCAGCCGCCGCCGGGTGAATCGGTTATCGCGCCGGTAACCGCAGTAAACGCAGTTGTTAATGCAGTGGTTACTAATATATAGAGGCGCAAAAAGCACCAGCCGCCGCCCGTAAATGTTTTCTTTGATCTGGCGGGCCACCCGGTATATTTCCTCCAGCAATTCCTTATCTTCAATGTGTAAAAGTATGGCGCATTCATAGGGTGTCAGCCCTTTAGCCTGGCTTGCCCGGTCAATAATGCTCCGGGCCTGCGCTTTGTCTGCTTGCCGTGCCTCGGTTAAAAGGGTGTTGATTTGCTGTTCGTTAATGAAATCGGCCTGCATGGTGGGCATTTAAGAACCCTCCTTTAGATAAATTGGTAATATTTCACATTTTGCATTTTTAATAGGGCTTATAATGAGTGGTTGGGTTGAAGGTAAAGATTGGTTTGCATGTGTGTGCGCCGGTGTCATTTATCACTTTTATCATCAGTGAAAAAAGACTTCCGGTTTGTCTTTGTGGCGTGGCCTGGTCCGGAGGCCAGAGGCCTTCCCATCTCGGCAAGTAAAGCAGTTATTTCAGCCAGTGCGACGGCGGGCTTTTCACTGATATCTGCCTTTTGGGGGTAAATAAGATATTTAGACCGCACCGCCGGGGGGGTTAAATTGGGCATAATTACATTAGCCCCGCCGCTTAAAGCCATCCTCCGCCCGTCCGTGGTCAGTGTGCACAGTGCTGTGGTGGCCGGCAGGTGTGCCTGTGGGAGGCAAATTCGGGTTAAAGCCAGTGTTTTTAAAGTAAGCTCCAAACCGCCTGGCGCGGCATCTTTGAGCGGTGTGGCGGGGTGGGGCAAAAATGGTCCAATGCCTGCCATGTCTACATCAAGCTCCTGCATGAGCATTATATCTTGGGCCAGAGTATGCAGACTTTGGCCCGGCAGTCCCACCATATTGCCCGAGCCGGTCTGGTAGCCCAGTTCCTTGAGCCAGCACAGGCATTGCACCCGCTTGGACAGACTGGTATCGGGTTTTAGGTATTTAAAAAGCCGCTCGTCTGCAGTTTCCTGCTTCAGCAAGTAGCGATCGGCCCCGGCCTCCCGCCAGATTTTATAGGTTTGCCGGCTGTGCTCACCCAGGGATAAAGTGACGGCCAGATCGCAGCTGCTCTTAATTTTTTCAACTACCCGGGCAATGTCTGCCGGTCTGTAATACGGATCCTCACCCGACTGCAGCACCACCGTGCGAAAACCCAGGACAGCAGCCTCTCCGGCGGCGTCCAGTATCTGCTGTTCGGTAAGGCGGTAGCGGGGCAGGGAGCGGTTATCCCGGCGTAACCCGCAATACAGGCAATTTTTGCGGCAAAAGTTGGAGAACTCAATGATAGCCCGCAAGTGTACCGCTTCACCCACTTCACGCCTGCGCATCCGGTCGGCGGCGGACAGTAATTCCGGCATTTGTTCGGTACCAGCGGACAGAAGAGCCACAATATATTCTTCGTTAGGGGGTAAGCCTGCCGACAAGCTGTGCAGGGCGTCTTTGAAAGAGTCTATGGCCAACCACTCCAGTCTTTGATTACTGTATGTGCGGATATACTGTGTGAACCGGGACGGTTGTAGAGATGTCCGTTCCATGTTCCGGTCAGTATGCGGATTTGATACCGACCGTCGCCCATGGCCATTGAGCCGGCATTATTTCGCTATTAATAATCTTTAAGTAAATTTTGCAAGTCCGTGTATCGGGCCAGAGGGGCCAGGGCCCGGGGTAAAATACCCAGCATATAGGCGATTAAAACACCGTAGTTGACCACAGGCACGCCTTCGGATCGGGCTGAGATGATGCGGCTGAGCATCTCCCGGCGGTTAATCATGCAGGCACCGCAATGTACAACTAGTTTGTAACGGGCTAGGCCGGGTGGCAGTGCGGCTCCGCTGCACCAATCAAATTGCAGCTCGCCGCCTACTTTTTGGCGCAGCCAGCGGGGAATTTTGACGGTGCCGATGTCATCCTCCTGACGGTGATGGGTGCAGGCCTCGGCAATAAGTACTTTATCACCCGGTTGCAATCTTTCTACAGCCAGGGCACCCTCCACCAACGTGGTCAGCTCACCTTTATACCGGGCGAAAAGGATGGAGAATGAAGTCAGGGGTACGCTGCCCGGTATGATGGCGTCCACTTCTTTAAAAACCTGGGAATCAGTGATCACCAGCGCAGGCGGTTGGGACAGGCGGCCCAGCGCGGCCTTTAGCTCTGTTTCCCGCACCACCATGTTCAGGCAGCCGTGATCCAATAAATCTCGGATAGTCTGTACCTGGGGCAGAATCAATCGCCCTTTGGGTGCTGCTTTGTCGATAGGTGTTACCAGTAGCACTAATTCTCCAGGTGATACCAGGTCAGCGGCGATGGTGGGCTCGGCCCAGTCGGTGGGGGCATGCTTAATAATGGCCTGCTTAAGCTCGGCAAGGCCTTGCCCGGTTACCGCGCTTACTTTTATCCAGGGTATCCCGGGTTCGGGTTGCGTGTCCGGGCCCGCAGCCTGGTCAACACTTGCTGCGGGTTGCGCGGCCAAGTCTGCTGTCGGGACATTGCCGCTCACAGGCGATGCGGCTAAGCCATTGGTTTCCATGCCCGGCCTCGGCGATTTAGCCAGTTCAGTTTTCCGGTCGCCCGCCGGTGGTTGTGGCTTCAGGTCGGTTTTGTTTAACACACCAATAACCGGCAGTTTTCTTTGCCTGGCGGCTTCTATCAGGGATTGCTCAGTTGTCCCCAAACTCTGCTGCCCGTCTACCACCAGCAGGGCCAGGTCGGTTTTATCCAGCACTGCCAGGCTTTTTTGCACCCGCTGGTGCCCCAGTACCCCATCGTCGTCCAGGCCGGCGGTATCAATAAGCACCACGGGCCCGATTGGTAGTATCTCCATAGATTTGTAAACCGGGTCGGTGGTTGTGCCGGCTACGGGCGATACAATGGCCAGGTTCTGCCTGGTAAGGGCGTTAATTAGACTGGATTTGCCTGCATTGCGTCGCCCGAACAAAGCTATATGTATCCTGCTGCCCCGGGGCGTGTCTTGCATGTGCTCATCTCCTTGGTAATAATCTTAAACGTGTACCATGGCATTGCAGTAATTGCATGCTGTATTATCTCTTTCTAAAAAAATCGGCTACCTTTAGATAACCTCAATATGCAGCTTAGTTGGTGGTTTGATCCTCTTAAATGCGGCATTATTTCAGCGGGTTACCAGCGCGCTTTTTACCCGCACACCGCTTATATTGCCCAGTTTACCGGTTAAAGCGCCTATTTCGTCGGTGCTGCCGTCGACAATAAGTGAGATTACGGACAGTCCCCTCTCCCGGTAGGGTATACCCATGCGTCCCACGATTACTTCACCATAGCCGCTTAAAATGGAGTTAATCCTGGGTGCCTGCTCCCGGTTTTCAACTACAATACCGATAACACCAATCCGCCTTTCTAATACCATAAAACCATCTCCTTTTTGGCCTGACAGTAAAGCATGGTCGACAGGTTTTTCTTTTTAAGAGTTGACCGATTGTGTAAATAACCCGCTAAAAAAGTAAACGGCCTGCTTTCACCCACATAAAGGTAAACAGGCCGTAAAAGGCAAGCAAATAAAACCTTGCTCCCTTGACCTCAGTACCGCTGGTACTTTATGCCTCAGGGTGATGCCAGATAAGGTTATGCTAATCCTTCCGTACAGGTGTTCCAACCCATACCGGTCAGATATGATTGATCTTTTGATTTTACGCTATTATATATGCCAATTATTATACTGGCAAGATAAATAAAAAATATTTACACAAGGAAATAAAAACCAGACAAACAGCATGGTTGCTTTATTTGTCCAGTTCTAAATATTAGTTATTAGCTATTTAATTATTGATTTTTCCGGCTAAAAGCAATATTATAATAAAAATAATTAATTGAAAATTATAAACGATACTTATTGTAAAAGCAAGCTAATAATAAATTATTTTTATTGAACCTAATTATTAGGTCAACTATAGATGCTTAAAGTTTTGCTTTTCCAAATTACGATTCATCAGTTCCAAAATAAAATTTTAAGGGGGATGTAAGGGATGTTTAGCGGATTTTTTCAACCGACTCACCTGATTCTCATTCTCGTAGTGGTGCTAATTGTTTTTGGGCCCGGCAAACTGCCCGATGCCGCCAAAGCTATGGGCAAGGCACTGCGGGATATGAGGAACTCTTTCGCGGAAGATGAGGAAAAGAAAGAGAGCAAACCAAGCAAGGAAGGGATAGTAGTGGCCACTAAAAATGAATCTGGTAATGCATCTGCTACTGTTCAGAATGCCCCGCAAAGCACCAATTTGCAGTAACGGCCTGACCCAATAATGCAAAGCAATTTGTCAAGTTGAACCAATTATTACAAAGGAGGTGGCGTAAATAAACCAGCAGGCATCCCAGTATGAAGAAGAATCGATAATGCAGCATCTGGAGGAACTGCGCCGGGTAATCATTATTTCAATAATCTCCACCTTTGTAATGGCGGGGGTGTGCTGGTTTTTAAGCGATTTAGTACTCAGGATATTGCTGGAACCGGTGACTAACAAAGGTCATGATATTATTTATATCGGAGTTACCGAAGCAATTATGACCAAGCTTAAGCTTGCCTTTTTCCTGGGTTTTTTGGCTTCTTTGCCGGTGACCCTCTGGCAATTTTGGGGGTTTATTATTCCCGCTCTGCGTAAGATGGAGCGTATTTATTTCACTCTCTTTGTGTTATTCTCCTTTTTGCTTTTCATCGGCGGCGTAGCCTTTGGATTTCTGGTGGTTTTCCGCATGTGTGTCAATTTTTTGCTGAGTTACGGGGGCAAGGAACTGGTTCCCATGCTCACCATCGGCAAATACGTGTCTTTTACTTTAAACTTTTTACTGCCCTTCGGGCTGATTTTTGAACTGCCCCTGGCCAGTTTTTTCCTGGCCAAGCTTGGTGTAATCAACTATCGGATGATGGTTAAAGCACGGAAAATAGCCATCGTGGCTTCGGTAGTGATTGCCTCTGCGCTGGTGGCCTCCCCTGAAATATTCTCGGTACTGCTGATGGCAGCCCCCATGTATCTGTTATACGAAATCAGCGCCACCATTGTCCGTGTGGTTGAGTGGTCGGCGTATCGCAAACAGGCAGGTAAAACATTTAATTTAAAATCGACTTTTAAACGCCTGCTGCGTAAGATCAGGCGGCGTGGCGCAATGGTTGAATAATTCTAGATCCATTAAATGCAGTAGATGGTTTCAGAAATATTTGATTAAACCTTTAGTTTATTTTAAAGTTTAAGTTTGACCCAAGGAGGATTTATTATGGACGACCATGTCAAGGAAGAGGATCAGCAGCTAAAAAGGCAGGTGACCAGACGGTCTTTTTTGAAAATGATGGGTGGTCTGGGGCTGGCCGGTATTACGATGAGCCTGGCCGGCTGCGGTGCGACATCGGTGGCGGGGCAGGCCGGCGGGGATGGCTGGCTGCCCCAGCAGTATCAGGGGCGGGGTGCCTGGCCGGCCCAGGTGCGGGGGCGGGTGCCCATTACCCCTGATAACCCCTCTATTGTCCGGGATGATCAAAAGTGCATTTTATGCGGGCAATGCCTGGAAGTATGTAAAAACGTCCAGACGGTAGTTGGACA